>DJPO01000109.1:213-5551 GCA_002437405.1 Opitutia bacterium UBA6410 | reverse complement strand
CAGAAACTCGCTTACGCTCGTTTCGGAAGACTATAAAAAAAGGGGCTTTGCCCCTTCTTAAAACTCACGAAGCGAGCAAAGCGAGATTCTGTCTAGGCGCGTCAAATTGCCGTTCAGACGGCGGCTTTGGGCTTGGGACGCGATGGCGTGCGTACTTAAGGTACGTACCCATTGCGGCACAAGACCGAAACGTCGTATCAACGGTGATTTCACGCGCCTCGGGAAAACAAAATGCTTTACACCAACTATCGAATAGGTTTATTTTTTTGATAATGAAAGAAACTCTTGCTTCCTCCTTTTTGAAAATATACGGACGCGCCCCCGAGGTGTTTGCACAAGCCCCCGGTCGCATTGAATTTATCGGCAACCATACCGACTACAACGGCGGTTATACCATGGGTGTCGCCATTGACAAGGTCGTTATGTGCGCCCTTGCAAAGCGCTCCGACAGAAAGCTTTGCTTTGCCAGCGCGAAGACCGGTGAAAAGGTGCTCGTCGATATGGACGATCTCCAAAAGCGCGACAAGGAGCACAACTGGGTAAACTATCCCCTCGGCGTTTTCAAATTCCTGCTCGAAGCGGGTATGAAAGCCGACTTCGGTTTCGATATGCTCGACACCAGCTCCGTTCCCGCGGGCGCGGGGCTCAGCTCTTCGGCGGCTATCGAGCTTTCCAGCGGCTATGCGATGGCAAAGCTCTACGGCTTCGAGACCGACAAAAAGACGCTCGTGAGAATCGGGCGCAAGAGCGAAAACCATTTCGTTGGAATGCCCTGCGGTATTCTCGATCAAGGCGTCTCGGGCTACGGCAAGGCGGACGCGCTCGTGTTCATCGACTGCCTTACGGAGGAATTCTCCAACTTCCCGCTCCCGCACAACTGCCGCTTCTGGCTCTTCAATTCCACTAAAAAACACGCGCTTGTCGACGGTCTTTACGCCGAAAGGCACGCCGAATGTATGGAGGCTGCGCGCGTTCTCTCGGGCGACGGCGAGCTCAAGCTTTTGCGCAATTTCACGATGTCCGACCTCGACGCGGTAAAGTCGAAAATCTCCCAGAAAGTCTACAACAGGGCAAAGCACGTCATCGAGGAAAACGGGCGCGTGCTCAAGGCGAAGGAACTGTTGCTCAAGGGCGATGTCGCGGGCGTCGGAAAGCTGCTCAACGCCTCGCACGAAAGCTCCAAAAACCTCTTCGAAAATTCCTGCGAAGAGCTCGACTTCTTGGTCGACACGGTTTCGGCGGTCGACGGCGTTTACGGCGCGCGCCTTACGGGCGGCGGCTTCGGCGGCGCGGTTATGGCGTTTACGGACGACTCGTTCGACATGCAAAAGGCGGAGAAAGTCGCGCAAATCTACATGCAGAAATTCGGCGCGCACCCGACTATCATTACCTGCGCGGCGGGCGACGGCGCGAAGGTTGTAGAATAAAATTTCAAATTCAATCGGAAAAAAATTATGAACGTACTCGTAATCGGAGGCGCAGGCTACATCGGCAGCCACTGCGTAAGACAGTTAATCGAAGCCGGACACAACCCCGTTGTGCTCGACAATCTCGTATACGGACACAAGGCGGCTCTCAAGGAGGGCGTCAAGTTCTATAAGGGGAATCTCGAAGACAAGGAATTCGTGGGCAAAGTGCTCGACGCCGAAAAAATCGACATCGTAATGCACTTCGCGGCGTTCATCAACGTCGGCGAATCGGTTCAGAACCCGATTAAATACTACCACAACAACCTCGCGGGCGTAATAAACCTCATCGAAACGATGATCGCCCACAACGTCAAAAAGTTCGTCTTCTCCTCGACCTGCGCGACATACGGCGTGCCGAAGAAGCTTCCGCTTACCGAAGACCACCCGCAGTTGCCCATCAACCCCTACGGACAGACG
This sequence comes from Opitutia bacterium UBA6410, assembly GCA_002437405.1. Taxonomy (GTDB): domain Bacteria; phylum Verrucomicrobiota; class Verrucomicrobiia; order Opitutales; family Intestinicryptomonadaceae; genus Merdousia. The sequence continues at coordinate 3,665 of DJPO01000109.1, read as the reverse complement.
AAACTCGACGTCGAAAACTTCCTCAAGGCTTGCGCGAGGGCATACGGCTTGAGCTTTGTCGCCCTCAGATACTTCAACGCCTCGGGCGCGGCGGTAGACGGCACTATCGGCGAAGACCACACCCCCGAAACGCACCTTATCCCGCTGACGATTTTCGCGGCAATGGGCAAACGCCCCTCGATTAACGTCTTCGGCGAAGACTACAACACGCCCGACGGCACCTGCCTGCGCGACTACATTCACGTCGACGACCTCTGCCGCGCGCACATCGCCGCGTTCAAGAATCTCGAAATCCCTGGTTCGTGCTCGTTCTACAATCTCGGCACGGGCACGCCCAATTCCGTCCGCGAAATCATCAAGGGCGTCGAAGAAGTCACGGGCTTGAAAGTCCCCGTCGTCTACGGCGCGCGCCGCGAAGGCGACCCCGACGCCCTCTACGCGAACTCGCAGAAGGCGAAGACCGAGCTTAACTGGCAGATTAAATTCAACGACGTGCGCGAAATCATCGAAACCGCGTGGCGTTGGCACAAAAACAACCCCAACGGATTCCCGAAGGACTAATTATGGATTTGAGGGAAAAATTTGCAAAAGCGGGTCAGGAAGGCGTATTCAAATACTTCGACGGACTCGACGACGAATCGAAAAAATCGCTGCTCGCGCAGCTCGAACAGGTAGACCTCGACGAGCTCGACAGGCTGCTTAAGGAGCTTGTTTTCAAGACGGACAAGGCGGAATCGGGAGTCGATTTCTCGAAGCTCCAGCCCGCGCCGTTCGCGCCGCTTCCCGCCGACAAGGCAGCCGACCCCGAATGGGCGGAGGCCAAGAAAATCGGCGAAGAGGCAATCAAAGCCGGTAGACTCGCGGCATTCGTCGTCGCGGGCGGGCAGGGCACGAGACTGGGCTTCAACGCCCCCAAGGGCTTGTACAAAGTTTCGCCCGTAAAACAAAAGAGCCTCTTCCAGATTTTCGCGGAAAAAATCCTCTCGGCTCAGCGCAAATACGGCGTGTCGATTCCGTGGCTTGTGATGACAAGCCATATCAACGACGCCGCAACGCGCGCGTTCTTCGAAGAAAACAACTTCTTCGGGCTGGACAAAAAAGACGTTCTCTTTTTCCGCCAAGGCCTGATGCCCGCAGTCGACAAGCAGGGCAAAATTATCCTCGAACAAAAGGGAAAAATCGCAATGACCCCCGACGGACACGGCGGTTGTCTGCGCGGTATGTGCCGCAGCGGCGCAATCGACGAACTCAAGCGCAGGGGCATCGACTGCATCAGCTACTTCCAAGTCGACAACCCGCTCGTTAACATCATCGACCCGTATTTCCTCGGCTTCCACATCAAGAGCGGCTCGGAAATGTCCTCGAAGATGATTCCCAAAGCGTACGCGCTCGAAAAGGTCGGGCACTTCTGCGTGCTCGACGGCAAAATGTGCGTCGTGGAATACTCCGACCTCCCGAAAGAATATCAGGAGAGAATCGGCGCGGACGGACAGCTCGAATTCCGCGCGGGAAGCGTTGCAATCCACATTCTCGACCGCGACTTTGTCGAACGTCTGGGCGGCTCGGGCGAAGGCGCAAAACTGCCCTTCCACAGAGCGGACAAGAAAATTCCGTACGTCGACGAATCGGGCGAACAGGTCAAGCCCGACAAGCCGAACGGAATCAAGTTCGAAATGTTCGTATTCGACGCATTGCCGATGGCGAAGAACCCCGTGATAATCGAAGGCGCGCGCGGCGACGAATTTTCGCCGGTAAAGAACGCCGAAGGGCTGGACTCGCCGCTGACGTGCAAAAACGACCAGAAAAAGCAGGCTGCAAGGTGGCTGAAAGCGGTCGGAGAATCGGTGCCGACGGACAAGGACGGCGTCCCCGAAATCGACATCGAAGTATCGCCGTTGTTTGCGACGAACGAAGAAGACTTCAAGGCAAACTGGAGCAAGCTATCCCCCAAGCCCGAAATAAAAGACGGCTTGTACATCGGCTAACAAGGTGCGGTGGTAGTGCCGCCATAGAGAGGGGAAGTGGGGCGTACGCCCCACCTCCCTTTTTTTCTCTCATTTTTTTTACGGCGATTTGTTGCGCAATTTGAGCCTGCCCCATAATGTTATTGCCCAGTACTGTGGTGTGGTTATTTCCCGCAAAAGCCGTTCCCCGAACGGATAAACTCCGAATATTGTGATTTATTTTTGCTGTCGGGAAAATAATGTTTTGTCTTTTCGTGATTTTTCGGAGGTTTTGTATTGCTATTTATATTCCCGAAACTTTTCCCGATTTCGGGCTTTTTATTGAAGTAAATTCTTTATTTATTTTATGAAAAACCTGAAAAAAATTCTCGTAGTTTTGTCGATTTTATCGGCAAGTTTTGTTTGCTTCGGCGCGGTCAATCCCGAGGCTAAATTGCACAAATTTAGCACTACCATCGAAAAGGAGCGTCCCAAGCTAAACGACGAAACCGTGCGCCTTATCGCCGCGTACCGCAAAAATCCTACGGCCGCCAACAAGGCCGCACTTAAAAAACAAGTAGAAAAAAATTACGACAACGTTATCGCGCGCAAAAAGGCAAAACTCGAAGACTTGAAAAAGACCGCAAAAGACGCGTCGAAAGTCCGCGAAATGGAGGATATCGTAGCCGAGATGCTCGCCAACCGCGACGCCCGAGTCGCCCAGACAATGAGCCGTTTTACCGACCCACGTCTTCGCCCCGGAGTTCGCGAAAAGGCCGCGGACGGATTTCTTCCCGTTCTCGGCGCGGCTCAGAATGTTTCGATAGCGTACACTCCCGTAACGAATGCCCAGTATGCCGAGTTTTTAAAAGCTACGGGGAAGTCGTCAAAGCTGAAAGTCTCGGCGGAAAATGCGAATTGCCCCGTTGTCAATGTTTCGTACAATGATGCAACTGCATACTGCAAATGGCTTACGCAAAAGGACGGCAAGGCAAAATACCGCCTGCCGACAGAGCTGGAATGGGTCTTGGCTGCGGGGCATATGCCCAAGGACGCCGATTTTAATTGCGGCGAAGACCGCAAAATAACCCCCGTAAATAAATACGCAAAGACGCTTTCCGCATGCGGGGCAATCGATATGTGGGGGAATTGTTGGGAATGGACTTCGGGCAAGGCAAGTTCGGGCGGCTCGCAAATACTTGTCAAAGGCGGCGCATTCGATTCCAAGAGAACCCAATGCCGAACCGAGCAAAAAGAAGAGGGACGCAATCCGAACAAAGGCTATAACAACGTAGGTTTCCGAGTAGTCCGCGTAAAATAAAAGGCAAAAAAGGGACGCATAAACGTCCCTTTTTTTGTTAATAGTCTTTCGAAGTACAGAATTAAAACAATCCAATTTCTACGGGGATAGGCGTAATTGGCAGAGCCAATCGCCGAAAGGGGCAACGCCCCTTTTCTATAGTCTTTCGAAGCGAGCGACAGCGAGCTTCTGTCTAGGCGCGTCAAATT
>DJPO01000109.1:0-167 GCA_002437405.1 Opitutia bacterium UBA6410 | reverse complement strand
GGCTTTGGGGAAAAACTGCGATGGCGTGCGTACGGAGGACTGGAAAAAACTTGCGTTCTGTGGGGATAGAAGTGAGCTGTACCCAAAAATAGACCAAAGAGCTAAGGGAGTAAATTGACTTGGTTGATGTTATTGTTGATTGGTTTTATTGATTCAAGTTTATTTTC
>DJPO01000044.1 GCA_002437405.1 Opitutia bacterium UBA6410 | reverse complement strand
CGAAAGTAGCCTTGCCGATTTCGGACGCGCCGTCTGCGCTTGTGATATCGAATACAGCCTTTTCGCCGTTGACGACCAGCTTGTTTGCGGACATTGCGCTATTCATACCCAAAGACAGCGTGCCGTTCGAAACGCTGACGGTATCGATTGCCGCGTTGTTGTAGGTATTGCCGTCGGCAGTTTTGTCGGTGGCGTCGAGGAAGCGCAGCGTCTGCTTGCCGCTGGCGGCCGTTGCGTTCATTGTGATATTTACCTTGTTGTTGCTGCTGGTGGTCTTAGCCATCAAGTAGCCCGAGTATGACTCTTCGGTGCTGTTGGTAAAGGTAAGGTTTACCGTGTTGTTTGTAGTACCTTCTACACGGAGTTGTCCGCCTTTGTTAACGGAAAGACCGCCGAACGAACGGTTGTAGGTTTTTTCCGTGCTGCCCGTCGAAGCATTGTCGAGCTGGATTCGCTTCATTCCGCCTTCGCCGTTCATCTTGAGGATTCCGCCGACCGTGAAGTTCTCCGAACCGCCCAACTGGATATTGAGGTTTGCGGCATTGGGGGCAATCAATTCGAGATTTCCGCCGATATTCACTGTCGACGTAGCGTGAGACTCGAAATTGAAATTGATTTCGTTTTGGTCGTTTTGAAGCTCGTATATCAAGTCGTTTTTGATATTAAAGGAGGTCTTCCCCGCGAGGTAAATTTTTGTAGCCGCATTGCAATATCCGCCCCAATTCGAGGACATTTTGTATGTCAGGGAGTTGATATTCAGCGACGTGTTGTCCAACACTCTGAGGAAATAGTGTGCCCATGCGCCGCTATTTGCGGTTGCGTTGACGGTAATGTCGTTGACGGTCAAGTCCTTCGACATATTAAACACCGAATATTTGTCGTTTGCGGAGTAGGTCAGATTTAAGTCGTCGGTGGACTTGATTTCCGTTACTTCGGGAGTGTATATCGACGCGTCGGTGAGATCTTTCATTTCCGACGATGTCGTGGGATTGTATTCCACGCTCAATGTTTCCGCATACGCGGGGATTGCGTCAGCCGCAAGTGCTGCGAGTGCCGCGAGAGTTGTATATTTTAATGTCTTTTTCATAACGTTGTTCCTTTGCAAAATAAACAAGTAATCCAATTTTTGCGCGTCCACTCTATCCCCCCCCCTATTGTCAAGCTTATTTTTAAAAAAAAAAGTAAAAAATTTTTTTGTAGGGGGGTATTGGTTGAATATGCGAATAATGTGGCGAACAGCGGTGGCAATGTCGGCAAAGAAGGGAATTTCGGGAAACGGGAGGGTGGGGGCTGGACGAAAAAAAGGCGGGGCGGCGGGGAGTTCGAAAGGAGAACGTTGCCCGACCGCTTTCCGCCTAAAAAATTCCGCGTTTGGAATCCGCGATTTCCGAAGTGCGGGAAACCTGCTGTGAAGCTATGCAAAAGAAAACGCCGCAAGTCGTCTTGCGGCGTTGTTTTATTATAACAGACTATTTCATTTCCAAATGTTTGTCATCGGCGGCGTGTTTCTTTTTTGTTTTACACGAGCCGCAGCAACCGCAGCCGTCGCAACGGCAGCCGCACGCGCCCGATTTCAATTTCCTCGCGAATCCGAAGATTATCCAGCAGCCCGCGAGTACCGCGATGACGGTTATGATTGCTTTTTCCATACTTATCCTACGATTTTAGTTCCGATGTCCAGGAGTGTTCCAACTTGATAGACAACGAATGTCGCAACATAGGCTATGGCAAATAGCATAATCGCTTCGTAAACGGGAGCTTTCCAGGAATTAAGCTCGCGCTTTATGATTGCCAAAGTCGCCAAGCAGGGAATCGAGAGCAGGCAGAAAATCATTATGCAGAAGCCTTGCAGGGGAGTGTAGGTCGAGGCGAGTTTTTCGCGCAGGCCTTCGCTTTCTTCGTCGGCTTCGCCTTCGGAGTACAGAATACCCAACTGCGAAACGAACACTTCCTTTGCGGCGAGTGCGCCAATCGACGCCGTCGCGAGCTTCCAGTCGAAGCCTATCGGTTTGAAGACGGGTTCGAAGAATTTGCCGACTCTGCCAGAAATCGTGTATTCGAGCGTTTCCGAGCTCTTTTCGTTTTCGAGAGCCGCGATTGCCGCGTTGGCTTCGGACGCCTTTTCGACGATTGCCTTTTGGGCGTCGTTGAGTTCGCGGTCTTCGAGCGATTCGAGGATTTCGTCGGAAATCGTCGCATTTTCCTTAATGTCCGCGAGGGCTTCGGCGTCGAAGAGCTTTGCGGCTTCGATGAGCTTGATTTGCGCTTCGTCGAGCTTTGCGGCGGCTTCCGCCTTTTCAATCAGCGCGTCGTAGTCCTTGTCGAAAGAGGTCTTTTCGGGCAGGGTGTTGCAGACGTACAAGATTACGGAAGTTGCGAGAATGATAGTACCGGCTTTGTGGAGGTAAACCTTGCCTTTGTCCCACATATGCAACAGCAGGCTGCGCAGGGTGGGGAGGCGGTACGGGGGAAGTTCCATGAGGTAGACTTCGCCGTCGCCCTTGAAGACCGTGTTCTTGAGGACTCTTGCGGCGATGAGCGCTACGAGAATGCCGATAAGATAGATAATCCACATCATCAACGCCTGATATTTAAGCGCGAAGAACGCGGGGATAATCAGCGAGTAAATCGGGAGTCTCGCGCCGCAGCTCATCATCGGCAGAACCATAATCGTGGTTTTTCTGTCGCGTTCGGATTCGATGGAGCGCGTTGCCATGATTGCGGGAACGCTGCAGCCGAAGCCGAGAATGAGCGGTACGAACGATTTGCCTTGCAGACCGAATTTGCGCATAAGCCCGTCCATAACGAACGCCGCGCGCGCCATGTATCCGCTTTCTTCGAGCAGCGAGAGTGCGAGGAACATAAACAAGATGTTGGGCAAGAATACGATAACGCCGCCGACGCCGCCGATTACACCGTCGGTGAGAAGGTCGCGCAGGTACGGGAGCGTTTCGTCGCCCCAGTGCGCTTTCACGAAGTCCGAGAGCCAGCCGAAGGAGTCTTCAATCCAGCCCATGAAGGGGTCGGCGCAGGTGAACGTGAACCAGAATGTTGCATACATAATCGCGAAGAAAATCGGCAGACCGAAAAATTTGTTCGTCATTACCGAGTCGATTACGTCCGAGATTTCGCGGCGTTTTTCGCCCGAAGTCGAGATTGCGTCGCGGCACGCGCCCGAGAGCATTGCGTAGCGTTTGTCCGCCATGAATGTCGAGGTGTCCTCGATTGCGTGAATGTCCGAGAGGTGCTTGATTTGCGCCGCCGCCTCTTTCCAGGCGGGCTGGAATTCCGCGATTTTCATCGTGCAGCTGTCGCTTTCGAGCAGCTTGATTGCGAAGAATCTCGAGGGAATGTGCGCGTATTTCTTTACGCCGAGTTCGTCGATTTTCTTCGCCACCGCCGCAATGGAGTCGTCGATGTCGCTACCGTAGGAGAGCATCGGGACGCCGTGGTTTTCGAGGTTCTTGAGTGCGAGTGAAAGCTTTTCGACGAGCGGCTTGACGCCTTCCGCCGTGCGTCCGACCGTGCGGGCGATGGGCGAGCCGAAGTATTTTTCGAGCTTGGGAATGTCGAATTTAATGCCCTTTTTGAGCGCGTCGTCGCTCATGTTGAAGACCAGCAGCATGGGAATGTGCAATTCCGCGAGCTGGGTTGTGAGGTACAAGCTGCGGTTGGGTATCGACGAGTCGATTACGTTGAGGATAAGGTCGATTCCCTTGCTTGTAAGTTCGTTGAAGGCGACTGCTTCTTCGGGCGAGTTGGAGGAAAGCGAGTAGATGCCGGGCAGGTCTATGAGTTCGATTTCCGTGTCGCCGATGTAGAACGTGCCAGACTTGCTTTCGACTGTGACGCCGGGGTAGTTGCCGACGTGCTGTCTTGCGCCCGTGAGCGAGTTGAATATCGTGGTCTTCCCGCAGTTCGGATTCCCCGCGAGTGCTATTTTGTAGTGCTTTTTCATCTTAGCTTCTCTTCAAAATGATGTTCTTTGCGTCCGCGGAGTGCAGAGCCATGCTCGTTTGCATAACCTTTACGCGAAGCAGTCCACCGAACGGTGCGTGCGCCTGCATAATCAGCTCAGTTCCCGCAACAAGCCCGACGTCCGAAAATTTCTTTTCCCCGCGCGAGTTGGGTATTATTTTTACGATTGTCGCACTTGCGCCCACGGGCAAGTCGGCAAGCGTCATTTCCTTTTTCTCGTTGTTTGTTTGAGTTTGAGATTTCATATTTTCGTAGTTTGAAAAATTTTTTCTTTTGTTCGGCGTTTTCGTTTGCGGCGGCGGGCGTTTTTTTCTTCGGGAAGTTAGTGTTGTCTAACATTGTGCTTCGGAAAAAATCCGCGTTCGCGAAAGAAAAAAACTTCCGCAGGCGCGGCGCACGACGCTATTGCAATATCCAAAGAACCGAATTTAGCCGCCTATAAAAACGCATGCCCGAGGGCGGTCAAGAAAAAAGTTAAGGTTTTCTAACTTTTTTTTGAAAAAAACGCGGATTTAGTCAATAATATGCGGTGGAATCCGTATGGCAGAGGATTATAGCTTTGGCAGGCGGCTGGGGACATATTGCACCCAGACGATTGCCGTTTGCAAAATTATTGCGCTTGGCGCGGCAGGGGAATCCGCAGGACGACAGGGATTTATTTCGACAATTTTTGCGTGCTTATTGCGCTTGGTGGCGGCGGCGGTAGGAGTTTACCATGTGTTTTACGCCGAAATATGTAATCGGCGTCATTATCGCAGCCAGCAGTGCGCCGCCGACGAAAAAACCTATCGCCAAATCTACGCCCGTGCCCATCAACGCCTCGTAGCTTTGCTCGGAAATCACTTTTCCCATTGCCGACTTGATGTCCGCGTATCCGACAGGCCGCCCGATTAAAAGGCAGCCGACGTAGCATTGCAGCGGGTAGATTACGAAAATCGAAAAGTGGTTTGTTATGAATGTGCCGAGCGTCGCGCCGATTTTGCTTCCCTTGAGGAGAAAGGACGTCGGAATCGAGCAGAGCAGCTGGAGTCCGAACGGGCAGATGCAACCCCAGAACATTCCGATAGCCCAGCCGCGCGCGATGTATTCCGCCGACGCCTGTTCGCCGACGATTTTATTGTAAAAATTTTTGAGTTTTTCCTTAAAAAGTCCCATTTTTCTATGCTTTTTTGACGCCCATAATTTTGCGGTGCAACGCCATGTACGCGACTATCGCGACCGCCAGCCCCGCGAGAATCCAGCCGTAGTGCTCGTTGATTATTTCCGAGCCCTGTCCGACCAAATCCTTAAAAGAAATATCGCCCGAAAGGTAGCCGAGATAATAGCCGATTCCCGCGAGAATCGCCGTCCAAATCCCCGCGCCCAGCCCCGTGAAGAGCGCGAAACGCCCGATGTCCATTCTCGAAAGTCCTGCGGGAATCGAGATTAACTGGCGGATTGCGGGCAAAAGGCGGCAGACAAATGTGACGATTTCGCCGTAGTCGCGGAAAATCTCCTCGGCGCGGTCAAGTGCCTGTTCCTTCAGGAAAAAGTATTTCCCGTATTTGTGCAGGAACGGCCGCCCAAGCTTAATCGCAAGAACGTAATTGATAAATGCGCCCAAAAGCGACCCCGCCAGCCCGATTAAAATAATGACGCCCAAATCGAACATATGCCACGGTGTCAGCATATTGTAGCGCGCGACCAAAAAGCCTGCGGGAATCATAACCACTTCGCTCGGGAAGGGAATGAAGGAACTTTCAATCGTCATAAAGACGAAAATGAAGAGGCAAAACAAAATCGGATATGCCTGCGAGCACGTCGCGAATGTTTCGATGTAATTTGCAATGAGGTCTGCCGACATTTTTTTACGGGGTTTTTTTGGTATATTCGTCCAATAGAGCGGAGATTTCGGGGGGCGTCAAATTAAATGTTGTGCGGGAGTATAAAAAAATAAAGACCTTGCGGGAATCGCAAGGTCTTGGGGAAATCCGTAGCGGTGCGGTTATTCGCCGTCGTCGCCGATTGCCTGAACGGGGCAGGAATCCTTCGCTTCTTCGCAGAGGGAGGTTTCGTCGGCGGAGGAGGGCTGTTTTGCGACAAACGCGCAGCCTGCGTCGCTTATTTCGAAAAAGCCTTCGGCTGTCGATGTGCAAAGAGCGCATCCGATGCATTGGGAGTCGACATAGAATTTGCCGGCTACATTAAATTCGTTTTTTTCGTTTTTGTCTGCCATAATACCGACAAAAGTACAAAAACGGATGCGGGCGTCAAGCAATTTTGCTCGAAATTCGGACAAATTCGGGCGCAAATTGGGGGCGGTTGGCGTGTTGGGCGGACGGAAAATTTCGGCGGAGTGGAGGGCGCGCGAACAAAGAGGGAAGGGGCGGGCGCGGATTGTCGCTATGTGCGTCTTCTGTGGCGGAGAAGTTTTCTGTTGTCGGCGGAGCTGCGATTCTTCGGCGGACTTTTATCTGGCGGCGGGCAGGGTTTTGCGCAATTTTGGAACAGCGCATTCGGCGCGCTTTCTACATTCCCAACCCGAGCTTTTTTGCGAGGGCGTCGGCGCGTTCGCGCACTGCGTTTTCGGCGCGTTCGATTTCCGCCTTTCGGGCGGCAATGTTTTCGTTCGCGATTTTCGAAAGGTCGGCGAGTGTGTACAAAAACGCGCCGTCCAAATTGCCGCATGTCGGCTCTATATTATAGGGGACTGCGAGGTCTATCAGGAAAATCGGGCGGCTTCGGCGTTTTGATACTGCGGATTGGGCGAGTTGCTCGGTTATCAAAAATTCTTTCGCCGAGCTTGCGCACAAGACTATATCGAAACATTCGAGGTTTTCTATTGCCGTTTGAATGTCGGCGGAGCGGCAGCCGATTTTTTCGGCGAGTTTGTCGGCGTTTTCGCGGGTTCTGCTGCAAACGGTGATGTCCGCCGCCCCGCGCACGAAAAGCGCGTCGGCGACGAGCTTGCCGACTTCGCCCGAGCCTAACAGCAAAATTTTCGCCCTCCCGATGTTGTCGAAAATCCGCAGCGCAAGCTCCGCGCACACGCTGCCGACGCTGATTTTCCCGCGCCCGATTTCGGTATTCGTGCGCACCCATTTTGCGCAGTGTATCGCCTTTTGGAAGAGGGCGTTTAGCACGCCCGCGCAGTGTCCCGCCGCGTGCGCGCGCTCGTAGGCGGCTTTGACCTGCCCGAGAATTTCCGTCTCGCCCGTCATCTGCGACTTCAGCCCCGAGGCGACGGCGAACAGGTGGTCTGCCGCGTCGGCGTTCTTTTTTACGGAGCAGATTTTTGCGAAATCGTCGGCGTTTTCGCCCCAGATTTTTTCGATGACCTTTTTTATTGCCGTGTCCGAGTCGGCGGCGAAATAGACTTCGACCCTATTGCAGGTGCTGAGGATTAAAATTTCCGACGCGCAGTCCCCCGCCGCGCTCTCGGCGAAAGTACAGGCGGTTTGCGGCATTCCGAACCTGCCGATAATTTCGGGCGGCACGTTTTCGTGCGAAATTCCGGCGGAATAAAGGTTGTGGGCGCGTTCGGGCATTTATTCTTTTTTCGGCTTCCGCGCGTCTAACCGAGCGCGAGCTCCCTCATTGCCGCGCAAAATTCGAGGAGTTTTTCCGAAAGCTTCCCGAAAGGTTTGAGTATGTCTTCGGCGGCGGAGATTCGGCGGGCGATTTCCGCTTGGCAGACTTTTTCGACGCCCGCTTCGACCATCATTTTTGCGACTTCGGCGGGATTTTTGGTCGGCAGCGTCGCGGCAAATTCGTCCGCTTTGGCTTTGTCCATCGTCTCCAAAAGCGCAATTAGCGGGAAGGTCTGCTTGCCCGAAATCAAGTCCGTCCCGAGCGTCTTGCCCGCGTCCTGCTCGCTCATGAACCAGTCGCAGAGGTCGTCGTAGATTTGGTAGGCTATTCCCAAGTGCTTGCCCGCCTCTTCGGCGGCGTCAATCCAGCCGTCCGCGCCTTCCACGGACTTCGCCCCGAGCGCGCAGGCGAGCGAAAACAGCGCGGCGGTTTTGCCGAATGCAATCGAGTAGTATTTTTCGCGCGAGACCCTGCTTTTTTTGTCGGCGAGCGTCTGGCGGATTTCGCCCTCGCAAATTGTCTTTACGCAAAGAGCCGTGCGTCTGGAGGTGTCGATGTCGTTTTCCTCGACCGCCAAGCCCATCGTGTGGGCGAAGATTGCATCGCCAAGCAGCACGGCGGTTTTCGCGCCGTATTTTTTGTTCGGGGTCTCGGTGTTGCGGCGCACGGACGCGCCGTCGATTACGTCGTCGTGGATTAGCGTCGAAAGGTGGGTAAGCTCGACAATCGCGGCGCGGCGCAGTAGCGATTTGTCGCCCGCATCGGCATGTCCCGCCGCCGAGAACACGAGAATCGGGCGTATGAATTTTCCGCGCGGGGAAATCGACTCCGCCGCGGCGCGTTTGACTTCGTCCTCGAAGCAATCCGCCTGAAGTTGCAGGTATTGCGCGAACGCGTCGAAAAGTTCCCCCATATTGGCGGAAATTTTTCCGATCGGATTCGATTTCTGGTTGTATTTATTCACCTTTAGCGAAAATGGATTTGTATTGTTTGCGGGCAATCAAAAAATCCCGAAGCGCGGCTTTTGTAAAAAGAGGGATAAAAAAGCCCGCGGGACGGAAAGTTTATTTTTTCGGCTGGGGCTGGGCGTCGGAGAGGTCGAGCCTGATTTTGTCCGCCGCCTTGCGCGATTCCTCGTCGCCGAGCTGCGCGGCCTTCACGAAGCATTGATACGCCTTCTGCTTGTCCTTTGCGATTCCGCGCCCCGTTGCGTTTGCAATACCGAGGTATCTGAGCGACTCCACGCTGCCGTGCTCCGCCGCGTTCGTCCAAATCGCGACCGCCTTGGCTTCGTCCTTAGCCGTGCCGTCGCCCGTAAAGTAGCATAGCCCGAGATACGTTTGAGCGACTAAATTGCCCTGTTCCGCCGATTGCGTCCAAAGCTCGAACGCCTTTTTTATGTCCTTTTCGACGCCCTCGCCGCGCGCGTAGGAGAATGCGAGGTTGTTTTGCGCCCTGTGGTTGCCGTGTTTTGCCGAACGAGTCCACCAGAACGCCGCCGTCTGGGGGTCGCGTAGCACGCCCGTGCCGTTGCAGTACGCCGAGCCGAGGAGGAACTGGGCGTCGGGGTCGCCGCGCTTTGCGGCTTCGTTCCACAATTTCACGCCCTGCGGGACGTCGGCGATAGTGCCGTTGCCCGCGAACAGTGCCGCGCCGAGGTTCGTGAGGGCTTTGGTGTTGCCGTTTTGCGCGGCGACCTTCCACCACTCGATTGCTATTTTATAATTGGGGGCGAAATCGCCGTTTCCGCCGTCGGCGTAGTATTCGCCGATTTCGTTTTGCGCGGTGGCGTCGCCCTTTTGGGCGGCTTCGATTTTCTTGCGCAGGTCGAACTTTTCCGCCCCCATTGCCAAAATCGGGACGAGCAGGGCGATTATTGCAAAAATCTTCTTCATATTGTTTCGGATTTTCCCGATTTCCGTCGATTATGCAAGAATATTTAACCGACAATCCGCCGACCCCGCGCCGAATGAAAAATATTGGACGTTGAAATGTCTATTTTTATTGAATGTTGGTTCGGGTTTTGTATGTTCGTTTGTATGAAATTTCGTAAAATCGCAATACTTGGAACGGGATTGCTCGGGGCGTCGTTTGCATACGCCGCCAAGAGCTGCGGGCTTTGCCAGAAAGTCTCCGCATGGTCGAGAAGCCAGTCCACCCGCGACAAGTGTATGCGCCGCCCCGAAATTTTCGACGAAGTCTACCCAACCGCAGCCGAGGCGGCCGCGGACGCCGATTTGATTGTAATCTGCACCCCCACCGAAAATATTCCCGCCGTTGCCGCCGAAATCGCCCCCGCTTTGAAAAAGGGCGCGCTGGTCACCGACGTAGGGAGCGTCAAAACCGAAATCTGCCGAGCCTGCGCCGAAGTCGTGAATCCGACGGGCGCGCGTTTTGTGGGCTCGCACCCCATGGCGGGTTCGGAGAAAATCGGAATAGACTTTGCCGACGAAAAACTTTTTGACTTCCGCCCGTGCTTTGTAACCCCTCTCGACGGCGGGGACTCCGCCGCGGCGAAGGTTCTTTTGAAGGCTTGGAAGGCTCTGGGAATGCGTGTGTACGTCGTAAGCCCCGACCTGCACGACGCGATTGTGGCGCGGATAAGCCACCTGCCGCATTTGGCGGCGGCTCTCATTTGCTCGGTCGTCTCCGATTTCGGGATAAACCTGCTGCCGTACACGGGGCAGGGATTTAGGGACACGACGCGCGTTGCGTCGGGATCTCCGCAGATTTGGGAGAGCATAGTTGCCGACAACCGCGCCGAAATTCTTTCGACCTTGACGGAGTTTTCGGAAAAGTTGGGGTCGTTAATAGAGGCGGTCAAGGCGGACGACAAACCCGCGGTTGCCGAAATCCTAAAAAAAGCAAAATCTTTCAGGGACAAACTTTGATATGAATCAGGAAATAGCCGTAAAACCTTTCACATTCAAATGCGCCGCGTCGATTCTTCCGCCGGGGTCGAAGAGCATTACAAACCGCGCGATGCTGCTTGCCGCGCTGCTCGGCGGCAGGACGCGTCTGGAGGGCGCGCTCTTTTCGCGCGATACCGAGATTATGGCGGACTGCCTTACGAAGCTCGGGTATGTCGTGAATATCGACAAGTACGAGAAGACTATTGAAATCGAGTCGCTGATGGGGCAGATTCCCAATTCCGTCGCCGAGCTGAACGTCGGCAACGCGGGGACTGCGGCGCGCTTTATCACCGCGCTTGTCGCGCTCAAAAAGGGCGGCAAATACAAGTTCGACGGCGACGAGGCAATGCGCGCGCGCCCGATGGCTGGGCTGATAAATGCGCTGAAATCGCAGGGGGCGCAGTTCGAATTTCTGGGGGCGGAAAATTCGTTCCCGTTTGTCGTGCGCACCTGCGGGCTGAAGGGCGGGGAGGTTTCGATTGACGCGAGCGCGTCGAGCCAAATGCTCTCGGCGTTGCTGATGGTTTCGGCATTCGCGGACTCGCCGATGTCGGTCGTTCTCGACGGCGGGACGGTCTCGAAGCCGTTCGTCAAGATGACAATCGAGGTTATGGCGCAGTTCGGGATCGATATGGCGCGCGACGGCAGCAAATACGAAATCTCGTCGCCCGCCCGCAAGAACACCGAGCGCGTATATAAAATAGAGCCCGACGCAACCGCCGCGAGCTACTTTGAAATTTTGCCCGCTGTTGTCGGCGGCGCGTGCGAAATCGAAAATTTCGCGGACTGCAAGCTGCAGGGCGATTCGCGCTTCGGGAGCGTCCTTGTCCAAACGGGGCTTGTGAAGTCCGAAATCGTCGGCGGCAATTTGATTGTCGAGGCGGCGGAGCGCGCGGATTTCCCGAAGCTTGTGGAGCTCGATTTCAACGACATCTCCGACACGTTTTTGACTCTCGCGGCGGTCGCGCCGATTCTTCCGTTTACGCTTAAAATCACGGGAATCGAGCACACCCGCGCGCAGGAGACCGACAGGGTTGCCGCGTGCGCAACCGAGCTTCGCAAGTTCTGCGAAAAGGTCGAAGAGACGCGCGACAGCATAACCGTCGTCCCGTACTCTCCCGAAAAGCTCGCGGAAATCGCGAAAAACCCGATTGCGGTGAAAACGTATTCCGACCACAGAATCGCGATGAGCTTCGCAATCCTCGCCTCGCGCGATGTCCGCGGCGACGGCAAGCCGTGGATTATAATCCAAGACCCGAATTGCGTATCCAAAACGTGGGCGGAATTTTTCGAAGTTCTCTACACGGCGCGCTCCGACTCCGCGGGGCTTAGAATCGTCGCGGTCGACGGCGGGGCTGCTGTCGGCAAGTCGAGCGTTTCGAAGGAGTGCGCGCGGATTCTCGACTATATGCACGTCGACACCGGCTCGCATTACAGAACCGTTGCGTACGCGCTGATGAACGCGGGTATCCCCGCAACCGACCCGTCGGCTATCGCAAAGACGCTCGCGGACGTGAAAATCGCCACGCAGCTTTGCGGAAATTCGGCGCGCATTACGCTCGACGGAAATTTGGTCGACGACAAGCTGATACGCTCGGAAAGCGTGAACACCTCCGTTGCGAAATACGCGGCGGTTGTCGAGGTTCGCGACTTCCTCAAAAACTACCAGCGTTCGATGGCGGACTACGCGCGCTCGCAGGGGTTCGCGGGTATGATTATGGAGGGGCGCGACATAGGGTCGGTGATTTTCCCCGACGCCAACTTGCGGATTTTCCTCGACGCCGACGAACAAACCCGCGCAATGCGCAGGGCGAAAGAGGGGATTCCCGACTCCGTCGGGCTGCGCGACGCAATGGACAAAGCCCGCAAAACCGCCCCGCTCGTTTGCCCCGAAGGCGCGGTGCGCATAGACACGTCGCACATGACCAAGGAAGGTGTGGTTCTCGCGACGCTCTCGCTTATTTTGGAATCGTAATGCGCGTAAGATATTTCAAATTCAAGGGCTCGAAGCTCCTTTACAAGGCGTGGTGGCGGCTCTTCGAGACCGTCTGCGACGTATTCGGGCGCATCGAGCTTTACGGATACGAAAATGTCCCGAAGTCGCCGTGCATAATCGTGGCAAACCACGTCAGCTATCTCGACCCCATGGCTATGGCGTTTTTCCACGAAACCGAACTCTGCGCCGTCGCGCGCGATACCTTGATGAACGGGAAAATCCTCGGTTGGGTATTCCGCCACCTCAACGCCATTCCCGTCAAGCGCGGGCAATCGGGCAACTTGGGGGCTTTCCGCGACGTGCTTTCGCGCATCAAACACGGAATCGGCGTGATAATCTTCCCCGAGGGCACGCGCAGCCCCGACGGGAAGCTCCTGCACGGCAAACCCGGGGCGGGGCTTTTGGCGATAAAAGCTGGCGTGCCGATTTTGCCGATACGCTCGTTTGAATTTGAGCGGGTTCTGCCGCGCTCGAACAAGCTCGGCGGCGGCGTGCGGATAGTAATTTGCGCGGGCAAGCCGATTCTCCCGAGCGAAATCGACCCGGGGAAAAACCACCCCGACAGGGCGCAGATTATCGTCGACAGAATAATGGAGCGAATCGCGGAAATCCGCCCGCCCGAAGTCAGGGAAATTTAAATTCAAAATAGGACGCATATGAAGGGAATCGGGAATATAAAAGTGTTTACGGCGGCGGTCGTTTTGCTGTTTTGCATTGCGGCAAACGCAAAGGAGCTGAACGTTTTGACAATCGGCAATTCCTTCGCCGACAGCGTGTTTGTCTACCTGCCGAAAATGGCGGCGGCGGAGGGGCGGGAGCTTGTCATCGACCGCGCGAACCACGGCGGCTGCGAGCTCGACAGACATTGGTCGTACGTCGTGCGCGAGGAAAAAAATCCCGAACTGAAGCTCTATAAAAACAACAAGTGCTCCCTGCGCGAAATCCTCCAAAGCCGCAAGTGGGACATCGTCTCAATCCAGCAGGCGAGCCACAAGAGCTGGATTGCCGAATCGTATTTTCCCTACGCCCAGTACCTCAAAGACTATATAAAAAAGAACGCCCCGCAGGCGGAAGTCGTAATCCAGCAAACGTGGGCGTACAATCCCGACGACTCCCGACTAAACGACGGCGCGTGGAAAATCACCCAAAGCCAGATGTTCGACAAAATCCGCGCCGCCTACGCCGACGCGGCTCGGAAGCTCGGCGGGCTGCGGATTATCCCGACGGGCTTGGCGATAGACATCGCGCGCAAAAACGAGCCGCACCCGTACAAGGGCAATCTAAAGCAAATTCGCGACACGATTGTTCCGCCCGATTTGCCCACGCGCGCGGGCGAATTTGTCGGCAACTTCGGCTGGACGAAAAACAGGAAAACGGGCGAGCTCGAACTGTACGTCGATACAATCCATCTGAACAACCGCGGCGAATATCTGCAGGCGTGCGTCTGGTACGGATTCCTCTTTGGCAAAGATCCCGAAACGATAAAATACGTCCCCGACTCGATTGGCGACTCCGACGCCAAGCGTATCCGCAAAGCCGCCTCCGAGGCACTGAAAAGCATTAAATAATTCGCGCTTCACAGGGGGTCGGGCAAATCCGAATGAAAAGTTTAAAACATCAAAAACTGTACGACCATTACACGGGTATTTTTCAACAAAAGCCCGCATTCAGCCTGCAATTGAAGAAATTGCTATTGCCCGAGGGTCTGAAGCCGATAACCACCCATGTCTTCCGCCCGACAAAGAAAATGCCGTTCTGGAAGCTCTGCACGATAGGCGCGGGCGACTATCTTATGCCCGAGCGCGACATCGGTTGGGGACGAAAGGCAAACAGGCGCAACGAATACATGATGCTCGTTTCGCCCGAAGTGGAAATCAAGGAATCTTCGAAAGATTGGCTTGGGCTAAACAGTCTGCTTTGGGCTACGGCGCAATACCCCTTCAACGCGAAGGAAAACCTCACGGTTTCGGACACAATAGATATGAAATTAAAGGGAAAGTATTGCGGAACGGTTCTTTTGTTGCCCGAAGTTTTCAAGTCGCCGAGCATTGTGAAATGCTATATTTCAAAGCACAAATTCATATCGATTTTTCAGGTTATGCCGATAACGCGCGAACAGCTTTCGGGCAAACTAAGGCGCAAGACAAACGGCATATACTGGCTGATGGAGCAATTTTATACGCATAACGACGATTACAAAGTTATTGCGTCCAAGCCGTTTGCAACGCTTTGAATTCGGGATTATAAAAACGCCCGCCGAAGCGCGATGACCCCACAAAAAAACCTCCGCGGAAAATCGCGGAGGTTTTTGGTTTTAAATCAGAGCCGGAAATCGGACTCGAACCGACGACCCACGCTTTACGAAAGCGTTGCTCTACCAACTGAGCTATTCCGGCTTAATTTAAAGCTTTTTATTCTCTTTATTCTTGTCTTGAAGTCAATATTTTTTTCAACTCTTTCCGAATTTTATTGGTTCGATTTTTGATTTTATGAAAATTTTTATTGTAAAATTCTGCTTGGCAGTCGCTTTTGTCGTGGCGGTGGATTTCGCTTTCGGCTGGGAAAATCTGCTGGCGCAGGCTCTCGATTTTGCCAAAACTTACGACAATCCGCTCGCTTTTCTGCTCGTTATGTCAATCGGGTGCGCGTTGCCGCTTTCGCTCGCGGCGTGCTATCTATTTGCGGGGGCGGCGTTTCCGTTTTTTACGGCGTTTGCGCTATGCCTTGCGGGGCTGTTTTTCAGCTCGCTGCTCGGGTACTGCATTGCGCGTTTCATCTTTCCGCCTGAGTGGATTGACGCGCTGCTTCGCAAATACAAAATCGATCGCGAAGACGGAAAATGTTTTGCGAACGCAAATTTTTTCGTCCGCGCAATCCCCGGAATCCCGTATTTTTTGCAGAACGCGATTTTGGGCGGTATCCACACGCCGCTAAAAATGTATGTTGCGACAAACCTTGCGGTGCAGGGGACTATTGCCGCGGTTATGGTTTTTATGGGCTCTTCCGCGGCTTCCGACTTGCCGTTGGCGTATAAAATCGCCGCCTTTGCCGCCCTCGTTTGCGTGCTCGCCGCCGTCCGCAAAATTCTCTCCTCGATTTTTGTCCGAAAATCCCGCAATATCGCCCTATGAATTTTTTACCTACGACGGTGCGTATTTTTATATGCGTCGTGCTTTTTATATTGCTGAATGCGGCGTTTATTGCGGTTGCGGCGTGTTGCGCGGTTTTGAAATGCGCCGCGCCCGACTTCTCGCGCCGCGCAGTTTTCGCGTCTTTGCGGCTGACCGCCCGAATCATATGTTTTGCGGCTTCGCGCTTCGGCGGGTTTAGCCTCGAATTTTCGGGAGCGCAAAATATCCCCGCCGAACCTGCGATCTTCGTTTTCAACCACATTTCGATTCTCGACCCGCTTTTCGTTCTGGCGGTAGTCCCGAATGCGGCGGTTGTCGTGAAGAAAAAATACGAGTTCGTCCCCGCGATATGGATTATGACGCATTTCTTTGACTTCATATCGCTCGGCGGCGGCGGGCGCGACGATTTGGCGGCGGCGATGGCGAAAATCGACGCGGTTGTCGGTCGCGGTGCAAACCTTGTGGTTTTCCCCGAGGGTACGCGCGTTGCGGGCGGGCGTTTGGGCGACTTCAAGGTTATGGCGTACAGGGTCGCCCGCAAATTCGGCAGAAAAGTCGTTTCGGGGGCGATTGTCGCGTCGGAGGCGATTTTCCCGAAGGGCTCGTCGGTGTTTGCACAGAAGGCGGGATTTTTCGTAAAAGTGGACGTGCTCCCCGCGATTTCCCCCGATTCGTTCAAGTCGGCGGACGCGATGTGCGCGGCATCGTACAGGGCGGTTGGCGCGGCATGTGCGCGGGCTCGGCGGGGATTTCCCGAAAAGTCTTGAACCGCAGTATTCGCGTTTGATAGATTCAAATTATGATTTTGCAAAAGGACGAAATAAAAAAATGCCTGCCCCAGCGCGAGCCGTTTTTGATGGTCGACAGGGTCGTCGATTTCGACGAAAAGGGCGGGATTGTCGCGGAGCTTGATTTGCCCGAATCTCTGCCGTTTTTCAAGGGGCATTTCCCGAATATGCCGATTATGCCGGGGGTGTTGATGACCGAGGCGTTGGCGCAAACGTGCGGGCTGTATGTCGCGCTGGCGAAAAAGAACGCGGCGGGCGGAAACTCGGGTTGCGCGGCGGGAGACGTTGCCGATTGCGAGGAGGGCTGCGAAGCGGATAATCCGTTCGGCGGCGACTCTGGCGAGCTGTTTTTTCTGGCTTCGAGCAACGTCAAATTCAAGTCCGTCGTCAAGGCGGGCGCGACCCTTACGATGAAGGCTCAGCAGGGGCGCGGGTTCGGCGGGCTTTACAGCTTTTCGGCTAACGCGTACAACGGCCGCGAGCTTGCCGCGACGGGTACTATCGTGCTTGCCTCAAAGGAAAACGTAAAATTGTGAAGATACTTTTCGTCAGGGGAAATCCGCGCCCGAACGGCGTCTGCGCGCTGCTTGGCGGACGCTTCTTGGAGGGGCTGCAAGCCGCGGGTGCGCAGGTTCTCGACTTCGATTTGCGCGAAAAAAAAGTCGGCGACTGCCGCGGGTGTTTTGCGTGCAGCGTCGGGTTCGACCGCAGGGGCAAATGCGTCCAGACCGACGATATGGCGCAGGCGTTGGATTTTCTCGACTCCGCCGACGCGCTCGTGTGCCTCACGCCCGTATATTTTTATTCGATGAGCGCACAGCTCAAGCGGTTTTTCGACAGGTGTTTTCCTTTCGTGCGCGGGTACGAGTTCGACGAATCGGACGGAAAAATGCGCAACGCCACGCAGTTTCTCGAGCCGCGCAAAAAGTTTGTCTCCATCGGCGTATCTTCGGGGCTGTCCGAGGACGTTTTCGGAGGTCTTACGGCGACGTTTGCGACGATAGCCGATTCGATGAATTTCGAATACTCGGCGAACATAACGCGCGGCGAGTCTGCGTACTTTTTGGTGGACAACCGCAGCGTGCGGGTGCGCAGGGTCGCCGAGGCGTTTTCGCGCGCAGGGCGCGAGTTTGCCGAAACTGGGGCTATAACGCCCGAAACGCTCGCCGAAACCGTCGCACCGTTTAGCCGCGGGAAAAAATCCTTCGCCGCCAACGCGCAGGTTTTCTGGAAGCTAAGGCACAGCGGCAGAATTTAATTCTTACAGCATTTTATAATAAATTTAAAGACATTTGCTTGTTGGGTGTAAAATATTCCATGCTTTCATTTATTGGTTTATTACTTAGCATTGTAATAATGCAACGTCCAATGTGATATGCCAAGTTCGGAGGTACAGCATTCCCTATTTGTTTGTATTGTGAATTTATAGAGCCTTGAAATTCCCAAGAGTCAGGGAACGTTTGAATTCTTGCATATTCTCTAATTGTAAGAGGTCGGGTTTCTGTCGGGTGGCAACGTTCCGTTTGTTTTTGAGCAGGGGCGCAAGTGAGCGTAAGACTTGGTTCATCCCATGATAATCTCCGAGCCATTCCCGTTTTCCCTCCTCCGAGGTAGAAACTTGCCCCCATATATTCTTTTTGCATTTCTATTGGTAAATCTTTCCAATAACCGCCTTGGGGAATGAGTTTTAAAAATTTTTCTTTTTTGGGTGAATATTTTTGTCCTTCGGATTTAGGACAATTTTTTAAAGCTTCTCTTAATGTTATAATATAATTTTGTTCTTTGGGGAATATAAATGGAATGTTTAAGTCGTTGCGAATTGCCATTATTATTAGGCGTTCTCGTTTTTGTGGAACGTCTAGATATTGCGATCGTAGTACTTTATATGCAACTTTATATCCAAGTTGCTCCAATGTTTTTACCATTGTTGACAAAGTCCTGCCGTTGTCATGTTTTAATAAACCACGAACATTCTCGCCTATGGCAATTTTTGGAGAAGTTTCTTTTATGCAACGTGCAAATTCAAAGAATAATGTTCCTCTTGTATCTTCAAAACCACGAGATTTCCCTGCATAGCTGAA
>DJPO01000091.1 GCA_002437405.1 Opitutia bacterium UBA6410 | reverse complement strand
CCCACAAGTCTGTATCCGCTTTTTGTCGTGGAGCAGGGGATTCTGTTGATTCCAACGTCGATGACGACAGCCCCCTCTTTGACCATATCCGCCGTGACGGTGTTGGGTCTGCCGACTGCCGCAATCAGAATGTCGGCGCGCGAGCAGATTTCCTTCAAGTTTTCGCTCTTGGAGTGGCAGACCGTAACGGTTGCGTCCGCGCCCTTTTTCATCAGCAAAAGTGCCATCGGCTTGCCCACGATTATGCTGCGCCCCAGCACGACGACGTTCTTGCCCGCCGTCGCGACGTTGTAGCGTTTGAGCAGCTCCATAATCCCCGCGGGAGTGCAGGCTGTAAACGCGCGGGCGTCCTCCTGACAAAGCAGCCCGAGGTTCCCGCAGCTGAAGCCGTCGACGTCCTTGTCGGGGCGCACGCGGTTGAATGTGTCGCGTTCGCAGAGGTGTTTGGGAAGCGGTGCCTGAATGAGGATTGCGTCGACGTTGTCGTCGGCGTTGAGCTTGTCGATAAGCGCGTTCAGCTCGTCCTGTTGCGTCGATTCGGGCAGGACGTGCAGGCGGCTTTCGATTCCGATTTCGCCCGCAACGCGCCCCTTCTTCTTGACGTACGATACCGACGCGGGGTCTTCCCCAACGCGGATAAACGCCACGCACGGCGTGCGGGGCGCGGAAATGGATTTGAGTTTCGCCGCAAGTTCCTCGTGGATACTTTTGGCGGTTGCGTTTCCGTCGATGATTTCGGGCATAGTTTTATTTAAGTTTCAAATTTTCCGCGCGCACGACGGGTTCTCCGTCTATTTTCATAAGCGACCCGCGCAAAACGACGACTTTGCCGAAGAATCTTTCGATGTTCGATGTTATGAGCTGGGTGGTGTCGACGTATGCGATGAAGTCGCCGTTGATGTCGCGTATGCAATAGTTGTAGGGGGCTGTCGAGCGGAACGGCGAATAGGTGCTGCCCGTGTATTTCAGGAATCCGACGAGCTCGCGCGGAGCTTCCTGATAGGCGGTGGTTTCGGAATTGCAGGCGCAAAGCAGTCCCGCCGCCGCGGCGCATACCGATACGAAAATCGCTTTTATAAATTTCATATGTCCACTTTTTATAAAACCGCTGCGGATTGCAAGCCGATTTCAAGCCCGCCCCGTCGTTTTTTTGCGCAAATTGACTTGATTTTGTTGCGCGGCTTCGTAGATTCGGTCAATTCAAAACCTCGTTGCGGGCGCAAAAAACGCCTGCCGTTTCGGCGCGCTTCGGAGGGCTGCTTCTCTAAAAACTACACGGACTATTTTATATTATGGATTGGCTCAACAATCTCTTTTTCGGCGCGGGCGTCGCACACAGCATCATCATTTTTTCGCTCGTGATTACACTGGGCGTGCTCATGGGACGCATTAAAATCGCGGGAATTTCCCTCGGGGTGACTTGGATTCTCTTCGTCGGGATTATCGCAAGCCACTTCGGAATGCGCGTCGAGGGGCACGTTTTGCACTTCTTCAAGGAGTTCGGTCTCGTGCTGTTCGTGTTCTCGATAGGCTTGCAGGTCGGGCCCAGCTTTTTCTCCTCTTTCAAAAAGGCGGGTATCGGTATGAATTTGGTCGCGATGACGATGGTTATGTGTGCGGTCGCGGTCACGGTTGCTTTGCACTATATTACGAATGTCCCGATGCCCACGATGGTCGGGATTCTCTCGGGGGCGGTAACGAATACCCCTGGTCTCGGCGCGGCTATCCAGACGTATACCGACATCACGAACCTCGACGATCCGTCCATCTCCCTCGGCTACGCCGTCGCCTACCCGCTCGGCGTCTTGGGTATAATCACCGCGTTCATAGTCCTCAAGCTTGTGTTCAGAGTCTCCTTCGACAAGGAATATGCCGAAATTGAACGCCGCAAGGGCATCAAAAACGGCGCGGACAGAACGACGCTTGTCGTCAACAATCCGTCGCTCGAAGGCAAGACTATCGACGAAGTCCAGCAGCTTGCCAAACGCCACTTCGTAATCTCCAGAATCTGCGGGCAGGACGGGAAAATCGAAATCGCAAAGGGCGAAAGCGTCCTGCATGTCGGCGACAAGGTTCTCGTGGTTTCCGAGCTTAAGGACATCTCTTTCCTCACCGCTCTCATTGGCGAAAAAATCGAAATGGAGTGGCAGAAGATGGATACCGCCCTCGAAGCGCGCCGCATTATGATAACCAACCCCAAGGTCAACGGCAAGACCCTCGGAAAGCTCGGGCTTTACGGCGGCTTTTCGTTCAACATCACGCGTGTCAATCGCGCGGGTATCGACCTCGTCGCGCACCCCGACCTCCAGCTCCAAATGGGCGACCGCGTAACCGCTGTCGGCACGGAGACCTCAATCAAGAATGTCGAAAAAATCCTCGGCAACTCGATGATGCGTCTGCGCCACCCCAACCTCTTCCCGATTTTCCTCGGTATCTCCCTCGGCGTGTTGTTCGGAAGCATTCCGTTCTTCCTCCCTGGAATCCCGCAGCCGATTAAGCTGGGGCTTGCGGGCGGGCCGCTCGTGGTCTCGATTCTTCTGGGCAGATTCGGCCCGAACTTCAAGCTGGTAACGTACACGACGGTCAGCGCGAATTTGATGATTCGCGAAATCGGGATTGCGGTATTCTTGGCGGGCGTAGGGCTCGGAGCGGGGCAGGATTTCGTCTCGACGATAGTCGACAAGGGCGGATATGTCTGGATTGCGTACGGAGCGTTGATAACGATTATCCCCGTATTGATAGGCGGGGTATTGGCAAGGACGGTATTCAAGCTGGACTATTTCACGATGATAGGGGTACTTTCGGGAAGCACGACGAATCCGCCGGCGCTAGCGTATTCGAATGCGGTGGCGGACAACGACATGCCTGCGGTGGGGTATGCGACGGTCTATCCCCTAACAATGTTCCTCCGCGTGTTAACTGCGCAGTTGTTGATAATATTCTTCGTGTAGCGGGGGCGCGTGTGAGCTGTACCCAAAAATAGACCAAAGAGCTAAGGGAGTAAATTGACTTGGTTGATGTTATTGTTGATTGGTTTTATTGATTCAAGTTTATTTTC
>DJPO01000090.1 GCA_002437405.1 Opitutia bacterium UBA6410 | reverse complement strand
TGATTTCACGCGCCAAGCGGGGGTAGGCGGGAGTGGCGCAGCCAATCCCGCCGTAGGGGGCAAGACCCCCTGTTTAAAAACACCGCGCAAAATTGCCCCGCAATTTTGCTGTCTATCTCAAATTTTTCTTGCATATGGCGCATTTCAGTGCGATTGTTGGCGTACTTTTAACAACAAAATAATACACGATATGAGTTGTCCAAATCATAATTGCTCGCACGAAGTACAGCAAATGTGCTGCGTTGCGAAGGGCGCAAAACACGGTCCCGCTCCCATTCCGGAAGAAGGAAAATGGGTGAAGGCCACTCAAATCAGCGATATCAGCGGCCTCACACACGGCGTCGGCTGGTGCGCCCCCCAACAGGGTGCCTGCAAACTCACCCTCAACGTCAAGGAAGGCGTAATCGAAGAAGCTCTCGTCGAAACCATCGGCTGCTCGGGTATGACCCACTCTGCCGCTATGGCCGCCGAAGTTCTCCCCGGCAAAACCGTTCTCGAAGCCGTTAACTCCGACCTCGTCTGCGACGCCATCAACGTTGCAATGCGCGAACTTTTCCTCCAAATCGTCTACGGCCGCACCCAAACCGCTTTCTCCGAAAACGGTCTGCCCATCGGCGCGGGTCTCGAAGACCTCGGCAAGGGCTTGCGCTCGCAGGTCGGCACGATGTACTCCACAAAGCTCAAGGGTCCCCGCTACCTCGAAATGGCGGAAGGCTATGTCCTCGAAGAAGCCCTCGACTCCAACGACGAAGTAATCGGCTACAAAACCGTTCACCTCGGCAAAATGCTCGAACAAATCCGCAAGGGTGTCGACCCCAAGGAAGCGTTTGAAAAGAACGTCGCCGTCAAGGGACGCTTCGAAGACGCCGTAAAAGTCATCGACCCGCGCAAAGAATAAGGAGGTTTTATCATGGCTATTACATTTGAAGGTTACGAAAGACGTATCGACAAGATTAACAAGGTTCTCGCAGAATACGGTATCAACGGTCTCGAAGACGCCCAGAAAATCTGCAAGGACAAGGGTATCGACGTCGAGGAAATCGTAAAGGGTATCCAGCCCATTGCTTTTGACAACGCCGTTTGGGCGTACACAGCGGGTGCTGCTATCGCGATTAAAAAGGGCTCGAAGAACGCCGCCGAAGCCGCCGAAAACATCGGTATCGGCCTTCAGTCGTTCTGCATTCCCGGTTCTGTTGCCGACTCCCGCGACGTAGGTCTCGGTCACGGCAACCTCGGCGCGATGCTCCTTCGCGAAGAAACCAAGTGCTTCTGCTTCCTCGCAGGCCACGAATCCTTCGCGGCTGCGGAAGGCGCAATCGGCATTGCCAAGACCGCAAACAAGGTTCGCAAAGAACCCCTGCGCGTTATCCTCAACGGCTTGGGCAAGGACGCCGCGTACATCATTTCGCGTATCAACGGCTTTACCTCCGTCGAAAC
This sequence comes from Opitutia bacterium UBA6410, assembly GCA_002437405.1. Lineage (GTDB taxonomy): Bacteria > Verrucomicrobiota > Verrucomicrobiia > Opitutales > Intestinicryptomonadaceae > Merdousia. Next base: position 9,044 of record DJPO01000090.1, on the reverse strand, counting down.
CGAATACAATTACTACACGGGCGAACTGAAGATTGTTAAGGAAACTCCGTTCTCCAAGGGCGAAAAGGCAAAGGTTCGCGTTTACGGCGCGGACGACGTCAACGAAGGCGTCGCGATTATGCGCCACGAAGGCGTCGACGTTTCCATCACGGGCAACTCGACCAACCCGACACGCTTCCAGCACCCCGTTGCCGGCACTTACAAGAAGTGGGCAATCGAGCACGGTAAGAAATACTTCTCCGTTGCTTCGGGCGGCGGCACGGGCAGAACGCTCCACCCCGACAATATGGCGGCGGGCCCCGCTTCCTACGGTATGACCGACACGATGGGCAGAATGCACGGCGACGCGCAGTTCGCGGGTTCGTCCTCCGTTCCGGCACACGTCGAAATGATGGGTCTTATCGGTATGGGCAACAACCCGATGGTCGGCGCGACCGTCGCAGTTGCGGTTGCCGTTGAAGAAGCTATGAAGTAAGCCGTTTCGGCTACTTAAAACAAAACCCCGCAGGGACATTTTTTCTTTGCGGGGTTTTTTGTTTTTTTTAGAGGGGAGGGGGAGGGCGGCAAAATCCGATTAGCCGAAGAGAGGCGGCGCGGCTTGTTTTAAAATTCGCGGATAATTTGGGCTATTTTTTTGTTGTCCGCGGGGATTTGTATGCTTTGTTCGCGACGTTGCACGGCGACTTCGCCGAACAAATTTTTGAACGCGTTAAAAAGCATATCGGAATATATTGCGTCGAATTCGGGGTGTCCTTGGAACGTCAGGATTTTTTCGCCGATTTTCATACTTTCGACGGCGCAGAAATCCGAGCCCGAGAGGATTTCGGCGTCATTGGGCGGATTTACCACAATGTCGTGGTGGCTGTACTCGAGCGCGAATTTGCCGCTTGGGAAATATTTTTTCAAAAAGGGCGATTTTATTTGGGAAAACCGCTTGCCGACGCCCCAGCCGTTCGGATTGGGCGCGACTTTCCCGCCGAGGGCGTCGGCGATGATTTGATGGCCGAAACATATCCCGATTTGCTTGGCGTCGCCGCGCCCGAAAGCCGATACGATGAATTGCTTTAGCTCGGCAATCCATTTGTCGGCATCGTAGCTGCTGGAGAGGCTTCCCGTGATTATGTATTTGTCGAAGTCGCGGGCGGATTGCGGGAAGTCGCCGCTTTTTATGTCGAAGACTGTCGGCGGATTTTTTTCTTCGCCGAGCAATTCGACAAAAAGTTCTTCATAGGGCTTTGCGTCGGGGCGGGCGGCTCTTTGGTTTTCAAAATGTTCGCAGAGCAAAATTGCGGTTTTCATTTTTTTTCGGGTTTGCAGTTTTTGCCGCGCGGCAATTTAGTCAACCAATTTCGGCGGAGAATCCGCGGCTATTCGCGCCTTGCTGTGAAGTCGGAAACTTCGGCGAGCGCGGCGAAATAGGCTTCGTCCATTCCCTTTTGCGTTATGTAAATGTGTGTCGCTCCCTCGCGGCAGACGTAGCGCGTTTTGACTCCCGCTTCGGCGAGCTTTTTGGCAAACTCCGCCGCCTCGGAGCGCAGAATGTCGCATTCCGACGCCAGAAGCAGCGTGCGGGGCAGCCCGCCGAGCGGTTTGTTTATGACAGTTGCGCGCACAGCTCCCTCGGGCGTCGGCACATAGGCTTTTATGTACAGCTTCATAAGTTCGCCGTTCAGAGCGAATTTTTCGCCGAAATATTTGCGGCTTTCGTATTGCACATTTTCGCGCAAATCCGTCGCGGGGTAGATTGCGATTATGCCCGCGACCTGCTCGGACGGCTGCGCGAAATCGCGCAAATCGATTGCCAGCGAAATCGCCAAGTGCCCGCCCGCACTGTCGCCCGCGACAAAAATTCCGTCTTTGTCTATTCCGATTGCGGCGGCGTTTCGGCGAATCCAGAAATGGGCGGTTTTTATGTCGTCGTTGGCTGCTGGATACGGGTGTTCGGGCGCGAGCCGATAGTCGGGCGCGATTACTACCGCGTCGTTTTTCAGCGCGAAGTCGCGGCAAAAGCGTTCGCAGTTTTCGGGGGAATTTATCGTCCAGCCGCCGCCGTGAATGTAGAGCAGGGCGGGGCGGTTTTCGGAAATTTCCTTCGGCGAATAAATGCGCAGCCGCAGCTGGCCGCCGTCTGCGCGCGGTATTTTTATGTCGGCGACTTCAAGCGCGGAGAGGTCGTAGGAGGAAATCCTGCGCCCCGCGCGGACTTTCTCAAGCTCCGCGCTGTCTCCCGCGATGGCGGATTCAATCGCCGCCTTTTGCGCGGATACGAAATTTGCGGGCAGCGCGTCCACGAATTTTTGCGCTTCCGCCGAAGCCCGCGCCGATTCGAATGGGCGGGCGATGTCGTTAAATGTATAATAATTTTCCATAGCCGAAAATTTTGTTAAAGTTCCAGAATAATATCGACCCGCTCGAAGTTTACCTTTTGCACGGGGGCTTCTTTAAATCCGAGTTTTTTGTAGAGGGTGATTGCGGGGACGAGCTTTGTGTTGCTTTCTATCAAGATTTTTTTGTGGCTGATTGATTTCGCCTTTTCGATTGCCGCTTGGCAGAGTTTTTCCCCGATTCCGCGCCCGCGGTAAGACGGGGCGACCGCCAATTTCGACAGTTCGAAGCCGTATTCGGGCGTCTCCAATTTTTGCAGCGCACAGACTCCCGCGACTTTCCCGTCCGCCAGCGCGCAGAATATGAAGCCGCCCCTGTCTATGATTGCTTTTTGCGGGTCGGTGAAAATCGCGGTATCGACGGCTTCTATCTTGAAATACTTTTCTATCCACGCGCGGTTGAGCCTTACAAAGTCGTCTTTGTATTGCGCCGAATAGGGGACTATTTTTGTGTCTTGGGAGTCCATAGTTTTTTAATTTTCTACTAAATTGGTAGATTTTTATTTTATGTCAAACTTTTTTACGACAAAAAAGCCGCAAAAATAAAAATTGCGGCTCGGGGAAAACGGAAAATTTTTTAAGTTATTTTTTCGGGGTCAGGGTGCAATGCATCAAATAGTGGTCGCTGAATTTCGCCACTTCGTCGGCGAGTATCCCCGCGTTCGAAACGTCGAAGCCCTTGACTATAATGTTGTCGATAAACAAGTGCTTTTGGGGATTTTTCCTGTTCCTAAAAGTTTCGTTCAAAAGCGACTTGTCGGGGAAGGCAAGAACAAAGCCCTCCTTTTGGAAATAGCCGAACCAGTGGAATTCGTCGAATCCGCCGAAGGGGTGGTTGTTGAAGTCGGCGGAAATGATTACGCGGGGCTTGTCTTTCGCAAAGTCGATGAGCTGGCGGAATTGGGGGTCGCGGTAGATTTCGGGGTTATGCCAGTCCAAGTGGGTTTGGATTATCCACGCGTCGTATTTGCCGTCGATTTCCACCTTCTGGGCGATGAAGTAGCATTTTTGCCTGCGCGGATTGTAGTCCACAAGCTTTCTTTCGAGCGTCTTGAAGCGTCCGTTGCCGAATTGCGCGTTCCACTGGTATTCGTTCGCCGCACCGATGAACTGGTTTTGATACGGGGCGAAGAGCGTTTTCGACGCCTTGACCGAGCCGTCTTTTGCAAAGTTTTCGGAGTACTCGCTTATGCCTATCCAGTCGAGCTCGAACGGCTTTAGGTATGCCTTGTATTCCGCGAGTCTCGCCTGTGCGTCTTGGGGCTCGATATTAGAGTTCATCGAAGTGCCCGAGGAAAAGTGCCCGATATTCCAATGGGCGTAGTTGAACGCAGAGCCCGCCGATTGCTCGGCGGTGTCGGAGCTATTCGATTGGCAGGCGGCGAGCAGCAGGGCTGTCGCCGAAAGAAGAAACGCATGGATTTTCATTTTTCCGAAAGATTTTTTTGTTGAGAGCGTATTTTCCGAAATTTTGCCGATTTCTACAATAAAAAAACGCCGACGGACAAAAGACCGTCGGCGTTGGGAGTATTATGAAAAATTCGACTACTTGCGTCTGCGGACAACCGCCGCCGCCAGCGCGAGAGCCCCGAGGATTGCCGCGATAGTTGCGGGTTCGGGAACTGCGGTTGTGAGGATTACGGTAATGCCGTCGGAGGTGACTTCGAACGACTTGATACTTACGCCTTTTACGAGCGACTTTGCAGCGATGTCGGCAGCCGTCAAGTCGGTCGTGATGTAGTTGATAATGGAGAACGCCTGTTCGCCGCCATTTGCGTCGAGGTACGCGACAAGGTCGAAGCCGTCAACCGCTCCGAGCGTAATGTTGCGGGTAGCCTCCGCGCCTTCGACGGACGCCTTGGTTAGGTCGCCGTAGATATTAATTCTGTCGTATTCGCCGTTTTGGTCGATGTCGAACGCGAGCGTCCCGCCGCTCCACGCGAGGGATTTTACGTTCAGACTCGCAACTTCGTTGTCGATTGTCGCAGCCGAGAGCGTACCGCCGTTGACCTCAAAGTCGGATTGCATTGCGTGTGCGAAGTATTTTAAAGTACCGCCGTTGACGGTTACCTTGTCGAAAGAAACTCCGTTCTTTTCGGTGTTTTCAAAGTACTGCGTACCCGTCGCGGACTTGTCCATTACGAGGTAGTGCTTGACGTTGCTCGTATTCGCATCGGATTCATACTTTAGAGTTCCCTTGAATTTCGCCACGCCCGAATTTGTGAAGTTGATTGTTGCAGTGGAATCTTTTATCCCCGCGGATCTGCCGTAGGTCAAGGTTCTGTTCGTGCCGTTGAGTCCGCCGAAATTGGCGACGAGGTTTTGATCCGAAAGCTGCGAGTTGCTGCCCGACAGATAAAGGTCGCCGCTTGTGGAGTTGAACACGCCTTTTACCGTAAACGTTTTGGCGTTTATGTACAACTTCGTGCCTTGGTTGAAGTCTTTTGCGACTGTAAAGGAATTCAGCGTCTTGCCCGAGCCGATGTAGCTTTCCGCGCCGCCGTCTTTGTACTGGGTGTCGGTCTGCAACGTCATGTTGCCGCCGATTTCAACGTCGCCCGTGCCGTCGAAGCCGAAGTGGCAATAATTGTGGTTGGAGGCGATTAAAACGTCGTTTTTGACTTTGAAAAGGCTTTCGCCTATATTTATAGTTAAACTACGACCCCACGCTTGGCCTACCCTCTGGACAATCAACGTATCTGTGAGGCTGTTTATCGTCATGTTGCCAGTAGCGTCGATAACCCACGCTTTGGCTTGGTTTGTCCCCGTGAATACTATGTCCGAATTTTCGTCGGGCTGTGCGGGTCTGCCGCTGGAGTTTGACCAGTCGCTTTCGGAATAAAACGAGCCTGTTCCAGACGCGTTGTTGTTATACGTCAGTGTGTCGGCAAACAGGGGGGGGGGGGTAATAGCCGCGAGTGCCGATATGCAGAGGAATATGCGTGTTGAATTTTTCATAGATTTGAGGTTTGGAATAAATAATACCGAGTAGTTATGAAAATATTTTGTTTGTCGCCGCCGAAAAGTCAAGCATTTGTTTACGCGCCTGAATTTCGGCGGAGAAGGGGAATATTCCCCGCGTTGCGGCGGGGAAGGGGCGTTATTTCCCGAAAATCTTATCGAGATCTACGGAAAGCGTTTCTCCGCATTTTATGGTGGCGTCGAAGTTTTCCGTGCAGCCTTTGCGGATACGGACGTTGTATTTGTCCGAGCCGTCGCGCTTTACGATTATATTGAAATTTGTCCCGAATGCGTTGATGTTCGAGAGCGACGCCCTGTCCCACTTTGTCGGCAGATTGGGGGTCAACTCGAAGCTGTGGAAGCCCGTGGGGCGGATTCCGAAAAGCCCTTCTGTGAAGATTCGGCAATAGAGTCCGCTTTCCGCCGAAAGGTGGCGTTGGCTGTTTTCGGGCCAAGCCTCGATTGCGTAGGGAACGCGCCCACCCAACAGGCGCGTCTTGGAGAAATACTCGAGGTAGTCGATGGCTCTGTCCGCCGCGCCCGAGGCGAACGCGCCCCTGAAGGCGTAGAGTGTGGATCTGTCCCAATACGACTTCCCGCCCGAAGCTGAGAGCAGCCCGTTTTTCGTCCAGATTTTCGAGAAGAGTGCGTCGAGCGTGGCGTCGCGCCTGTCGTATATGCCGACTGTCAGCGGGGTGCACACCCACGCGCGCAGAACTTTGTTGCCGTCGTAGTAGCGGTATGTGTCGAAGCCCTCGACGTTCGCGCCGAAGTATTTTTCGATGTTCGCGCGCAGGGTTTTTGCGCGCTGCAAATAGAGGTCGAGCTTCGACTTTTCGACGCCGATTTCCGCGCCGAGCTTTGCCGCCGAAATGAGGGCGTCGTAGTAGAGGCTGGAGGTGTTCAGATTCGCCTTGCCCGAGGGCAGGCGGTGCTCAAGCTCGTCGCAGTCGCTTTTTACGACTCCGTTTTCGTTGATGTTGCGGTTGCAGTATTCAAGACACCATTCGACGAACGGCCAGAGCTCGCGAGCCTGCTTTTCGTCGGCGCGCGCGAGCAGATAGCGGGTCGCGCCGTATGCGCACATCGCGGCGTCGCCCCTGTCGCCGACCCCCGCCCAGAAGGAGTCGCCCTCGCAGATTATGGAAGATGGAATCGGCTTGTATTCGCCGTTCATATAGCTCGCGAAGAGGCGGAACGAGTTGTACGCCGATTCGTTCGCGCGCTTGTCGCCCAGAAACGGGAAGAAGGGATTTATGTATTCGGCTTGGTCGTTCGCCCAAATCGCCGCGTAGTAGTCGATTCCCCCCGGCGAGTGCAGGACGCCGTTTTTGGTGTCGAAGACGCTTTCGGCGGCGCGGACTTTCGCGAACGAGAACATCGCGTCGATGACGGGGTCGGGCGTCGAGAGGATTAGCGAGCCGCGCCATTTTTCGACGAGCTTTGCGCGTTCGGCGAGTTCGCCGTGCGGGTCGAGCTTTACGGCGGGTTCGGAGATTTTTATGCCGCTTGTGATTGCGTAGAATTCCATACTCTCCGCGGGCTTTATTGTTTGCGACTTGCCCGAAATCTCAATGCCCAACTTGTATGCGCCGTATTTGGAAGTGGTCGGGTCGGTCGTATAAACCGAGCTTTCCTGCGGAAGCTCAATGAAAATGTCCCGCTTGCCCGTGTTCTTGACGCTGTAGATTTCCACGAATGCCGACTTGTCGGGCGACGGGAAGAACGTGCGCTTGAGCGAAAGTTCGCCCATATTTTTCGGGAACTTCGCGGAGCTTTCCACCTCCAAAATCCCGTTGATTGAAATCTTTTCGACCTTTTCGTAGTCGCCGATGGGGTAGTTGTTGGCGGTCGCGGATTTCGCGAAGTCCTGATGGAAGCGGCGGACGTTGTGCGAGCGCGTGAGGTCGGGCAAAAAACGCAGGGTCGGCCAGATTGCCGTGCGGGTTATTTCGAATTTCAAATCGTCCGTAACCCCGTATTTCACGATAGTCGCCATCTTCGCCCCCGCAAATTCGATGTCGTCCGAGTGTGCGTCGCCCGCCTTGGGTGTCCAGACGATTGACGCTTGGCTCGGGTTTTCGCCCGAAAGCTGCCAGCGCGCGGCGGTTTCGTCGGCGGAAAGTACGCTTGCTGCGCAGAGTGCCGAAATTGCGGTTGCGGTTGTCAAAAATGCGTTTGCGGATTTTTTCATATGTATCGAATAGTAGTCGCATAAATTCTGCCCGAAGCCCGCCCGAGTTGTCAAGCCGTATCGCCGCCGCCCGCCCGCGTTTTTTTCAATAAACAATCTTGAAAAATTTTTTTTAGCCGCCAATATATGGGACTTTTTAAAGATTACATTTTCAGTAAATAATTATGCCTACAATAAACAGAGAAGCCGCACTCGAATATCACAGCAGCGGCAAACGCGGAAAAATCGAAATCGTTCCCACAAAGCCCCACGCAACACAGGCAGACCTCTCGATGGCCTATACTCCTGGGGTCGCGGAACCGTGTCTTGAAATCCAGAAGAACCCGCAGGACGCATACAAATACACGGGCAAAGGCAATTTGGTCGCCGTAATTTCCAACGGAACGGCGGTGCTCGGTCTCGGCAACATCGGCGCGCTGGCGGGCAAACCCGTAATGGAGGGCAAGGCTCTGCTTTTCAAAATCTTCTCGGGGCTCGACTCCTTCGACATCGAAGTCGCCGAAACAAACGTCGACAAATTCGTCGAGGCGGTCAAGGCGATTTCCCCCACCTTCGGCGGCATAAATTTGGAGGACATAAAAGCCCCCGAATGCTTTGAAATCGAACGCAGACTCAAGGAGGAGCTCGACATTCCCGTTATGCACGACGACCAGCACGGCACGTCGATAATCTCGGGCGCGGCGCTGCTCAATGCGCTGGAAATCGCGGGCAAAAAGCCGCAGGACGTCAAGGTAGTCGTAAGCGGCGCGGGCGCGGCGGCAATCTGCTGCTCCAAGATGTACATAGCCCTCGGCGTAAAGCGCGAGCACATCTTTATGTGCGACTCCAAGGGCGTTATCACGACCTCCAGAACCGACCTGAACGAAATGAAAAAGTTTTTCGCGGTCGATACCGACGCCAAGACGCTCGCCGACGCCGTCAAGGGCGCGGACGTTTTCCTCGGCGTTTCCAAAGGCGACATTCTGACGTCCGAAATGCTCCTTTCGATGAACGAAAACCCCGTAGTTTTCGCCCTCGCCAACCCGCGTCCCGAAATTTCCTACGAGCTCGCCACGGCGACGCGCAAGGACATCATTTTCGCGACTGGGCGTTCCGACTATCCCAATCAGGTGAACAACGTGCTCGGCTTCCCCTACATTTTCAGAGGGGCACTCGACACTGGCGCAAAGTGCATAAACGAGGAGATGAAAATCGCCGCCGTCCGCGCGCTGGCAGCGTTGGCGCACGAGCCCGCTTCGGAGGAGGTCAAGGAGATTTTCAAGGGCGAAAAGCTTGAATTCGGGCGGACATACATTTTGCCCAAGCCGTTTGACAAGCGCCTGATAGTAAAAGTATCGGCGGCAGTGGCGAAGGCAGCGATGGACTCTGGCGTAGCGCGCACCCCCATAACCGACTGGCAATCCTACGAACAAAAACTATCCTCTTTGATAGGGTAGGGACAGTGCGGTAGGTCAATTGGGCGCGTGAAATCACCGTTGATACGGCGGGCGCAAGGTGCGCCAGCC
>DJPO01000067.1 GCA_002437405.1 Opitutia bacterium UBA6410 | reverse complement strand
GCGGGCTTTTTTAATTAGGTTTTTTGCGGTTGCTGGGGTAATGGCGGAGTCAATCGCGGTTATGGCAAGAGTTGGGAATAAAAATATAGCGGCTATGCGGAGCAGGGCAGGGGGATTGTTCTGGAAGTGGATTTGTACGGGGGCGGAATTCCCCGAAAACGGAATTTTCCGAAAACAAAAAAAGACTCGCAAACTTGTTGTTTGTGAGTCTTTTTTTGTACCCAGAGAGGGGGTCGAACCCTCACGGTATCGCTACCGGCGGATTTTGAGTCCGCTGCGTCTGCCAATTCCGCCATCTGGGCAAAATTTTTATCTTTGCCTAAGCTTCGACAAATTTTCCGTTAAATCTCGCTTTTTTTCGCCCGATAGTCAAGCCCAATTTTTCATTTTGTTTTTTATTGCCTCTAAATGACGGATTTTTTACTTTTGTTTTCATTATGATACATATGACTAAAAAGCTACTGACTTTCTTCCTTCTTCAGCTTTGCGGGGCGTTTTTTGTTTTTGCGGCGACTCCCGTTTTCTATCTGCCGCTCGACGATTCCGCCGATGTTTTGGACTCCAACGTTTCGAAAATCTCGACGGGTGTTGTCCACGGCAAGTCCGGCTATTGTGCGGGGGTGGCGGGCAAGGCTCTCGAGGTCAAGCGGCATGCGTACGACCAAGTGACGGCGCTTAATTTCAAAACGCCCGCTGTCGATGTCAACGAGGGCACTGTAAGTTTTTGGTTCAAGCCGAATTTCAAGGCAAATTCCGACGCCGCGATGCCTATTATCATCGCAAACGGCAAGGATTTTCGTTTTTATTTTATCAAGCATAAGGGAGTTGGCGCAGAGCTTAGCGTATTTGCCCCCAAACAGTTGTGGCTCGGGACAAAGGACATATTTTTTCAGGATCGCTGGACGCACTACGCCTTTTCTTGGAGCACAAAAACGGGCGAGAGTAGGCTCTATGTGAACGGCAAGTTTGTCGGCAGGCGCAGCAATCCCGCGCAGGTTGCGAAGCTCGCGCCGCAGGAGCTTTCATTTTGGCTTGGCGAGTCCTCGGGCGACCGATTCAAGGCGAAGGTCGGCGACGGCGCGTATGACGAGATAAAATATTTCGACAAAGCCCTTTCCGACGCCGAAATTTTCGCGCTGTCCGTTGCGGGTTCGGACGCCGAAATGCGCAAGTTCGACGCCGAAACTTTGGTCTCCACTCCCGAATCGTGCGAATTCATAATCACCGACAAGTCGCCGCGCAGGGCGTCGCCGACAAAGCTGCTCGAGCTTGCGGGCGAGTCCGCGAAGCTTTCGCTCGTTGCGATGGGCGCGTCGGGCAAGATTTCATTCATATATTCGGGCGAACGGGAGGACGGAATTGAGTCCGCGTGCATTCTGAATTTGACCCAGCGGCACAAAATCGTCCTGTCGAAAAACGGCGCGGGCATCGACGTGTTTGTGGACGACTCGCTTCAGGGACATATCCCGAATGCGGTTTTGGGAAAAATAAAATCCGCGAAAATCGCTGACGGGGTTTCGGCGTATGCGAATGCGGGCTTCCCGTCCGAAGAGGAGGTCGCCGCGCTTTCCGATTGCTCTTTGCGCGACGGCGAAGCCGCGCTGTGGAGTCTCGGCGACGCCCAGACACGCAGGGACGGCGCGCGCGAGGGGGTCTGCCTGAACGGTTACTGGCGCACGATTCCCGTCAACGAATATTCCTACGCGCCGCAGGGCAAAAACTGGGGATATATGAGGGTATCGGGCAGTTTCCGCTCGCCGCTCTATAATATATATTCGCTTAAGGGTGGCAAACTTTCCTCGCCGCGTCAGGACTGGGACGGCAGGAATTTGATAGGATACCGCGCGGCGTGGTACCAGCGCGTGTTCGCCGTGCCCGAAAACCTCAAGGGCGGGCGTATCTATTTGAATTTTGAAAACTTAAACGGCGACTACGGGCGTGTATACCTCAACGGCAAGCTCCTGCATTCCTTCCGTCAGGATTTTAAATCCTTTACGTCGATACCCAACGCCAAGAGGCTCGACATCACCGACATCGCAAAAACCGACGGCAACGTCCTCACGGTTTTCATCGACCGCGCGTACTCGGGGCTGTGGCAGGGCTTCCCAGCGATTGGCGACCATCAGGAAATTGCAATCGGCGACGTTTGGCTTGAAAAAGCCCCGTCGAAGCTCTCGATAACCGCCGTCGCCGCACTTTCGTCGTACAGGCAATCGAAAGTTTTCGGGTACGTCAAAATCGCCAATCCCGACGGACAAAAGGGTAGGGTTAAGCTCGGCTTTTCGTTTGTCGCCGAAAACTCCAAAAAGGAATTTTCCGAAAAATTCGAGCTTTCGGGCGAGCCCGAGCAAATCGTCAAATTTTCCGAAAAGTGGAAAAATCCGCTGCTCTGGGACGTCGAAAATCCGAATCTCTACAAAATGACCGTCGTGCTGTCGGCGGATTCGTCGGTTCTCGACACTTTTCCCGCTCGCGACTTCGGCTTCCGCGAAATGTGGGTCGAAAACGGCGGATTTATGCTGAACGGCAAAAAGACGCGCCTTAGAATGTGGACTTCCCCCGCGCTCAACCGCCTGCGCCAGTATTTTATAAATCCCGCGTCGATGGCGCAACACATCGCGCACATCAAGGAGCTGAACTACGACACCGTGCGCTTCGACCCCCTCGAACGCCTCTCGCAGGTCGCGTGGGACGCCTATTTGAACGAGTGCGACCGCGCGGGGCTTTACAACCTCTTCCCGATGCCGCCGTACAACGACGAAAATACGGAAATGTATTCCCGCGAGGTCTCGCGCTTTTTCGAATGCTACGGCTCGCGCCCGTCTATTATTATGTGGTACACGGATTTCAACACTTGCTCGTATCCGTGGAATCAGGATCCCGCAAAGCTCACGGACTACGACTACAATCCGCCGTACCTGCAGGCAGCCCGCGCCCGCACGCGCGTTGCCGACAAGACAATGCGGGCAATCGACCCCACCCGCGAAATTTTCCAGCACGCCGGCGGCAACTCGAGCGAAATTTTCACCTCGATGAACTACCAGTCGTTCGGCACGCCCCTGCGCGAGCAGGCGGATTGGCCGAAGCAGTGGGCGCAAAAGCACACGCGCCCGCTGATGGTTGTCGAGTCGGCGTTCCCGTATTCCGCCCAGTACGACTATTTCGACGACCGCTCCGTCGGGACTCTCGGGGCGGAGCACGCCGCGCGGTATTTCGGCGACAGCGCGTTCCTCGCGGAAAAATCGCCCGCGCCGCACCCGTTTTATGTATTCGGCGCGTATTCGAACCCCGACCCGAATATGCTGCGGCTCTCCGAAATGGTCTACCGCAACGTCGTGAAAGCGTGGCGAGCCTACGATATGTCGGCACTCGGCGACTTCCCCGAAGGCCGCGACTTGGGGCGTACCGCCGTTTCCTACGACCGCCACAATGCGGTTTTCGACCAAATCCCCGACCCAAATCCCAAAAAGGCGGGCTTGCGCTTCGACCAACCCACAGGCGGGAGCGAAGCCCAGTCCCACGTTTTGGGCGACTACACCCGCCGCGTCGGCGTGAACTCGGTTGTCCGCGAGTCTTTCGAGCCGCTTTTGGTATTCCTCGGCGGCGCCCCCGAAGATTTCACCGAGAAGACCCATATGTATTACTCGGGCGAAAAATTCCGCAAAAGCGCGGTTATAGTGAATGACAAAACCTCCGCCCAAAAACTTTCATTCAAATGGACTCTGACCCTTGCGGGCAGGGAAGTTGCGGGCGGCGAATTCGCCAAGACCGTTGACGCGGGCGGAATCGAAAAACTGCCGATTGAAATAACCGTGCCGCAAGTCTTGAAGCCCGCCGACGCGCGCCTGACGCTCGAGGCGGTTTCCTCCGACGGCGTTTTGATTAAGGAGGATTCGTTCCTTTTGCGATTCTTCCCCAAGCATGTCAAGCGCAAGTTCGGCAATATCGACATCGCGCTATTCGACCCCAAGGGCGAGACCGCGCCGCTTCTCGACGCGGCAGGGCTTAAGTACCGCAAAGTTAAAAAATTCGAAGACTTGGGCGCGGCGCGTCTGCTAATCGTCGGGCGCAACGCGATAGGCAAAAAGCCGTCGGAGCTCCTCGCGAAAGTCGAGTCCGAAAAGCTCATCGACAAGGGCTTGAAAGTTTTGGTGTTCGAGCAAAAAGCCTCCGCGAATGTCGGGAATTTTGTCTTCGAGTCGCCCAGCTACCGCGACGCGTTTATTCGCCTGCCCAACAGCCCGTATGTCGCGGGGCTTTCCGATTCCGACTTTTCCAACTGGCGCGGCAGTGCCGAAAGCGTGCCCGAATTCGTCCTCTCCGACGAGCATTCTCCGCATTATCCGCGCTCGAAGTGGAAGTGCGGCAACGGCGGAATCGTCGTCGGCAACGTAATCCGCAAGCCCTCGTACGGCAATTTTACGGCGGTTGTCGATTGCGGCTTTAACCTCGCCCACGCCGCACTTATGGAAATGCGCAGGGGGCACGGAATTGTTCTATTCTGCCAGCTCGACGTTTCGAATCGCTACGGCTCCGACCCCGCCGCGACTTTGCTTGTCGACAACATTTTGGCGGAAATGTCCACTCCGTATATGTCGGCGGGCTTCCAGCGCGTCGGGTACGTCGGCGACGACGCGGGCGCAAAGCTGCTCGACAGAATGGGTATGCAGTACACGCGCCTGACGCCCGCAAACCTCTGGTTGGCGAATTCGATGCAGGTCGTAATTTTGGGTGCGACCGACAAAAAGCAGATGTCCGATGTCGTCGCGCGGATTGTGAAAAACAACAAAAGCATTGCAGTTGTCGCGCTGCCGAATGCCGATTTGGGCGTTTTTGCAAGCGGTCTGAAACTCGGCAAAAAGAGCGTTTTCAAGGCTACTTTGCCCGAAAACGACCCCATTTTTGCGGGCATAGCAAACGCCGACCTGTACTTCAGAATCGCCCGCGAGCTTCCCGTAATCGACGCCGCTCCCGACTGGCTGCGCTCGACTTCCCCCGCGCTCTTCGGCGTCCTCGAAAACGGATTCGGCGTGAACGTCGTCTTTACGGTCGCCCCTTCGGACGTTTCGGGGCTTTGGAACGAAGAAAAACTTTCGAGGGTCTGGAACGGTATATTCAATAATATGAATATCGGTTTGGGCAAAGACTTGCGGCTCTTCTCGTCCGAAAAATACAGGCACAACAAAATGGGCGAAAAGGACGCCCCCGCTGCGTGGTCTCCGTACATCGACAACCTCGATTTCTACGATGGCGACGCCTTCCACAACTGGTAGTTCTTTCTTTACAATCCGCCGATTTGGTGTATTTTGGAGAAAATAGGAAAAGGACGTGGGATTTTTTTCGAAAAAAACAAAATCCGACACCGCGACGCTTTCGGCCGCCGCGGCGGAAGTCTCGCGCGAAGGCTCGATGCTGGTTTTGCACTTGCGCGGCGACTGGCTTCTTAAAAACAAACTTCCCGATTTCTCCAAAATCGCCGACGCCGTAAAATGCGTCGACGAGCCGTCGGTTTTGAAAATCGACGCGTCGGAGCTTGGCGAATCCGATTCCGCCCTCGTAAGCCTTCTTTTGCGAACCTACGAGCTCTGCCAACTCTGCGGAGTTTCCTTCGACACCCAGTCAGTCCCCGACGGCGCGCGTTCTATGCTTATGCTCGCCACCGCCGTTCCCGAAGCCGACGAGGCGTCCAGAAAATCCGCGGGCGGATACGACGGGCTTTTGGGGAAAGTCGGCAGCCGCGCAATCGGGGTTTTCAGCTCTTTCAATTCCGTTTCCGAATTTATCGGGCAGGTCGTGCTTTCGGCTCTCGCGGCACTTGCGGGGCGCGCGCGGTTCAGACTCCGCGACTTGGCGTTGCTGACCCAGCGTTCGGGGCCCGAGGCGTTGCCGATTGTAGCTCTCATCAGCTTTTTGGTCGGGCTTATTCTGGCATTCGTCGGCGCGATTCAGCTGGCGAAATACGGCTCGGAAATCTTCGTCGCCGACCTCGTTGGAATCGCGATGGTGCGCGAAATGGGCGCGATAATGGTCGGCATTGTCATGAGCGGCAGGACGGGCGCGGCTTTTGCCGCCGAGCTCGGGTCGATGAAAGTCAACGAGGAAATCTCCGCGTTCAGGACTTTCGGGATTTCGCCGATGGAGTTTTTGGTATTCCCGCGCATACTCGCGCTTTTCATAACTTTCCCGCTTTTGACGATTTTCGCCGACGTAATCGGCATGATTGGCGGGCTCGTCATCGGCGTTGGCATGTTCGATATTTCCTACGAGCAGTACGCGGGGCGTTCGATTGCCGCGCTGAATCTCGTCCAGCTCTCGACGGGTATCGGCAAGAGTTTTATCTTCGGGCTGATTGTCGGGATAATCGGCTGCCGTCAGGGGCTCGCTTGCGAAAAGAGCTCTTCGGGGGTGGGGCTTGCGACGACGTCGGCTGTCGTGCAAAGCATCACTTGGATTATCGTCGCCGACGCGGTTTTCGCCGTAATCTTCACAATTTTCGATATATGAGCGACTCAACGCGACAACAGGACGAAGTTTTCAAGGTCGAATCCCTCACGATGGCGTACGGCGACTACGTCGTTATGCGCGACATAAATTTCTCGGTAAAGCGCGGCGAAATCGTTTTCATAATCGGCGGCAGCGGTTGCGGCAAAAGTACGCTTTTGCGCCATATGATTGGGCTTGTCAAACCCGCCTCGGGCAGAATCCTCTACCGCGGCGAGGACTTTTCGGGCGCGACGGAGGAGCGCAGGCTCGAGATTTTGCGCGAATTCGGGATTCTCTATCAGGGCGGCGCGCTCTGGAGCAGTATGACGCTCGCGGAAAACGTAATGCTGCCGATAACCGAATTTCTCGGGCTTTCGGATTCCGCCGCCGAGGAGGTCGCCGACTTGAAACTCGCGCTCGTGGGTCTCAACGGCTTCGGCTCGTTCTATCCGTCGGAAATCAGCGGCGGTATGGCAAAACGCGCGGGGCTGGCAAGAGCCATTGCGCTCGACCCGCTCGTCTTGTTTTTCGACGAACCCAGCGCGGGGCTCGACCCCGTCTCCTCCCATAGGCTCGACCAGCTGATTTTGCAGCTGCGCGACTCGCTCGGCGCAACGGTTATCATCGTCTCCCACGAGCTCGCCAGCATTTTCGACATCGCCGACAGGGTGGTTTTCCTCGACGCCAAGACGAAACGCCAAACTGCCATCGGCGCACCCCGCGACTTGCTCAAAGCCGACGACAGGGACGTTAGGGTATTTTTGAACCGCGGCGTAGATCCGCTTGAAAACAAGGATATTTATGAAAAATAAAATAAGCCCCGCCGCAATCGGAATGTTCGTGATTGCCGCTTCGATTATCGCGGTCGCCGCCGTTATGGTTTTCGGCGCGGCGAAGTTCTTCGCCCGCACACAGACGTTCATATCGTTCTTCTCCGAAACCGTCAACGGGCTCGACGTCGGCGCGCCGCTGAAGTACAAGGGCGTGAAAATCGGGAAGGTCGAGGGCATTTTCATCAGTTCCTCGAAGAATATTAAAGAAAGCTCCGTTTCGGTCGTCTATTCAATCGACATCGACCAGCTCAGGCGCAAAACCGGCAAAAAATTCAAAAACTTCGATGAGTGGATTGACGAGCAAATCGCCGAGGGCTTGCGCGCGCGCCTTAACTACCAGAGTATTGTAACGGGTATGCTTTACGTCGAGCTCGACTTCATCGCCGACAGGGGGGAATCGTACGAAATCAAATACGCGGGGACGCGCTTTAAGGAAATCCCCGCGGCGAAATCGGGGCTTGCGGAGCTCGCCAAGGGGCTCGAAAAGACGATGACCGACATTTCGAAAATCGACTTCGCCTCAATAGGCAACAACCTGAACGCCGTCTTGGCGAAAACCAGCCAAAAGCTCGACGATGTCGACGCCAAGGCGATTAGCGACAAGGCGGTTGCAGCCCTCTCGAGCGTCGAAACCCTCGCTTCCGACAAGGATATTTCGGCGGCCATCAAAAAGCTTGACAGACTGCTCGACTCTTCCGACTCTTTGGTAAAAGACGCCCGCGCGCAGCTCGCGAGCCTTTCGGGCAAGACCGATTCGCTGCTCGGGCACAGCGAGGAGCTGCTGAAAAACCTCAACACGATAATCGCCCCCCAGTCGCCGTTCAGATACCAAATCGCGATTATGTTCAAGTCGTTCAACGACGCGATGACCAATTTCTCGAATTTTGCGGACTATCTCCAGCGCAACCCCAACTCCCTCTTGACGGGCAAGGACAAATCGAAAATCAAATCAAACTAATATGAAAATTTTTAAATCGGCAATTTTCTGCGTTTTCGCGCTTTCCTCGGCGTTCCTCTCGGGCTGCCTTTCCGACATTCTCGCCCCCACGGCGGACACGACGGTTTTCTATATGGTTAAGGCAATGCCTTCCGAAAAAAAATACGAAAACCGCTTCTGGGTAAATTTGCAATCGATTCAAATTCCGCAATATATGACACGAACCCAAATAGTTTCGTGCGGGCAGGGCGACAAGCTCGAAATCTCCGAATTCGACAGATGGGCGGAACTGCCAGCAAACGGAATCGAACGCGCAATCGCGGTCAACATCGAGTCCACGGGCGTTGCGACGGTCTTCGCGTACCCCTCCGTCGCCCCCGCGAGCGAAAAAACTTGCTCGCTGAAAATTTATCTGTACGAATGTTTGGGAAAATTGGATTCCGACGTAGTCCTCGCGGGCAAATGGCAGCTCGATTTGCCCGACAAAAAGGGCGCAACGGTAAAATCTTTCAAATTTACGGTTTCGGCACAAAACGGATACGACGGTTATGTCGAGGCCATAAACAAACTGCTCGCGCAGTTGTCGGCGCAAATCGCCGATTCCCTCGCGGGCTCTAACAAATAATAAAATATGAAAACAGGATTATTATTCTCCGGACAGGGCGCGCAAAGCGTCGGAATGGCGAAATCGCTGTACGAAAGTAGCGAAGCGGTAAGGGAGCTCTTCAACAGAGCCGACGACGCCCTCTCGATGAAGCTTTCCAAATATTGCTTCGAGGGGCCGTCGTCGGATTTGACGAAAACGAGCATTTGCCAGCCCGCTCTTTTTCTGCACGGTTTTGCGGTTGTCCAAATAATGCGCGAAAAGGGAATCTTGGGCGAACCTGCGACGGCTCTTGGCTTGTCGCTCGGCGAGCTCACGGCGCACGCGTTTGCGGGCACTTTCTCTTTCGAAGAGGGGCTGAAAATCGTCGCAGAGCGCGGCAGGCTTATGCAGGAGGCGTGCGACGCTTCGCAGGGAGCGATGGCGAGCTTTATCGGCGGGACTCCCGAGTCGGTCGCCGAATATTGCAAGGAGTTCGACGTGGATATGTCGAACATCAACTGCCCCGGCCAAGTCGTAATTTCGGGCGAAGCCGCGAAAGTTGCGGCGGCGGTCGAAGCGGCGAAGAGCAGAAAGGCGTTTAAATTGGTAGTTATGCTGAAGGTTGCGGGAGCATACCACAGCAGGCTTATGGAACCCGCGCGCAAAAAATTCGAGGAATTCTTGGAGGGCATCGAATTCAAGAGCCCGAGAATCCCCGTATTCACGAACGTAACGGGCGACGCGGTTTTCGATCCGACCGAAATCAAAAAGAACTTGGTAAAGCAGGTGGTAAAAACGGTAAGGTGGGAAGACTGCGTAAAGAATGCGGCAAAATTGGGAATTGAAAAATTCTACGAATGCGGCCCGGGAGGAGTATTGGCTGGAATGGTTCGCAGAATCGACAAAACCCTGGAAATAAAGTCAATCGCCGAAATCTCCGACCTCTGATTTGGCGAACGCTTTTGGGCTAAAAAACAGCCACTAAAAAATCGGGGAAACTCTTACGTATGTCTAATACGCTGCGAGCTTCCCCGTTTTTTAGTGTCTGTTTTTTAGCTCCAAAATCGAGACGCCAAATCGGGGTGCCGTTGCCTCGGTTTTTTGGGTTTTTTGCGTGGGGGGAGTTTTTTCTATTCTTA
>DJPO01000040.1:6765-8404 GCA_002437405.1 Opitutia bacterium UBA6410 | reverse complement strand
TTGGATTAACGTCTGCGGCGCGCGATTGCCAAGCCGAGTGCCGCCAAGCCGAGCAGTGCCGCGACTGTCGCGGGTTCGGGAACTGCCGCCGTAAAGTAGATTCCGTTATCGTGAATCGAGAACGTTCCGTCGAGAGCCGCTCCTTTGCTGATTGCCGAGAACACGCTGTCTACGTCGCCGTCGAAAACCAACGAATCGTAGGAAATCAGGAGGATTTCGTCCGCGAGGCTGCCTGCGCCCGTGAAATCGACTTCGAAGATTCCCGTGCCGTCAATCATCAGTTCGCCCGCTTTGATTGCCTCTGCGTAAACGAGTTTGCCGTTGTTGAGGAATACGCTTGCGACCTTTTCGGGGGACGAGAATTTCAACGAACCGCCGTTGAGGATAAGTTCGCCGACTGCAAGTTCCGTTTCGATTTCAAGGTTGCCCTGCTGTACGGTGAGTTTTCCGAAAGTCATATCCTCTTCGGATTCGATGCCCGAGATGCCGAGTTTGCTTGCAGCGTTCGCCGCCTTGACAATCGTCAGCTTCTGCGTGCCTTCGCCGTTCATCGTGATGTTGAAGGTCGAGACAACGTTGCCTGCGTTCTGCGCCAAGTGCGCCTTTGCGAGGTTGCTGTCGTCCGCCGAATAGGTTTCGGCGGAGTATTTCGTGAACGCGCCTTTGAAATCGCCGCCTACAAACGTGTCGCTTTCAAGGTTGAGGTTCAGCTCGGTGCTGACCCATTTTGACGCGGAAAATACGCCCTTGCCCTCCAAGCCGCCGACTTTGCCGTTCATCACTACTGTACCCGTGTTGGTTTGGTAGTTGGTGTAGGTTTTCCCGTTTACCTTGTTGACGGAATCTTCGTAGGTTTCGTATACTGTAATCGAGCTTGCGTTTACCTTGGCTTCGCTGACTTGGAAGCGGATAAGGCCGCTGTCGCCAGTGTGGTTGAACTGCATTTGCTTGCCGACATTAAATACGCCATTAATCGAGCGTGCGCCGTCGTTCCATGTCGGGTTTTCGTTGATGTCCGCGCTGCCGTATTTCCAAGTATTTGTTTTACCGTCTGCCCCCACTTCAGAACCTTCTTGGGCATTGGAATATACTGTGTAGGAGGAATCCCAGTCCGACGACATTTTGATTCTCAAATATTTTTCGGAATTCATCACGAGGTTTCCGCCGACGTTAAAGCCGTTGTTCCCCGTTCCGTTTTGTCCGATTTGCGTCAAATCGACAGACACGTCTTTCATTGCCGACTGCGAAATGTTGGCGACGAAATCTTCAACTGTCGCAACGTATGTACCAGCATTCAAATTGAATGTAGTTGTCTCCCACGACTGGGCATTGGGCAAATTCAAGGTAATCGAATTTACCAACTGTTGGTTTGGAATGAAGAACCAGTTGCTCCAAAAATTCGTATTGGAGACGAGGTTTACGTCCGATGAAAAAGCGGGCAACGCCGTTCCCGAACCGTCCGCTGCTGTATTCCACGAGGAAGCGTCCGTTACTCCACCGCTTACATAGTAATAGGTGTTGTCCTGCGCAAACGCGGAGGCGGTAGCCGCGAGAGCCGCCGCAGTAATTATGGATATTTTTGTTTTCATTTTCATGGTAATTTTTATAAAAGCGGCAGTTCTTTTACCCCCCCCCCCCC
>DJPO01000040.1:365-6729 GCA_002437405.1 Opitutia bacterium UBA6410 | reverse complement strand
CCCCCCCCCCCGAAAAGTCAAGCTTTTTTTTCATATTTTTTTGTAAATAAATTATTGCCCCAAAACGGCGTCCGTGAGACTATCCCGAAACTATGAATCCACTCAAAGACGCCGTTGCATACGCAAAGCTCGTGAAAATCGAGCACACGCTTTTCGCCCTGCCGTTCGCGCTGTCGGCACTCTGCCTTGCGAAGCTCGAATCGGTTTCGTTCGGAATCGGAAAGATAATTCTTTGTGTTGCCGCTTTCACCGCCGCCCGCGCCGCGGCGATGGGTTTCAACCGCCTCGTTGACAGAAAATTCGACGCGGCGAACGAGAGGACGAAAAACCGTCCGAGCGCGACGGGCGAAATCTCCCCGACTGCCGTCGCGGTCTTTACGGCGGTCTCGGCGGCGGCATTTGTCGGATTTGCGTTCTGCCTGAATCGGCTCTGTTTCTGGCTGTCGTTCCCCGCGCTCGCGGTTTTGCTCGGCTATTCGTACACAAAGCGTTTTACGGCTACGGCGCACTATTTTATCGGGCTTGCGCTCGCGCTCGCGCCAATCGGCGGCTGGATTGCCGTGGCGGGCGGATTCGACTTCAAAATACTCGCGCCCGCCGCCGCCCTATTTTTCTCGATTTCCGCGTTCGACGTAATCTACGCGCTTCAGGATATGCAGTTCGACAGGCAAAACGGACTCCATTCGATACCTGCGGCTCTCGGCAAAAACGGTGCGCTCGGGGTTGTCGCGGCATCGTTTTTCGCGGCGGCGGCGATGTTCTTTTTGACGGGCGGAATTTTCAATCTCGGGGCGGTCTACTTCGCCTGCGCGTGCGCGATTTCCGCGCTGTTCGCATTCGGGCTGTGCGCGGTGGCGTTCGGCGGGGCGAAGTTCATCGGGACGGTTTTTCTCTATATAAATATAGCCGTCGGCTGGCTCTCGTTCTTCGGGATTGCATACCGCACGGCGCAAATGTATCTTTTCTGACAATGGAAAATCACGACAAAAAACGCCGCGCAATTTTGGGGATAAGCGGAGCGTCGGGCTCGATATACGCCCTGAGGCTCGCAAAATTCCTCTTGGAGACGGGGGCGCAGGTTTACTGCATTCCGAGCCGTCCCGCAAAAAAAATCCTCTCCGACGAAACGGGCTTTGACTCCTTCGAAACCGCGATAGAAGCCCAGCTCGAAAAAAAATCCCTCCTTGAAAATCTGAAGATGTGCGACATCGACGACTTCTACGCGCCGCCCGCAAGCGGTTCGTTCGGGTTCGAAGCGATGTGCATTTTGCCGTGCTCGATGAACACGCTCGGGAAAATCGCGGGGTCGATTGCCGACAACCTGCTCGTCCGTGCCGCGGAAGTCGCGCTCAAGGAACGCCGCAAATTGGTGGTCTGCCCGCGCGAGTCGCCGCTGGCGCTCTCGCACATCGAAAATATGAAAACGCTGTTTCTCTCGGGGGCGGTGGTATTGCCCGCCTGCCCCGCGTTCTACAATAACCCCAAGTCGATAACCGACATCGCCGATTTCACAGCCTCCCGCGCGGCGGCGGCTATGGGCTTCGGCGGTGGCAATCTTGCGGAATGGGGCATATGAAGATGACGAAAAAAGCTTTCAAAAACATAGGCGAATTCATCGAAACGCTCGAGTCGCTCGGCGAACTCAGGCGGATAAAAGAGCCGGTCTCGCCGATTATCGAAATCTCGAAGTACGCGGACGATGAGTCGAAAAAGCCCGACGGCGGCAAAGCGCTGCTTTTCGAAAACGTGGTGGACGGCGGGAAAAAATCCTTCCCGATAGCCGTCAACCTCTTCGGCAGCGACAGGCGTATGTCGCTTGCAATCGGGGCAAAATCGCTCGCCTCGTGCGGCGACGCAATCGACGAAATTGTTAAAACCGCCCCGCCCCGCTCGTTTACCGACCTCTTCGCGGTGGCGAAAAAACTCTTCCCGCTGCTTAAAATTTTTCCGAAAAAAACGCGAAACTCCCCGCCTTGCCAGCAGGTCGTAAAAATCGGCGGACAGGTTGATTTGTCGGAAATCCCCGTACTGAAATGCTGGCCGCACGACGGCGGGCGGTTCGTCACCCTGCCGCTCGTCTTCACTAAATCTCCCGACGGGAAAATGCGCAATTTGGGAATGTACCGCCTGCAAATATACGACAAAAACACGACGGGTATGCACTGGCATATCCACAAGGACGGCTCGCACTTCTACAAGGAGTACGAAAAGCTCGGCAGGCGAATGGAAGTGGCGGTGGCAATCGGCGCGGATCCGTCGGTGATATACGCCGCGACAGCCCCCATGCCGCGCGGGGCAGACGAGCTTTTATTGGCGGGCTTTTTGCGCGGAAAGGGCGTCGAAATGGCGAAGTGCAAAACTGTAGATTTGCAAGTTCCTGCCGAGTCCGAATTCGTCCTCGAGGGCTATGTCGACCCGCAGGAACGCAAGTTGGAGGGCCCGTTCGGAGACCACACGGGCTACTACTCGCCCGCCGATATGTACCCCGTCTTCCACATCACGGCAATCACCCGCAAGGAGAAGCCGATTTACTGCGCGACCCTCGTGGGCCCGCCGCCCATGGAGGACTGCTATATGGCGAAGGCGACCGAGCGGATTTTCCTGCCCCTGCTGCGCGCGGTCTACCCCGAAATCCGCGACTATTTTCTGCCGTGGGAGGGGGTCTTCCACAACATCGCGATTGTCTCGATTTCCAAGGAATTCCCCGAGCACGCGCGCCGAATGGCAAGCGGAGTCTGGGGACAGGGGCAGATGAGCTTCTGCAAGTGCGTCGCGACAGTCGACGAAGACGTAGACCCGTCGGATTTGTCGAAAATTTGGGAGCTTCTGAAAAACTCGTTCGACCCGTCGTCCGACATCGAAATATCCGTCGGCGTTCTCGACGCGCTCGACCACTCGTCGCCGCGCCCGTTCGCGGGCTCGAAAATCGCGCTCGACCTCACCGCCAGAACCGCGGGCGAGCCGCCCCGCAAACCCGCCCCGCTCGCGCCCCTGCCCGACAACCGCAAGGCGGAAATCGAAGACTTTTTGCGCAAAAATATCGGCGGGGTCGCCGCGATAAATTTCGCCGACGCCCTCTGCGCCGTCTCGCTCGACAAAGGCGGCAGGTGTGGGAAGACGCTGCTCGAAGCCTGCGCAAAATCGGGGCTTTTCGACGGATTCTTCCGCGCGGTAGTCCTCTTCGACGCGGAAATCGACGTCTTCGACAAATCAAAAACCCTCTGGAAAGTCTTCAACAATACCGATCCGTCGCGCGACATTCTCGTCACCCCCTCGGGCGCGGTTTTCGTCGACGCCTGCAAAAAAGGCAAAGCCGACGGCTACGAACGCGAGTGGCCCGACGACCTATCCTTCGACAAATAAAACTTGAAGATTTTTCCGCAATCCGCTTAAATAATAATAGAGAGAATAAAAATGAATCTTGAAGAAATAGTTTCAAAAACGGCGGAGTATATCGACGCCTCGGTCGAATTTTGCAAGCTCGTGTGGCGGCAGCCCCACGCGCCCGAACTGCTCGGCGGCGCGCTGGCGGCTCTGGTTCTGCTGGTCGCGGTGCGCAAAATCAAAAAGGCGTTCAAGCCGATTAAACTTTTCGACAACCGCGCGGGGATTGTAGAAGTCTCGCGCAAGGCTCTCGACGAGCTTGTCCAAAGCGTCTGCTACAGCCTCGGCGCGCTCAACCGCCCCGACGTTAAAATCTACACGCGCAGGGGTAGGCTCTGTATGAACGTCTCGCTGAAGCTCGAGTCGGGGCAAAGCCTCACCGACGCCACTTCCGAAATCCAAACCGCCCTCTCCAGCGCGTTCCGCGAACATCTCGGGGTCGAGAAACTCGGGAGAATCGACGTTCGGGTCACGGGCTTTAAAGGGCTGATTTACAAGCCCACGACAAAATTCCTCCCGCCCGCCGACATCGACGACAACGCCGACCCGATTCTCGCGGACGACGAGCCGATTCTCAACAGCGTCGACAACGAAAACCACCCCAAGGCAAAATAAAATGGGCCAGCTTTCGCCGAAATTAGCCGACTGCACGTTCTACGGCATTGTCGATACGGGCTACGTCGCCCCCGAAATGCTCTTCGACAAATGCGTGCAAATTGCCGACGCGGGCGTGAAAATCATTCAGCTGAGGGCAAAAAAAGAGGACTCGCCAACGCGCAGAAACCTCGCGTTCGAACTGTTGCCGATTTTCAAAAAACGCCAAGACGTCTTTTTTATAATCAACGACGACATCGAGCTCGCCGCTGAAATCTGCTCTCTTATCCCCAACGCTGGGCTGCACATAGGGCAGGACGACGGCGACCCCAAATCCGTCCGCTCCGAAATCGGCTATGACCGCGTTCTCGGGCTTTCCACACACTCGATTGAACAAGCCACAGCAGCCGACAATCTGCACGATGTTCTCGACTACTTCGCGGTCGGCCCAGTCTACGCGACAAACACAAAACCGGGGCGTCCCGCCGTAGGATTGGAGCTCGTCGAAAAAGTCGCCACATCCAACCCCCGCCTGCCGTGGTTTTGCATAGGCGGAGTCAACGCCAAAACCGCCGCGCAAGTGCGCAAAGCGGGCGGGCAGCGGATTGTGGCGGTCTCAGACGTCCTCGTCCCCAACGACACTACGGAAGCTGTGAAATCGCTCGTGGCGACGTTTCTGGGCAAATAGCGGTGTTGACAAACCGCGCAAAATTTCTAACCTAACTCCCAATTTTTTTACACTATGGTTGACATGGCAACAATCGAAGGCCTCTGCAAACGCAGGGGGTTCATCTACCGCTCGTCCGAAATCTACGGCGGCTTTAACGGATTTTTCGACTTCGGCCCGCTTGGCGTCGAACTCAAAAACAATATCAAAAAGGCGTGGTGGAACGACTTCGTCCACGGCCGCGACGACATCGTCGGCCTCGACGCGTCCATCATAATGCACCCCGACGTATGGCGCGCCTCGGGACACGTTGCGGGCTTCTCCGACCCGATGGTCGACTGTAAGGAATCGAAGCTGCGCTTCCGCGCCGACCAGATTTTCTTCGCCCAAGTAAAAGTTTCGGGCGAAGTAATCGGCTACGTCAGCGTCCTCGAAGACGAAAATATGCAGGAGGAAGCCGACAAAAAGGCGGCTGAACTCAAGCGCAAGCTCGCGAAACAGGGCGAGCTCGAGCCCGTCGTCCTCAAAAACTATATGGACGCCAAGCCCGACGAATACGATTTGATTCCCTCCCCCGCAACAGGCAAAACGGGCACGCTCACCCCGCCCCGCGACTTCAATTTGATGTTCCAAACCTACGTCGGCGCACTGCGCGACGAAACGGCAATCGCCTACCTGCGCCCCGAAACCGCACAGGGCATTTTCGCCGACTTCAAAAATGTCTGCGACACCACCCGCGTAAAAGTGCCCTTCGGTATCGCGCAAATCGGCAAGGCGTTCCGCAACGAAATCACCCCGCGCAACTTCATCTTCCGCAGTCGCGAGTTCGAACAAATGGAAATCGAATATTTTATCTCGCCCTACGACGACTGGAAGACCCTGCACCGCGAATGGATTGACGCCTTCAAAAAGTGGTTCGTCTCGATAGGTATCCCCGCCGACAAGCTTGGCGAAGATGTCCACCCGCAGGAAAAGCTCGCACACTACGCAAAGGCGTGCACGGACATCACTTTCCACTTCCCGCACGGCTTGCAGGAATTGCAGGGCATTGCGGTGCGCGGCAATTTCGACCTCACCCAGCACCAAAACGCATCGGGCAAAAACCTCGAATACTTCGACGAAGCGCGCAAGGAAAAATACCTGCCGCACGTAATCGAACCGTCGCTGGGCGTAGACCGCACATTCTTGGCGGTAATGACGGCGGCATACGAAGAGGACGAAGTTCCGAACGACAAGGGACAGGCTGAAAAGCGCACACTGCTGAAATTCAGCCCGAGAGTCGCACCGTACAAGGCGGCAATATTCCCGTTGGTAAAGAACAAGCCCGAACTGATGGAAAGGGCGCAAAACCTCTACAAGAAGCTGCGCCACCGCTGGAACATCTTCTTCGACGCGTCCGGCGCGATAGGAAGAAGATACCGCAGGCAGGACGAAATCGGAACGCCGTTCGGAATAACAATAGACTTCCAAACGATAGAAGGCGACGGAACGGTAACGGTAAGAGACAGAGACACGACAAAGCAGGTAAGAATGAGCGAATCCGAGCTAATATCTTACCTAACCGACCAAATCGACAACGCGTCGGGCTTGTGAGCGGCAGGCGCAAGGTGCGCTTCCATTGAAGGGGGCAAAGCCCCCTTACGGCGATTGGCGTAGCCAATTGCGCCTATCCCCTCAGAACGGAAGTTTTCTTCACTCCTCCGTACGCACACCATCGCA
>DJPO01000040.1:0-193 GCA_002437405.1 Opitutia bacterium UBA6410 | reverse complement strand
GGCTCTCGCCCCTCGAGCTCCCCTACTTGTGACATTGCTTCAAAGTGAATCTATTTGGGAGATAAAATTACACAAAAAAAACGGGGAAATTCGCAGCGTGTTAAACATATGTAAGAATTTCCCCGTAGAAAAACAAAGTAGCGGCAACAACCGTAAGAATAGGAAAAACGCCCCCCACGCAAAAAACCCAAAA
>DJPO01000104.1 GCA_002437405.1 Opitutia bacterium UBA6410 | reverse complement strand
TGTGGTGTTTCATTCCGTTCCTTTCTTTTGTTAACAAAATAGGAGATCGCCTCCTTGGCAATCTCCTATTCGCGCTTTTTTTATTGTCCTAATTATAGGGTACAATTCACATTTTAGGTCGGGAGTTTTTTGTTTTTTACTTGCGGCGCGTCAGCGGCGGGTTGCCCTTCCTTTGCGCAAAATTCAGGTGCGTTCCGTCTTTCGAGAGCGACACTTTGATTTCACCGCCGTCGTCGATTATGTCGCCCTTCAGAATTTCCTCGGCGATGTTGTCTTCGAGCTCGCGCTCAATTGCACGCTTTAGCGGACGCGCGCCGTACTTTTCGTCCCAACCCTTCGAGATTAGGAAGTCTTCGGCGTCCTTGCTTACACTCATTGTGAGTCCGCGTTCGGCGAGGCGCGCGCGAACTTTGTCGAGCTCGAGCGCAACGATTTCGCGCATATTTTCCTTTGTTAGGCTGCGGAAAAGAACGATGTCGTTTATTCTGTTGAGGAATTCGGGTCTAAACGACTTCTTTGCCTCCTCCATAACTCTGGATTTGAGCATTTCGTAGTCCGACTCCGCGTCAAGCCCGCTGGAAAAACCCATAGACGGGTTCTTTTGCAGGATATTCGCGCCCACGTTGCTTGTGAGGATAATTATCGTGTTGCGGAAATCGACCGTGCGCCCGAGGCTGTCGGTCAAACGCCCGTCTTCGAGAACCTGAAGGAGCAGTTGGGCGACGTCGGGGTGAGCCTTTTCGATTTCGTCGAAAAGTATGACGCTGTACGGACGGCGGCGAACCTGCTCGGTGAGCTGTCCGCCGTCCTCGTGCCCGACGTATCCGGGGGGAGAGCCGATAAGCCGCGAGACGGAGTATTTTTCCATATACTCGGACATATCGATTTGAATCAACGCCTCCTGCTTTCCGAACATCTGTTCGGCGAGCATCTTAGCCAAATAGGTTTTGCCGACGCCCGTCGGCCCGAGGAAGAGGAACGAGCCAATCGGTCTGCGCGGATCTTTGAGAGCCGCGCGCGAGCGGCGCAGCGCGCGGGCGATGACGGAAGTCGCCTCGTCCTGCCCGATTACGTATTTGCGCAAATACGCCTCAAGCCCGAGCAGCTTTTTGCCCTCTTCGCCCGCCATTCTTGCGAGCGGCACGCCCGTCCACGACGAAACGACATTGAAAATATCGTCTTCGCCGACTTCGACGGTTTTGTTTTCGAGCGATTTTTTCCACGCCTTTACCACGTCCTCTTTTTGCGCCGCGAGGGATTTTTCGGTGTCGCGCAGGGCGGCGGCCTCTTCAAAACGCTGGTCGCGGATTGCGTCCTCCTTGCTTTGGCGAACCGAAGCGATTTCGTCCGAAAGCCTGTTGACTTCGGCGGGGCGTTCCATTAGGCGGATACGCGCCCTGCTACCCGCTTCGTCGATTACGTCGATAGCCTTGTCGGGCAGGAAGCGGCTTGTGATATAGCGTTCGGAAAGCTTCACGGCAAGTTCGAGAGCCTCGTCCGAGTAGCGGCAGTGGTGGTGCTTTTCGTAGTTGGGGCGCAGGCCGCGCAGGATTTTCACGGTATCCTCGCGGCTGGGTTCGTCGACTTTGACGCTTTGGAAGCGGCGGTCGAGCGCGCTGTCCTTTTCGATAAACTTGCGGTATTCCGCCACGGTCGTCGCGCCGATGCACTGGAGCGCACCGCGCGAAAGGGCGGGCTTGAAGATGTTGGAGGCGTCCATAGCCCCCTCCGCCGCGCCCGCGCCGACAATCGTGTGGAGCTCGTCGATAAACAGGATTACGTCGCCCGACTTTTCGATTTCGTCCATCACCGCCTTGATTCGTTCCTCGAATTGTCCGCGGTACTTTGTGCCCGCAACCATCAGGGCGATATCGAGCGAAATTACGCGCTTGTTCGCCAAGAGCTCGGGGACTTCGCCCGAAGCGATTTCCCGAGCCAAGCCCTCGACGATTGCGGTCTTGCCGACGCCCGCCTCGCCGACGAGAACGGGATTGTTTTTTGTTCTGCGACAGAGGATTTGCACGACGCGCATTATTTCGTTGGAACGCCCGACAACGGGGTCGAGCTTGTCGGCTCTGGCGAGCTCGGTGAGGTCGCGCCCGAAAGCCTTGAGCGCGCTCTGCTGGCGCATTTCGCCCGATTTTTCCGAAAACGCCTGCTGGGAATCCTGCGACTGCTGTTCGGGGAAATCGCCGACGAAGTTGGGGTCGAGCTCCGCGAGAATCTGGTTGCGGCACGCGTCGATGTTTATGCCAAGCTCACGCAAAACGGTGGCGGCTACGCCCTCGCCTTCGCGGAGGAGTCCGAGCAGAATGTGCTCCGTGCCGATGTAATTGTGGTTGAGCTGGCTCGCTTCGTAGGAGGCGAACGCCAAAACTTTTTTGACGCGCTGGGTCTGCTGAATGTCGGACACGTTTTCCGACACGCCCTTGCCCACGATTCTCTCGATTTCCGCGCTTGCGTTTTCGAGGTTGACGCCCATTTTGCGCAGGACGTTCACGGCGACCCCCTGCCCGAGCTTGATTATTCCCAGAAGAATGTGCTCGGTGCCGATGTAGTTGTGCCGAAAATTCTGCGCCTCTTTGCGTGCGAGTGCGAGTACCTGTTGTGCTCTTGGAGTAAATTGTTGCATTGTGGTATCAGTTTCGGTTTTGAACCGATTTTGAAAATTGTTTGTAGAAGTTTATCGGAGTTTTGCGGGCGGATTAAAACCGCCTTTCCGAAAAAGTTCCCGTTTTTTTCGCGCAAAGAAAAAATTTAAAATTCGGGAGTTTTTTCCTTGGCGAATTCGTTCAGCAAAGTCGCGCGCATTGCGTCGCGGGAGGCGGTGTCGGCGTCGTAGGCTTCGAAATACGTCTGTATGTGCGAAGGCATTATGCGCGTTGTCATTTCGTCAATTTTGGCGATGTACGCGTCCGCATCGGGCGAAGCCGACATATCCGCCTGCAGGCGCAGCTGCGAGAGCAGCGAAACCGCCTCGGACGTGTCGATTAGCTTGCACGAGCCCAAAATCGCCCGCGCCCGCGCGAATTTGTCCTCCAGAAGCTTCGGATTCTCCTGCGCGAGTTTGAGCCTTGCGTTGGTCTCGAAACCCGCGACGATTTTCACGAATTTCGTCAGCTTTTTTATAATGTCGCCCTCGGAGATTCCCAACGTCTGTTGGTTCGATATTTGGAAAATCGAGCCGTACGAATCGCTGTTTTCGCCCGACGCGCCGCGCACGCAAAGCCCCAGCTGGTTTAGTCCGCGCACGATTTTGTCCATAAGCTCCGAGAGCGCGAGCGCGGGCAGGTGCATCATAACCGAAGCCCGCAAGCCCGTTCCGAGATTGGTCGGGCACGCGGTCAGATAGCCGAAGACGGGACTGAAGGCGTATTTGACGTTTTTTTCGAAGCCGTCGTCGACGGCGTTTGCGGAGCGCAAAGCCCCAGTTAAATTCAGACCGTTCGAGAACGTCTGGATACGCAGGTGGTCTTCCTCGTTGACCATCACGGCGCACGAGTTGTCCGCCGAAAGATACAAACCGCGCGAATTGCAGTTTTCGGCAAGCTCGCGGCTGGCGAGCCTGTCCTCGACGAGCATATTGCGGTTCAGCTCAGACAGCTCGCCCATTTTTATGAAGCGTCCATTATAGAGCTTACGCACGCGCGCAAGGGAATCCTGACAGAAATCGAGAATCTCGGCAAGTTCTCCGCCGCCGAGCGAATTCACAAACTTCCTCCCCGCGAGATTGCGCGCCAAGCGTATGCGGGTGCTGATAAAAATCGCGGAATTGGGAGTGCGTTTCTGTTCGGCTGAATCCATTTATTTTTCGAGAGAATTTATGCGGTCGCGCAACTTTGCGGCGTCCTCGTAGCGTTCCTCCTTGACCGCCTCGTCAAGCTTTGCGCGGAGCGCGTCGACAGTCTCGCAGTCGTCTTCCGCCTTTCCGGGGGCGTCCGACTTCTGCGGGGCGGCGGAAGGCTGCGAATCGGAGGGCTGCTGAACGGCGTCGACCTTGATTTTCAACGCGGGCGGCGGAACGTCCGCCGAGGCGAAAAGCTGTCCGACTTTTTCAATCGCCTTTCCGAGCAGGTCGAGAGGGTTGAGGGTGGACGAATCCGCGTGCGTTTTAGGAGTCTTGCCGACGTGCAAAGTTCCGTACTGCATTTGCGTCAGAAATTCGGGCAGTTTTTCGGCAAAGGCGTCGTAGCACTCGGGGCAGCCGAAACGCTCGCCCTTCTCGACTTCCGAAAAGCTCGTGCCGCAATTCGGGCACACTCCGACTTTCGCCGCCTTCGATACGCCGTCGATTAGCTGTTGTTCAAATTCCTTGATTTTGGGCATAATCTTTGCGGGAATGTCGATAGCGTCGAGCGACGCCTTTTCGGCGCACTCCGAGCAAAGGTGTATCTTGACTTTTTTGGAGTCGATAATCTTGGTTATATGAACTGTTGCGGGCTTGCCGCAAATGTCGCATTTGTATTCGTTTGCCATTTTACGCCCCCCTTCGTGGAGGCTGTTTTGTTAAGCCAACTTCAAAAGTTCTTCCGTGGACGGAATGTCCTTTATGATTTGCGCCGGAAGCGGCCCTACCCCTATATATCGCAAATTGGGCAGTTTCTTTAAGGGCGCGTCGGAAGAAGCGATGTCGACAATGCTTTTCAGGCAGAATGCGATATAGCGTTTTGCGTTTGTCGGCAAGTCGGCGAAGCTGCGCACACCCGAAATGTCTTCGCTCCAACCGGGGAGCTGGGCATAGACGGGCTTGAGTGTCTTGCGCAGCGAGTCGTTGCGCGGCACGCCTCTGTAAATAGTTCCGTCGGGCGCGCGGTAGGCTGTGCAGACGAGCAGTTCGCCGCCCTCGACCCAGCCGTCGGAATAGGAAAGCGCGTCGAGCTTGTTGATTGCGATGTCGTCGTAACCGCCGTATTTGAGCGCATCGCCCTTTTCGACAGCGTCGAACCAGCCGACCATGCGCTGGCGGCCTGTGCTTGTGCCAAACTCGAGCTTCTTGAGCTTGACCGCGAGCGGGTGGGCGTCGTCCATTTGCGTGAGGAAGACGTGCGTGCCGACCTTAGTGTCGTACGCCTTGCAGCAGCCGATAGTGTGGACGGGCATAACGGGGATACCCGCGCTTTGGAAGAATTCGGGAACGCCCGTGTGCGACGCCGTGACATTGGGAGCGAAGCCGTGGCGTTTGTCGAGCCAATAGGACTGTCCGAATTCGCCGACGATGTAGCGGTCTTCGGCGATGGCTTTCAGGCACGCCTTGCGAACGTCGCCGACGTTCTTTGCGAGCTTTTGCCCCGCGTTCCAATAGCAGTCGACGATTTTTTCGACGTTCAATTCGAACGCCTTTGCGCCTTTGAAGGGGTGGAAATCGAATTCCGATTCCGCGAAGACTCCGTCCTTAATCGCGTCGCCGTTTGCGCGGATTTCGGCGCGCGTGAGGGTGTCGAAGAATCCGTCCCAGTCGGCTTCGGAAACGCCGCAGACGTATTTTATGGTGTCGCACGCGCGCTGGAGCTTTGCGGAGAGCTTCTTGGCGAACTTTTCGCGGTCGCCGAGGAAATCCGCGTACTGGATTTGGAATTGCCCCACTTCGTCCGCATACGAGGGCGTGATGCCCCTGCCCGTCGAGCCGCGCGGCTCTTCGTGGAGCTTGTTGACGCGGTAGTTTTCCCACGCCAAGTCGAGCAGTCTGTGCCCGAGGTCGCTTACCATCGTGCGTTCGTCGATGAGCAGGCGGTTGAAAATCTTGTAGCCGCGCTTTTCGAGCGGTTCGCCCTCCCAGATGAATTTGCGGGGGTCGGCGACAACGCCGCTGCCGATTGCGAGCGTCTGGACATCGTTTTCGATTACGCCCGCGGGCAGCAGGTTGAGCTTGATTCCGCCAGCGGTGTGCCCGGAATTTGCGCCGCCGTTGACTTTTATAACTATCGCGGCGATGTCTTTTCTGCCTGTTTCGGCCTTTAGTTCGTCTATGATTTCGTAGACGAGACGCCCTTTGCCTTCGTCGCCCATGCTTATGCCGACGTCGGCTATCAACTGACTTTTGAATTCCGTAATCATTGCTTTAAAAAATTATCCCTATAATATTTGAGGCAAAACCCTATAACTTGCACTTTCCCGAAATTTTTACAACAATTTTTTCCCGATTCCGCACGATTTTAATTCAAAATTTTGTTTGACCCGTAAAATTCTATGCTAAATATTAAACAGGCAACGCGATGAAATCAGAATATATGAAGCGAACAATCCTAATCGCCGCCGCAGCGGTTCTCGGCGGGCAAATTTTCGGGAGCTTTGCGGCGGAAATTGCGCCGTCGAACAACCCCGCCGTGTACTCCGACATACCCGATTACGGCGAAAAATACCTAAGCCCCGACTTCGTTGTCGCCACCCCAGACGGCGGACTTGCAATCACCTGCCGCACGGGCGACGAACTTCTTCTGCTTTCGCCCGACAAAAAAGTTTCGAAACGCATACAACTGGGCGGACACCCTGCGGGCGTCGCGGTCTCGGCGGACGGCAAAACCGCCTATGTCCCGATTTGCGCCCCGAAAGGCAAAATTCTGAAAATCGACACACAAAGCGGGGAAATTCGCAAATCCGCCCCCGCAGGACATATGCCGCGCGCCCCGATTCTCTCGCGCGACGGCAAAACAGTTTATCTGGCAAACCAATTTGAAAATCTCGTCCGCGCCTTTGACGCCAAAACGCTCGCCGAAACCGCAAATGGAAAAACCGTCCGCGAACCGTTTTCGCTCGCCCTCTCCCCCGACGGCAAAAAACTCTACGCGCTAAACCAACTCCCCGAAGCAAAGGGCGGACTCTACGAGGAAAACATCGCCGCGGCGGTCTCGGTGCTCGACGCAAAAACGCTCGCGCCCGTTGCGAAAATCGACCTGCCCAACGGCTCGATTAACGCGGAGGAAATCGTTTTGTCGCCCGACGGAAAATTTTTGTATTTAACCCACGTCGTCGGGCGGTTCAACGTCCCGACAAGCCAAGTCGAGCGCGGCTGGATTAGCACGAACGCCGTGAGCATCATAGACCCGAAGTCCGACACCCTCCGCGCCACGTTCCTTTTGGACGACATCGAGTTGGGCGCGGCAAATCCGTACGGAATAGCATTCACGCCCGACGGCTCGAAGCTAATTGTCGCCCATTCTGGGACTCACGAGGTGAGCGTAATCGACCGTCCCGCCCTTGAAAAACGCATAGAGGCAAAATACGCCGCCAACCCCGACGCCGCAAAAGTCCGCGAAGAAATCTGCAACGACTTGGCGTTTTTGTCGAACATCAGAAAGCGAGTCGACACTCTCGGATACGCGCCGCGCCACTTGGCGGCGGACGACAAACACGCGTATGTGGGGCTGTATTATTCGGACGTTTTGGCGGAAATCGACCTCGAAAAGCTAAGCGTGCGGAAAATCGGGATAGGCGGCAACGAAACGCTGAACGAAGTCAGAAAGGGCGACCTATATTTCCACGATGCGCGCCTTTGTTTCCAGCAATGGCTATCGTGCACGACCTGCCACACGGAGGTGCGCTCGGACGGTCTGAATTGGGACTTACTGAACGACGGGATAGGCAATCCCAAGCAGTCGAAGTCGATGTTGTTCGCGCACTTCACGCCGCCGTCGATGATAACGGCAGTGCGCAAAAACGCGAATGTGGCGGTAAGGCGCGGGATAAGGTTCATTCAATTTACGCGCCGCCCCGAGGCTGATTCAAAGGCAATAGACAAGTATCTTTCCTCGCTGCGCCCTGTTGAGAGTCCGCACTTGGAGAACGGGGAGTTGTCGGACGCGGCGCAAAGGGGCATGATAATTTTCGAGCAGGCGAAATGTTCGGTGTGCCATTCGGGAGAATTTTACACGGATATGAAGCGGCACGACGTAGGGTCGGGGCTAAACGAGTACAAAGGGTTCAAATTCGACACGCCGACGTTGAGGGAAGTCTGGAGAACAGCGCCGTATCTTTACGACGGAAGGGCAAAAACGATATTCGACATGTTCAAGTATCACAATGCGGAGAATCGACATGGAGACACCCAATCGCTAACCGACGACGACCTCCAAGACCTCCAAGCTTATGTGGAGAGTTTGTAGGTAGCCCACGTTTTTCTGGGCGCGTGAAATCAGGCTTG
>DJPO01000039.1 GCA_002437405.1 Opitutia bacterium UBA6410 | reverse complement strand
CCAATTCGCCTATCCCCAAAAAAACAAAGGATTCGGTTGTTCCGAATCCTTTGTTTTTTTATTCTACCCGCAAAAGGCGCGAAATTCCTTTTGCTATGACTTTAAAATAGTTTCCCAAAAGCAAATTTGAAAAACCGAGTGCGGTGTGCGTTGGCTGGGGTTGTTATCTCGGCTTTAATGAGGGACAACGGGCTTAAGTACTACCGCAATGAATTTTGAGATAGATAAGCGATGCAATCGCGACCGTAGCGGATTAAAAATGCTTATACTTTGTGGGGATAGAAGTATTGGCGAAGCCAATCTTCGTAAGGGGCAACGCCCCTTCAATGGAAGCGGCACTGCCGCCCGCGACCGTGGCGGATTAGAAATGCTTAACGTTTGTGGGGATAGAAGCATTGGCGAATGCCAATCTTCGTAAGGGGTTTGCCTCTTCAATGGGTGTGGTACTGCCGCCCACGACTGAAAACGTTGGACAAGAAAATAACGTGAGAGTTTGGAGAACTTTGGCGCAATGGATTTTGAGGCAGAGAAGCGATACAAAAAAAATCCGCGACTGTGGCGGATTAGAAATGCTTAGCGTTTGTGGGGATAGAAGCATTGGCGAAGCCAATCTTCGTAAGGGGCTTTGCCCCTTCAAAGGAGGCGGCACTGCCGCTTCGCCAAAGTGGAGCCGATGAGGTTCGAACTCACGACCTCTAGAGTGCGATTCTAGCGCTCTTCCAACTGAGCTACGGCCCCTTTGGTGATTCGGAATTCCAGGGGCGGGGGGACTCGAACCCTCGACCAACGGTTTAGAAAACCGCTGCTCTATCCACTGAGCTACGCCCCCAGTTCCCTTGGGATTTCCCAATTTTGATTTAAACGAACCTACATTTCTTTGTCTTCTTGTCAAGCCATTTTCTTTATTTATTTCAAGAGGTTTTTGTTTTGCGGAAATTTTGCGAAATTTCTTCCGCGGCGGGATTTTTTTCCGATATTGCTTGTCAAAGCATATGCTCCACATTTGATTATTCGCAAATATAACCACCCTTAATTTTATGCACGTTGTCGAACCAAACATCGACGTATCGGCTCTGCGCGACATCGCGATTTCCGACAAACAGAAAATAGACTCCCTAATGCGCATTTCCCCGTCGGCGGGGTGCGAAAACTGTTTTCAAAATCTCTTTCTTTGGAGCGAAGTCTACGGCTTGAAAATCCTTGAAACGGGCGACACCGCCACGGTCTACAATAGCCGCGACGGGTACATTTATTTCCCGTACGGGAGGACGCCATCGCCCGAGCAGCTCGCGGAGATTTTCGACTCTTTTGCGGCAGCCGGGCTTGTCCGGCGCGGCGGGCGAATCTACAACGTTCCGCCTGACTACCCCGCGCGCTTCCCCGACGCCGAGCGGTTTTTCAAATTCGACGCCGACGCGGGCGAAGCCGACTATGTCTACGATGTCGAAAAGCAGATTGCGCTTTCGGGCGCCAAACTTCGGAAAAAGCGCAACCACATAAAACACTTTACGGCGCAGAATCCGCAGATGTCGGTCGAGCCGCTGGGCGAATCGAACTTCGCGCAGACTATGCGTTTTATGGACGCTGAGGAC
Organism: Opitutia bacterium UBA6410; assembly: GCA_002437405.1. Lineage (GTDB taxonomy): Bacteria > Verrucomicrobiota > Verrucomicrobiia > Opitutales > Intestinicryptomonadaceae > Merdousia. Next base: position 11,733 of record DJPO01000039.1, on the reverse strand, counting down.
GAAAAAAAGCTGCTCTTTGCCGAGGAGGTCGCAATCGGGGCGGCATTCGCGAACTTTGACGAACTGGGGCTTTACGGTACGGTTTTGTATTCGTCGCCCGACAAAATTGCGGCGGCGGCGATAATCGGGAAGATAACCGACGAAGTCCACTCCGTACATTTCGAGAAATCCGACAAGCTCGTCGAGGGCGCGAGCCAGATGATTGTAAAGTGCGAGGCAGAGGCAATCGCCGCCCGCGGCGGAAAATTTATGAACCGCGAGCAGGATCTCGGCGACCCGAATTTGCGCAGGGCAAAGCAGTCGCTCGACCCCACTTTTATGTACGCAAGACTGGGGGCGACGCGTCTATGATTAAGATAGTTCCGATAGGCGCGGACAACGCCGAAGTTTGCGCCCCGCAAGTCGAGAGGCTCTACGAGCTGGCGGGGTGGTCGGAGTCGGGCGGCGACTCTGGGAAAGTCGCGCGGGCTTTGAGGAACAGCTATTGCGCGTTCGGGGCGTTCGACGGGCAGAAATTGGTGGGATTTTTCCGCGCGCTCTCCGACGGAGTGTCGGACGCGTATTTGCTGGATTTGTTTGTAGACCCCCAATATCGCCGCAGGGGGATTGCGGGCGAGCTTACCGCGCGGATAGTCGCGAAGCTCAAGGCGGACGGAATCGAATGGATTACGGCGATTTCGACGCCCGAGGCGAAGAGCATTTATTTGCGGATAGGCTCGCGAATGAAGCTGCACACGCCAATCCGATTTCTTTAAAGTGTTGACAACCCCGCGGGCGCAAAGCTTTATTATTCCAATAATAAACGTATAAAGAATGCACGAGAACCCGCAAAAACTATCGGAGAATCTGGAGGACTACCTCGAGGCGATTTCGTCGCTTTCGGCGGAGACGGGCAACGCCAGACCGTCCGATATTGCCGCGGCAATGAGCGTGAAAAAGCCGTCGGTGACCGCCGCGCTGAATTCGCTCAGGGAGAAGGGGCTTATCGAGTACGAAAAATATCGTCCCGTCAGCCTCACAAAGGACGGCGAAAACGTGGCAAACAACGTGCGGCGCAAGCACAAGCTGCTCAGCAATTTCTTTACGGAAGTTTTGGGCGTCAACGCGAGCGAGGCGGACTTGGCTGCGTGCCGAATGGAGCACGCGCTCGAGGACTCGATAATGAACAAGCTCGTGAAATTTTTGAAGGGGCGCGGCGTGAATATGTGCTCCTCGTGCCCGAACCGTTCGCCCGACTGCGGTAAAACCTGCCCGCACGCGATGCCGCTTTCGGAGCTTCCCAAGGGCGACAAGGCTCTCGTGCTTTCGATAGACAAGAAGCTCGGCAATTTGGGAATGTACGCGGGAATGGGGCTTACAATCGGCTCGACTGTCGAGATTCTGCGCGTCGCCCCGCTCGGCGACCCCGTCGTAATCGGTGTGCACGGCTCGGAGATTTCCATGCGCAAGTCGCAGCTCAAGAACATCGGGGTGAAGCGCATTTAACATTTTTAGCAGACTATCAGTATATGAAAGACGGTTGTTTCAAAATACTGTTGGCGGGCAATCCCAATTCGGGGAAGACCACGATTTTCAACGAGCTTTCGGGAATGCGCGCAAAGGTCGGGAACTACGCGGGCGTGACGGTCGAGAAAAAGACAGGCAGATTTTCCGCGCTCGGCCGCGAAATCGAAGTCGAAGACCTCCCGGGGGTGTATTCGCTTTCGGCGTCGTCGGCGGAGGAGCGGATTGCTGCGCAGGCGGTGGCGGCGGGCGGAGCAGACCTGATTGTGAATGTCGTCGATTCGTCGAATTTCGAGCGCAATATGTTTCTGACTTTGCAGCTTGCGGAAATGGGCGCGCCGATGATTGTCGTTCTGAATATGAGCGACGAGCTTGAAAAGCACGGGAAGTCCGTCGATGTCTCCGCCCTTGCGGCGGCTCTGGGAGTGCCCGTAATCCGCACGACAGGCTACGACGAACGCTCGGTGAAGGCGCTTTCGATTTTCATCGCCAAGAATCTTGACGCGGGCATTTCCGCGTTGTCGCCGTGGCGCAACGCGGGCGACAACATCTTGACGCGGGCAATCGCGGACATCTCGAAAATCCTTTCGGACGCGCTCGACGACAAATACAAGTCGTATTCGGATTGGGTCGCAATCCGCCTTTTGGAAAAGGACGCGTCCGTGGCGGACTCGGTTCGCGCGAAAGTCCCGCACATATTCGGCGCGGCGGAAAAGCTGATTGTCGGGCTGGAGGCGCAGACGGGCGAACCGTCGGAATCGCTCGTGGCGGCGGCGCGGTACGGAATCATCGACAAAATCTGCATGCCGTGCCTGAAGACCGCGGAGGCGGAGGAAAACAAAGCGGGATTTCTCGACTCGATTTTCCTCAACAGATTCCTCGGAATCCCGATATTTTTCCTGATGATGTACGCGGTGTTCGAGTTCGTCTTCACGCTCGGCGAACCGCTTACGAAACTGCTCGAATCGCTCTTCTCGGGCGCGGCGCGGCTGCTTGCCGACAACTGGCCCGAGTCGCTGCCGCTTCTGGAAAAGCTCGTCGTGGACGGGGTAATCGGGGGCGTCGGCGGGGTCTTCGTCTTTTTGCCGAATGTCGCGCTTTTGTTCTTGGCGTTGTCGGTGCTCGAGGACAGCGGATATATGGCGAGGGCGGCGTTCCTCTGCGACAGGGTCATGCGCAAATTCGGGCTGAGCGGCTCGAGCGTGATTCCGATGCTGCTGGGCTTCGGGTGCTCCGTTCCCGCGATTATGGCGGCGCGCACGCTGAAGTCGCCGTTCGAGCGGTTCGCGACGATAATGGTCATTCCGCTGCTAAGCTGCGGGGCGCGCTTTCCAGTCTATATGCTTCTGATTCCCGCATTCTTCCCGCAAAAATACTGCGCGATTGCGATGTTCTGCGTGTACGTCGTCGGGATTGCCTTTGCGATGGTCATCGCCAAAATCCTGCGTATGACAGTCGCGCGCGGCAACGACGCGGCGTTCCTGATGGAGCTGCCGCCGTACCGCCTGCCGCGCATCAAAACAGTTTCAATCGAGGTCTGGAACAGGGCGTACGGATTCATCAAAAAGGCGGGGACGATTATCTTGGCGATGTCGATACTGCTTTGGCTGCTCTCGTCGTTCCCGCAGACCGAGAAATTCTCGCAGGACTACGACGCGCAAATTGCCGCCGTCGTCGCCGATTCCCACTTGGCGCAGGCGGACAAGGACGACAGAATTTTGAAGCTCGAAAACGCGAAAACCTCGGAGACGTTCGGCAATACCTATATGGGGCATATCGGCAACGCACTCGCGCCGATTTTCAAGCCGCTCGGGTACGACAATAAAATCGTCGGCGCGCTGCTCGGCTCGCTCGCGGCGAAGGAGGTTTTCATTTCCCAGCTGGGAATCGTCTACGGGTCGGGTTCGGGAACGCCGAATGCGGACAATTCGCTGCGCGCGAAAATCTCGGCGGACTACAATGTCGCGCAGGGCATAAGCATTCTGGCGTTCATTCTGCTGACGACTCCGTGTGTGGCGGCTTTGGCGACTACCTATTCGGAGACGAAGTCGCTGAAAGTCGCCTTCGCCCAGTTCGCGGGGCTTACCGTTTTGGCATACGCGGCGGCATTCGTCTTCTACCGCCTCGCGCTCGCCCTGCTTTTTTAACGGGACTTTCCCCGAACGATAAAAAGGCGCAATGAACGCGCCTTTTTTTGTGCGGAATTTTTGCCCGCCAAGTTTTTTATATTTAAAACAAAATTTGTATTGCAAAACACAAAAAGGTGCATTTCATTCTCCCATATGAGGGAGATTTTACTGGACGAAAATGTTGCCGAAATCCACATACCCGCAGTTTTCGAGGGTATCGACGCGGCGCGCGCGCAAGTTGCGGAAATTTTGCAATACCTGCAATCCGTCGGGGCGACCGTCGTTTGCGTCGAACTTTTCGGCGGCCAATGGCTGCGCGGAGTTTTCGAGCCGCTCGCCGACGGCGTACCCGTAAACCACATTCTGCCGCTCGCCGAGTCCGCCGATTTCCCCTCGAGTGCACACATCACTGCGGTGCGCGGCACTTCCCCGATTTTTTCCGAAAGCGGCGGCGTGCGCACCGCAAAATATTCCGCGGGCGGAATCGACTACCTGCGGACTTTCGGAGTCGTCCCGAACCCCGAAATATCGGACGGATACGCGGCGACAATGCAGTCGCTCGAAAAGCTGCAATCCGCGCTTTCGGCAAACGGATACGAATTTACCAACATAGTTCGGACGTGGTTTTACAACCGCGATTTGCTCGACTGGTACGCGGACTTCAACCGCGCCAGAACCGAATTTTTCGGCAAAGTCGGTGTCTTCGAAAAACTCCTGCCCGCAAGCACGGGAATCGGCGCGTCCAACCCGAAAGGCGCAATGCTCGAGTGCGGCGCGCTCGCGCTGAAATTTGCCGAAGGCGACGGCAAAACGCGCTATGCGCGGGAAATCCCGTCGCCGCTGCAATGCGAGGCTGGCGGCTACGGAAGCTCGTTTTCAAGATCCGTAGAAATCGCGACCCCGACCTCGCGCAGAATAACCGTTTCGGGCACGGCGAGTATCGAGCCTGCGGGCGCGACAGCTTTTGTCGGCGACATCGAAAAGCAGGTCGAACTTACGATGCGCGTAATCGGCGGGATTCTGCGCTCGCGCGGTATGGACTTCGCTCAAACCGTCCGCTCGGTCGTCTACTGCCGCAAGCCCGAATATTACGCGAGCTTCAAAAAGTGGTGCGCCGCCAACAACATCGCCCTGCCGCATTGCCCGTCAAACAGCGTCGTCTGCCGCGACGATTTGCTCTTCGAGGTCGAGCTCGATTGCGCTGCGGGTTTCTGATTATTCCAAAGTTGCCAAAGTTTGTTTGCCGACTCCCGATTTTTGCGTTATTGTCGGGAAGTTATGGCAACTTCAAACAACTCTATTACAGACAGAATCCTCGTTCGCGCCGACGCGCTGAACCCCGATTTCCCCAAAGACGCGCAGACTTTGCGCGAAATATCCCTAACGCCGCACGACGACGTAGAAATCGCCGTCGCGCTCATGCGCGGCGAAAACCCCGTCGACTCGGCGCAGATAGCCCGCATACGCATCGAAATTTTCGACATCGGCGCGCGGAACGCCCCCGAGCCGCGCGAGGCAACGCTGCTTTTCGAAAAGAGCTCGACGGACATTCGCGCCGTATCGCAGTCGTGCGACAATAACGCGACGTTCGCGCTGAGCGCAGATGAAAACGCATTTTCCGCAGGCGCAAAATGGCTCAGAATATGCGCGTTTTCGCCCGCAGGCAAACGCACGACTTTTGCGCAGGGCTGGATAAATGTCGAAAATTCCTACGACACCGCAATCCCCGCGCCCGTAGTCCCCGTCGGGGAAAAGGCGCTGACCGAAAGCGCAGCGTCGGACATTTTCCTGAAAAAAACGGGCAATCTTTCCGAGCTTGCAGACAAGGCGCAGGCGCGGACGAATCTGGGTGTGATGTCGGCGGCGGAGGCGAACGCGGCAATCGCGGCGGCTGCGGCACAGAAGGCGGACGTGTCGCACACGCACGCGCAATACGCGCTCCAAACTTCGCTTTCCGAAACGGATAGCGGCTTGTCCGACGTTCGGCGCGCCAAGCAAAACGGCGGGCAGTTGTACTTAAACGGCGGATACGGCTTCACAAATTGCAAACCGACATTCGGCGCGGCTCAATCTTTGATGTTTACCTACGAAGTTTCCGAAGCCGAGCTTGATTCCGCGGCTTGGTGCATCATCGGCAATCTTCATATTTGGAGTTCGCAAAAGGGGTTCGGCTTTGCAAAAAATACGAGCAATAAAATTCAATGCGGTTTTAATTGGAGCGGAAACACGACGGGGCGCGCATTTATCGAGGCAAATACTACTGCTTTTGCCGACGGCAAGCCGCACGCATGGGCGTTAATTTGCGGTAAAGATGACACCAGCGGATTTTTTAAATTATATTGTGACGGCGTATTGATAGGTTCAAAAACCAGTCTTGCCTTGTTTAACGATTTTATTCCGACCTACGGATTTTATTTCGGCAAATCGCAAGTTTCGGGCGCGCAAGACAGTTCGGCAAAGGGCAGACTCTCGCGCGTTGCGTTTTTCAACTTCGACGTCTCCGCTTCCGACGCGCTCTATTCGCTCGCGGACTACCAGACGGGCAAATCAATTCCGCCGACTCTCAATCTAATGGCACAGGATGTTCTGACGCTCGAAGAATCCGACGTTTCCGCCCTTACCCAAAGTACATACAACCTCGGCGATTTGACGTTTTCCGCCGTCTGGGAAGACGGTTATTTGCTCTGGAAAGCTGGGAACACTGCAACGATTACGGCGGAACAGGCGGGAAAGGGCTTAAGTATGTCGCTCCTTTATGCGCTTTCTTCGGCGATTCCGCAAGGAGCGCAAATTGAGGTTTCTTTCGACGACTGGTTTTTCAATACCGAATTGTTCAACCAATCGGGCATATCGGCGAATCCCGTCAATCAACGCTATTACGGTTGGTTTACGTTGGGGACGGCGAAAAACGGCAACATTGCCAATACGGAAAATATCGGGCACGGCGAAGCGCTCGAGTCCAAAAACTTCAAATTCACGTCGATTGTCAAGGCGGACAAACTCTATATTTTGCCGTACAATTTAATCCTGAAAAGCAGTGCCGAGCAGGAGATAGCCGCGGGCACGGTTTTTGCGAAAGTCAAGGGGCTGAAAGTCAAGGTAAACGGCGCGGCGTTGAATCTCGAAAACCGCTTGAATTCGGCGCAGGTTCGCGACATTTCCGCAGGCGCAAACCACGCGAACATTATCGGCAACATCGCAGCTGACGATACGCGCAACCCATCGCAGTCGAATTACAAGCTGTCGTGGCCGGCAGGGCAGTCGTACGGCATATATTGCGGGGCGAACAGTGCGGTCGACGCGCTCGCGGGAAACTCTTTTAACAGAATTTTCGTGCGCTCCGACAGTGCCGATTCCGTAAATTTCAAAGTCGGCGGCGCGGCTTCGGCGACCCAGTATTCGTCGTCCCTCGCGGTTTCAAACGGCGCATGGGCGCAGCTCGACATAACGACGTCCGAAACAAGCCGACTCTATTTCACGCCGACGGCGGCTTTGCCCTCGGCGGTCAATCTCAACATAATAATCGAAACAAGGAGCATAAATTAAAATGGACGAAATCATCGTAAACATAACAAACAACCAGAAACTTAGAATCGCGAACGTGCGCGTGAACGGCGACATTCTCGATTCCGACGGAAACACGATTACCGAAGGGGCGGGCATAGAGCTTGACGCCGCGCAGGTCGCGACACTTGGGGCGCAGGCGGTTCAGGCGCTCGCCGATACTTGGTGCGCGCAGCAGTCCGCCGCCGAAGGGGAGGCGGAGTAGTATGCAGAGTATGGAAATACTCGGCGCGACGGGCGCGGGCGCGTTAGTGGGCGGCGCGCTCACTTGGATTACCTCGATGCGCAAGGAATCGCACGAGCGGCAGCTCGCGCTAATCGACAAACTCCGCGACGTTGCTGCGGATGCCGACGCCAGCGCCGACAAGGCTGCCACCCGCGACTGTTCGTGCGTCGGTCAGCGCGTGCGCCAGTTCATCATCGCCGCGCTGATATTCAGCTTTGTCGTCGCGCCGTTCGTGTTCGCGTGGACGACGATTCCGATTGCGGTCGAGCGCACCGAGACGGTCGGCGGGTACTTTTGGGGGATAATCCCCGAGTACACCCGACAGGTAATCGAGTACGCGAAGGGTTTTTACATTCCCGCGGAATTCAAAGTCGCGTTCATGGCGATAGTCGGCTTCTACTTCGGCAGGAGCGCGGCGAAGTAGCGCACAAAAAACGCCCGAAGTTTTTCGGGCACACCAGTGCCGACGGGCGGTAAAAATGCAAATGGGAGATTTTCCGATGCGCGGAAATCTCCCATTTTTTTCGGTTCGCCTTGCGCGGCGGAAATTACAGTTTGCCGCCGTTTAGAATGCACTTGCCGATTGTCTTGTTCAGGAAATCGACGTATCTGTACGGGACAATCGGGTCGCCCGCAGCGGTCGAGCCGCGCGTGTCGAACACGACGGCGTTTTCGGTTATCGAAATCTTCGCCTTCGCGCAGATTCCGCGGTTGTCTATCGAGGCGTCGAATCCGTCGGCTGTGCGTTTGTACTGCCATTTTCTGGCGGAGAGCGCGCAGGCTACTGAGTCTTCGAGCAGCTTTTTGTTTGCGGAGGGGTAGTTGTATACGATTTCGTATTTGCCAGCCTTGGCGGCGGCATAGCCCCTGTCGGAAGTTGTGGTGGTGCAGGCGCAGATGAATGCCGTGCATACCGCCGTCAAAAATATCGCGAATGTCTTTTTCATACCACGCATTTTTCGGCAACGTTCCTTTTGCGTCAACGTTTTTTCTTGAAAAGAGCGGCGTCGCCCGACAAAGTAATGGAATTATGAAACATACCATATCGGCACTCGTGGAAAATAAATTCGGCGTCCTCGCAAGGGTCGCGGGAATGTTCAGCGGCAGGGGTTTTAACATCGAAACCCTCAACGTCGGGCCGGTCGGCGGCGGCAAGTACTCGCGCATCACCGCGACTGTCAACGACGACCGCAACAGCGTCGAGCAGTGCGTCAAGCAGCTCAACAAGCTCGTGAACGTCATCGATGTCGAGGAATACTCCGTCCCGGGTTCGTTCGTCGAGCGCGAGTTGGTATTGGTAAAAGTCAAGGCGGACAACAAGACGCGCGCGGAAATCGTCCAAACGGCGGACTTGTTCCATGCGCGCGTTGTGAATGTCGGCAAGGATTCCCTGATAATCCAGTGCACGGGCAATCCCAACAAAATGGCGGCGTTTATGAATATGATTGAGCCGTTCGGGATTATCGACATGGCGCGTACGGGGAACGTCGCGCTGTCGCGCACGGGCGAGGGCAACCTCGGGTAGTTTTTAGGGGGAGATTTTTTTTCTTTTTCTCCCCCCTCGGTTTTTCCGATTTTTATTTCGATTCGAGCCTGTTGCGGCGCGAGTGTCTGCGCAGGGTCTCGAATGCGTTTCTGTGCTCAATGCGGCTCGAGAGCGTGTCGATAAATACCGACATCGCCGCCCCCAGCACAATCGCGAGCATTACCGACGACGACAGCAATCCGTAGTGCAAAAGCTCGTGCAGGTATTTTTCGGAAAGCTCCGAAGCCGCGTTTTCTTCGAGGAATTTCGACGCGTACCAAATCGTTTTGTAGGCGTAAAGCCCCGGAATCATCGGCAGGACGGCGGGGAATGTGAATATTTCAGCGGGGCAGCCGATTATGCGGCCAGCCAGAAATCCCAAAAGCCCGATGACAAACGCCCCCGCGAGCGTCGCCAGACATATGTTTACGTCGCAGCCGACCATCAGCCAGAGGCGCAGCGCGTGCCCCGTTCCCGCAAAAACCCCCGCGAGCAGCAGCAGTTTTATGCGCGGATTGAATGCAATCGCAAACCCCATTCCCGCGAGCGCGGCGAAAAATGCGTCAATCAAAAGCCGTGAAATCATAGCACTGTCCCCCCGAAAATCCATAGCGAGACGAGCAGCCCGACGGTCATCGCAAAAATTATTGCCGACGCATTGGCCAAGCGCGAGAAGCCCGCGAGAACGTGTCCGTCGAAAATGTCGATGAGCGCATTGAGCAGCGGCACCCCCGGAACAAGATAGAGAACGCTCGTTGAAATCGCGATTGCGGTTTTGAAGTCGAAAAGCCACGCGCCCGTTCCCGCCAGCATCGACGATACGAACGCCGCCGCAAACGTGCGCATGAGTATCCCGACTCCGCGGTGCTCGAGAAATCTGCGGGTGAGGAATCCCGCGAGGGTCGTGAAGAAAATCAGCGGCACGGAGTAGAATCCTCCGAAAAGCTGGCAGAATGCCGCGTTGCCGACCGACACGATTGCCGCGACAATCCGCCAGTCGATTCGCCCGCCGCGCTTGATTTCCGCAAACCTGCGACGGCACTGCGCGAGCGACCACTTGTTGCGGTACGCCTCCCACGAGAGTATGCGCAATTCGGAAAGCACGGTGAAGTCGGGCAGCGGCGGCGAGAATTTCTTTACGCGCGTTAGCGTGTGCCCGCCCGCGGTGACTGTCATAATGACGGTTTTCGGCAAAATGATGATGTCCGCCCGACACCCGAAGTTGTTGGCAAGACGCTCCAAGTTGCGCACTATTCGCGATGTCTGCGTTCCAGCCGCCATCAGCGAGTCCGCAAAGTCGAGGAGGAATCCCGCGATTGCCCGCAAGTCGCCGACACAAGTTTTGTTGTCCGAATTGCCCATAATTTTCGCGCCGAATTGAAAGAATTTGGGCGAACTATGCAAGCAATTTTTGGGACGCGGCGGGTTGGCGGCGGCACGGAGCGCGCGTTGCGCGGAAGCGGAGGCGGTTTCGCGAAGTGTTCGAGGCGGGGCGGCTTTAGGGCTGCGGCGGCAAAATCGGCGGGGCGGGGGCGGCGGCTGCGGACGGGGACTGCACGGGAATATCGCTTTCCGCCTGAAATATGCGAAGCCCGAATTGGGGCGCGCTGGCGATGGCGAATTCGGTTATCTCGGACTGCACGTGTTCGTAGTCAATCCAGTCTGGCGTCGCGAAGAAATACAGCTCGAGCGCAAGTCCGTTTTCGTCCGATTTCAAATAGCGCGCAAAATGAACCATAGAGCCGATTACGTCGGAACTGTTTTCCATAAAATCCTCCAAATACGCCCGAAACAGCGCGGCGTTGGTCGTCCGCGAATACGGATGCGGTTTCCCCGCGCGCGCTTTAATGTATTCCGCAAGCGCGGGGATTTTTGCATATTCTTCAAGTTCCGAATCGCCGCAAAAGCGTATGCTGTGGACGTCGAGCAGTAGAGTCCGCAGAACGCGCCGCCCGCCGCTTTCGCGCATTCCGCGCCAATTCTGGTACGAATCCCCGACAAGCGCGTAGGTCGGGACGTTGACGACGGTATTGTCCCAGTTTTTGATTTTGACGACGGTAAGCCCGATGTCGAAAACAACGCCGTCCGCGCCGTACTTGGGCATTGAAATCCAGTCGCCGCAGCGGAGCATATCGTTTGCGGAGAGCTGGACAGAGGCGACAAACCCGAGAATGGCGTCCTTGAAAACAAACATCAAAACGGCGGCGGACGCGCCCAATCCCGCAAGGATTTTGACGGGCGACTTACCCATAAACATCGAGACCACCAGAATAACAACGATGACGGAAACGACAAGTTTCAGCATTTGGACGAACCCGCGCACGTATTTTTCCGTATGCACCGAGAGCAGGTCGTTGAACACGTCGATGACGCCGATTAAAAAATACCAAATTGCGGCGAACAGGTACAGGCAGAGGAGTTTGCCCGTTGCGACGAAAACCGTATCGCCGACATCTTCGGCGGGAAAGAGCACGGGAATGACGAAAAGGAAGACGGTGGGAGGGACGAGGGCGGCGAGTCGGCGTGGGATTTTGTTTTCGCCGAGGATATTTTCGATACGGGCAAAACGGCGGATTTTTATTCTGCGGACGATATGTCCGAGCAGGACGCCGACAAGGAACATAAGAAGGTATGTTGAGGATACGACAAGAAAAATAAGAAAGGCGGCGGAGAGGGCATTATTATCTATTCCCCAGAGTTCGACGGGCAGCAAATCGGAAATAATTTTAAGCATTTTTATATAGACAGGGTAGACAGCAAAATTGCTCCGCAATTTTGCGCGCTGA
>DJPO01000057.1 GCA_002437405.1 Opitutia bacterium UBA6410 | reverse complement strand
AATCATTGCGTCAAAATGGTTCGAACTCTTGCGGATTGTCCCAAGCCCACGATACGAAAATCCGTACCCTCGCGTGTGTCAAATACGCCACGGTCGCGGGCGGCAGTGCCGCTTCCTTTGAAGGGGCGTTGCCCCTTACGGCGATTGGCTGTGAAAATTCCGCCTATCCCTTGCTATTTTTACGTTTTGGGAGTATGGGGTGGATAATTTCATTTTTTTTGCAAAAACTTTGAAAAATATTGATTTCTTTAGTTTTTACTTGAAGCGTGCTTCTTGTTTTTATAGAAGTCTTTTATTTAGCCTATGAAAATGAAAAAAGGAATTATTATACTTGCGTCTGTTATTATTGCGTTGGGGATTTGCGGGGGAGAGGAAAAAATTTCCGACATCAAATCGGGGTTTGCCAATCCGCCCGCCGAATCTTTGCCGCGCGCTTGGTGGCACTGGATTAACGGCAATATATCAAAAGAGGGCATTACTGCCGACTTGGAGGCGATGCACAAGATGGGGTTAGGCTCTGCCACGATTTTGGACGTAAGTTGTTCCCATTTCACGGGGGACGTCGAGACGCTCTCGCCCAAGTGGTATGAGCATGTAAACTTTGCGATTAACGAGGCTGCGCGGCTGGGAATGGAGATAACTCTCAGCAACTGCCCCGGCTGGTCGAGTTCGGGCGGCCCGTGGATTAAGCCCGAAAACGGAATGAAGAACATTGCGTGGACAGAGGCGTATGTCGAGGGCGGAAAGCGCGTCAATGTAAAGCTCGCGAGGGCGAAGAGCAAGGGCGGTTTCTACAAGGACATTGTCGTTTTGGCGTATCCGAGCATATCGGGCGACGGCGAAGTTTTCAGGGACAAAATTTCGAATGTTGTGGCGAATTTCGAGGGTGTGGAGACTTTCAAAGTTCCCGCGTATATGCCCGACTACATCAAGGTTACGCAGAATGTGGACGATCTGCTTTCCGCCAACTGGCAGAAGGTTGTGATGTTCACTCCCAAGTCTGCGAAAAAGGACGGGCTTGAGGGCGACAACGTTGTTTTCGAGTTCCCCAAGCCAAGCAATGTCGGCAGTTTTAAGGTTGCGCTCGGCGGGCCGCCCTACAGCGCGACTGTTATTTTCAACATATACGTTTCCGACGACGGCAAAAACTTCCGCAAGCATTTTACGACAGCCCCGATAAAAATCCCCGGGGCGGAGACGGGCTTCCCGCTTGTGAAGACGAAATTCGTCAAAGTCGAGCTTGCCGACACTCATAATAGCCGCGTGCCTGCCTCGCTCTACAATATGTCGCTTTCTCCCGCGGTCAAGATTGCCGACCTCGACTTGAAAACCTTTGAAAAGTGGGGGACAATCCCCGTCCGCAAACTCCCCGAGGGGGTCGAGCCGATAAAAAGGGATTCGATAAAAAACATTTCGGAATTTATGGACGCCGACGGCAATCTCGTTTGGGACGCGCCCGAGGGCAGGTGGACGATTCTGCGTTTCGGAATGGTTGCAACGGGCAAGGCAAACCACCCCGCGAGCAAGGCGGGTACGGGTTTGGAGTGCGACAAAATGTCGAAGGCGGGCATCGACGCCGCGTGGTCGGGAATGATGTCGCGGATAATCGCCGAGGCGGGCGAAAAGGTCGGCAAGACGCTTTCGGCGACGCTCATCGACAGCTACGAAGTCGGCCCGCAGAACTGGACGGACGAATTCCCCGCCGAGTTCAAGGCGTTGCGCGGGTACGACATAATAAAAAATCTTCCGATTATAACGGGCAGATTTGTCGAAAGCGCGGACTATTCCGAAAGATTCCTTCAGGATTTCCGCCGAACCATTGCCGATTTGTTCGCGAAGTATTACGGAAAATATTTTTCGGAGGTCGTGCACAAGAGCGGCCTGCAGTTTGTCAGCGAGCCGTACGGCGGGCCCTTCGACGAATTTTTGCAGGGCAGGTATGCCGACATTCCGATGGGCGAATTTTGGAGCGGCTGGAACCAGACGGGCAATGCGCGCATTGCCTCGAACGTCGCGCAAATCCACGGGCGCAAATTCGTCCAGACCGAAACTTTCACTTCGGGCGACGGCGAGGAATGGAGGCTCACTCCGACCTCCCACAAGGTGCAGGGCGACCACGCGTTTGTCGACGGCGTGACGCGTTTGGTCTTCCACAGCTATGTCCACCAGCCGTATGAAAATCTCAGCGCGGGCATGACGCTCTCGAATTTCGGATTCCACTTCAACAGGCTCAACACGCTCTGGAATTTGTACGACGGTTGGCTTTCGTACGTCGGCAAGGCGCAGTATTTGCTCCAGCAGGGCAGGTTTGTCGCGGCGGGGTTGTATATCGCGCCCGAGGAAGTGCCGACCATCACGCCGCTCACGCAGCTCTATGCGCCCGCGGACTTCTATTGCGGGGTAGATTTGTATGCGCCGCGCATGCCGTTCGGGTACGAAAGCAACGTTTGCGAGCCGCTTGCGGCGTTCGACAACATTTCGGTCGAAAACGGGAAAATCGTTCTGAAAAGCGGCATGACGTACGACATTCTCGTGGCGAACAACACCAAACAAATTTCCCCAGAGCTGCTCGAAAGAATCCGTTCATTCGCCGAGCAGGGCGCGACGGTTTTGCTTGGGCAGCGTCCGCAGAGTTCGCGCGGGCTTACGGGGTATCCGCAAAGCAACGCGCGTGTCGACCGGCTTGCCGACGAGCTTTGGGGCGGACTTGACGGCGCGAAAAAGGTGTCGAAGAAAATCGGCAAGGGGCGCGTCTATTTCGGCGTAAAGCCCGAGTTTATACTCAAAGAGCTGGGGATTAAGCCCGATTTTGCGGTATCGCGCCGCGACGGAAAATCGCCGATAGACTACAAATATATCCACAGAAAAACCGACACGGCGGACATATATTTTGTCGCCAATCAGGCGGAAAGCGGGCGGACGGTTGTCGTCGACGCCGAATTTGCCGCGCAGTCCGCAGCTCCCGAATTCTGGGACGCGGAGACGGGGAAAGTCGTTCCCGTGCCCGTCTGGAAGTCGGAGAACGGCCGCACGGTTATCCCGATGCAGCTCGCACCGAGACAGTCGGTGTTCGTGGTCTTCGACAAAAACGCGAAGCCCGCAAAGCACCTCGACGGATTCAAGTGGACTGCCGCCGCGAAGTCGGGGAACCGCCTTGTGATAGAAAAGGCGCTCTGGCGCAGCAAGGACGGCTCGAAAGTCAGCGACATCACCGAGTTTGTCCGCTCAAAGGTAAAGGACGACTCGCTGAAGATAAACGTCAACAGCCAGTCGCTCGGCGGCGATTGCGCGGCGGGTTTGCCGAAAGTCCTCGAAATATTCTATTCGGTTGACGGCGAAAAGAAAACCGCGTTGGGCGACGAGTGGCGTTCGCTTGAAATAAAAGTCCCGAGCCTTTCGGAAT
Source organism: Opitutia bacterium UBA6410 (assembly GCA_002437405.1). Classification (GTDB taxonomy): domain Bacteria; phylum Verrucomicrobiota; class Verrucomicrobiia; order Opitutales; family Intestinicryptomonadaceae; genus Merdousia. The sequence goes on along the minus strand of DJPO01000057.1, from coordinate 14,696 downwards.
CGGGGCTGCCCGAGCGCGAATTCGACGTCGAAAGCCGCGGCGGAGTCCCGACTTTGCGCGCGTGGGTAGGCGGCAAGTTTGCGGGAGCAGGGGCGAAGCAGCCCGAGGTTGCGGTGGAAAACGTCCCCGCGAAAATCGACCTTTCGCGCGGCTGGAGCGTCAAGCCGCAGAGTCCTGACATCAAAAAGTTCAGAATGAAAAAGCTCGAGTCGCTCAGCAAAAACGCCGACGAAAAAATAAAATATTTCTCGGGGACTACCGTTTACAAAAAGAAATTCGACCTGCCCGCGCAGCTGTTAGACGGCAAAACGGCTCTCGAGCTCGACTTGGGGGTTGTCCGCGACATTGCCCGCGTAAAGCTCAACGGCAGGGAGGTTCGCAACCTCTGGTATCCGCCGTATAAGTGCGAAATCACCGATTTTGCAAAGAGCGGCGAAAACGAGCTGGAAATCGAAGTCGCCAACACTTGGTTCAACAGGTTTGTGGGCGATACCCACCTGCCCGAGGATAGCGAATGGATTGACGGCGGCGGAAAAAAGCAGTTCCTCAAAAAGCTGCCCGAATGGCTGCTCAAAGGCGAAAAAAGCCCGACGGGCAGAAAGGCGCACGCAAGCTTCCGCCGCGATTTGCGGGGGCGCGAGCCCATCGATGCAGGGCTAATCGGCCCCGTGTCGGTGCGTCCTTCGGTGCTTGTGCCGCTGATGTAGTTTTATTGTTCGCGCAAAAAAAGCGGAAGTTTTTTTCTAAACTTCCGCTTTTATTTTACCGTCTGTAGGTGGGTTATGCGCCGCGGCTATTCGTAGCGCAGAACGACTTTTCCAACCAGCCCGCTGGGAATGAGCTTGTCGTCTTTTGCGAATCCGCTGAAAATCGTGTGGTTGCCGCGCTCGGTCGGGCGGGTACGCACGTTGCCGCGGGTTATGCGCTCGCTTTCGGGGACTTTGCAGTCGCCGATAAGTCTGTTTTGCCAAGTGTTGACCACTTTGATTTCGAGCGAATTTTCACCCTGCTTGAGGAACTTCGAGATGTCGCACGAGAACGGGTAGCACCAGAGCGTCGCCGCCTTTTGCCCGTTTACGTAGACTTCCGCGACGTAGTTGACTTTCTCCAAATCCAGCTGTGCGCGCTTGGGGAGCGTTTGTAGGTCGAACGACTTTTTGTATGTCGCAGTCCCCGCGAAGTGGCGGACGCCGAAGTTTTCGTGGGTCGTCAGGTCTACGAGCTTGTCGAGCTTTATGCTTTTGGGCGCGCCGAGTCCCTCGGGGAATTCGACCGTCCATTCGCCGCCTAACTCGAGGGATTTTGCGGGCGCGGCGGGCTTTGTCTTCGCCTGCGAGTTTCGCGTAAATACCACGAATATCGAGCCGTTTTTCGGCAAGTCCAGTTCGATTTCAGTCCTGCCGTCGGGAAGTTTTTTCCACGAGTCGGGCGAATATTTTTTGCCCTCGACGGCGTCCCAGAGTTCGGGGATTCCCGCCGCGTCGAAGATTGCCCTGCCTTTGCCTTCGCCCGCAAGGAAGAATACGTCGTTTTCGCCTCGGCGGACGATATATTCGAAATCGCCTTCGCATGCGGGGCGCAGGGTTTTTGCGAATTCGCCGAAGTCCCCGCCGTCCCAAATTTGGTCGGCGAGCTTTGCGACCGCGCCGCAGTCTTCGCCCAGCCCTGCGGCTGTCGTCGGCTTGGGGGCGGGGGAGCAGAACACTGGCAGACCCTGCTTTTTGAATTCGAGGATTTTCGCCAATGCCTTGGGCGACACGCTGTTCGAGGGAATGTCGATAAACATCGCCTTGTACTGCATTCCGCTTTTGAGAACGAGCTTGCCGTCAACGACTTTCGCGCCGTTTAGGAGAACGTCGTTGTTTACGGTGTCGAACTTCAGCGGATAATAGTCGTAGGCGCGCTTTCTATCGTATTTGCGGAAACCGTTCCAGCAGTTTGTGCCGTACCAGTCTTCGTAGGGGACGTCGCCCTCGTAGAGGCAGAAGTCGGACTGCGGCTTGCCGTAGCGCAGCAGGAATTGGCAGCGCGCCATGTATTTTATGAATTCGGGCGACTGTTTGTGCCAAGTGACGTTCTGGTTGAAGTGCGTGCCCGCAAAGTACTCGATTCCGGGGAGTCCGAATCTTTTGGGCGAAGACGTGAACGTGTGTAGAATCGAGAAATTCACGCCCTGAACGAACGAGCGATCCGCGTAGAATTTCAAAATCCCAGGGTACATGCTCCAGTGGTTGGACATGTGCGTGAACGATTCCATCGCGACCAAATTGCTGCCGTAGATGTGGGCTGCGGAGGCTATCGGGTGGACGAGATAGCGGCCGTATTTGCGCGGGTCGTCGTAGGGGAATTCGACCCAAAATTCGCCCTGCGGCATATCGTTTATTCCGAGGAACGCGAGCTGGTCGGCCTCGCCGAAAACCTCGGGTTTGCGAATCCACGGGCCCCCCGATTCGGAGTGCCACTGCACGCCGTCCCTGTGGGTTAGCTCGCCGATTTTCGCGTAGAAGTTGCCGAGCAGGCAGTTATTGCGGGCGCGGCGGAAGTCGGTCATAAAGCGTTCGGACTGCTCTTTGTTTTTTACGACAAACCCGCCCAGATACGGCAGCCACGGGCGTATGTCGTAGCCGCGGTCGCGCCTGAAAAACTCCTCGAAGTTGTTCGTCCAAGTGGGAATCGAGCCCTCCCAGCTCACGTTGTAAAAACGTTCGACGGTCTTGCCGAATTCCTTGCCGAAGCATTTGCGGAAAGAGCCCGCCCAGCGTTCGTAGTGGCGTTCGATTGCTGCGGGGTCGAGAATGTCTACGTCGAATTCCCTGTCGTCCATCGTCGCGTAGGAGATTTGCAGAACCGCCCAGTCGCCGCCGTCGGCGGGGGCTTGCCATTCGAGCTTGCCGTCCTTTATTTTGTCCGTGAGGTCTACGACTTCCAGCGCGTTGCGGATTTTATCGACGCCCTTGTCGAGCCGCTTGCCCGAGGTCGCCGCCATTGTAAAGAGTCCGTCGCCGCCCGCAATCCAGTCTGATTCTTTTTGCATTTTGCCGCCGTCGTACTTGATTGCAAACGTGGCGATTGGCTTCGAGAATTTTTCGGGCGGAACAGGTAAAGTTTTGTCGAACTTCCCCGATACGGGGATTGTTTTGAATACGATTTTCTTCGGAGCGTCGGCGAGCGTCTTGTGCGGGCCCTTCAAATTGCCGCCGCAATTGCTGAGGTTGATGCTCATTTTAAGCCCCAGCCGCTTGCTTTCGTTTACGGCGTGGGTGAGATTCGCGAGCCACGACGGGTCGAGGTTTGTGTTCGCCGGCTTGGGGTAGAGCAGGTGGCGTTCGTCTTCCCAATAGCCGCGGTTGTCGAACATCAGCGTGCCGCCGACGCCCATGTAGTCCATCGCCTGCATGTCGTCGGTAATGGATTCTTTGTCGACATTGCCGTTGAGCCACAACCAGTAGACCCACGGGCTATTTTCGCGCGCGGGGTTTGCGAAGTCGGCGAAGTCGATTCCCCCCGCCGTCAGATTTGCCGCGACGGCGAAGACCGAAAGGATTTTTCCCAGTTTCTTGTTCATAATATAATAATAGGTGAGATGAATGTTAGTACACTAACTTTTGTGTGTCGAATGTAAAGCCAAAACGGCGAATAAATCTGCAAAGAGCGCGGATTCACGCCCAAATTACCGCCCGACGCCCCACGATTTTTCGGCGTTGCGCCAGTCCTCCATATAGCTTTCGTAGTCGGGGCGTTTTTCCTTTTTGATTTTCGCGGCGATTTCGTCGATTTTCGGGAGGGGGAAATCAAAGCCGCCTGCGGGGATTTCGATTCCCGCGAGCCACGCTGAGGCGTTGACGACGAGTCGCGCGAAGTTCGGGTTTGCGAGAATCCAGACTCCGTGTCCGCCCGTGCAGCCGAATCCGCGCGTGCCGTTGGGGTTTTCGCAGAGCCAGAAAATCGTCTCGTCGCGCCCGAGGTTTTGGCGGACAAACGGATTGCCCGTATTCGCCCCGAACCTGCGCTTGCGCACGTTGTCGGGCGGCGCGACGACCGCGAGCGGCGTTATCTTCTGCCCGCTATTTTCGGCGAATTTCATATTGAAGTGCCATTCGTCGTAAATTTTGAAGGGGCGGACGCCGCCCGCCGCGGGGTGGTCGGCGAATTTTTTGAAGTCGGCGTCGAAGTACGGGTTCACCGACCAGTGGGTTTGGTAGTGCCCGCCGATGAGCGAGTCGAGGATTTCGACCTGCCGCGCGTCGTTTTCGCCGAACATAAGCGAGTAGTGGAAGAACCCGAAGCCCGTACCCGAGTCGTTGAGCTTCTTCAAAAATTCCATTTTGTCTTTGAGCGGGTGCGAGGCTTCGCCCTCTCCGAAAACGATTACGGCTTTGCTCCCCGCCAAGTCTTCGACTTTCCCGCCGTTTTCGAGGTTCACGCGCCTGATTTGCGCTTTGTCCCCGAGTGCCGTCTTCAGCATATTTTCGAGCAGGTCGCCCATGACGGCGTTTTCGTGGTCGCCCCAGTAGTGGACGGAATTGCCCGAGAGAATCGAGATTACGGGCTGCCGCGCGGCGGCGCAAACTGCGCAGAGCGGTGCGGTTATTGCGAGAATGAAAATCGGCAGGATACGTTTCATAAAAAAATGTCTATATATAAAAGTGCGCCGCGTGAAGCAAAATCGCGCCCGAACGGCGGGATTTGCGCGCGTGCGTATTTATTTGCTTTTGTCGGGGCGTTTTTCTTTAATATCCGCAGAATATGAAAATAATAGTAGCAGGAGCGGGCGATGTCGGGCACTACCTCTGCCAGATTCTCAGCGAGGACGGGCACGCCGTCACCCTCATCGAATCGGAGGACACTACCGCCGACGAAATCGAGGAGCGTCTCGACGTGCGCGTGGTGCGCGGCAACGGCGCGTCCGCCGCGTGCCTTGTTAGGGCGGGGGTCGCCGACTGCGATTTCTTCGCGGCGATGACCGCCTACGACCAGCTCAACATCGTGGCGTGCTCGCTCGCCGCAAAGCTGGGCGCGAAAACCACAATCGCCCGAGTCCACGACCAGGTCTACGCCGACGCCCCGCTTGTGAACTACCAGCGGCACTTCGACATCGACATTTTGATAAACCCCGAAGCGTTGACTGCCGTCGAGCTTGCCAAGCGCATTCGCAACCCCGAGAGAATGGCTCTCGAGGACTTCGCCAGAGGCGCGATTGAATTGCAGGAGGTCGAGATTTCGCCCGACGCCAAGTCCGTCGGAGTCCCGCTGCGCTCGCTGAAGCTCGGGAGCGTGAAAATCGGGTACGTCGAGCGCGGCGGAGAGCTTGTCGTCCCCGACGCCGACACCGCACTGCGGGCGGGCGACAAGGCGACCGTAATCGGGACTCCCGAAAACCTTTTGAAAAGCCGCCCGCTTTTCTCGAGCCAAACCGCGGCGTATGCGAAAAAAGTCGTCCTTTACGGCGCGACGGAAATCGCGGTCTCGATAATCCGCAGGCTGCGTAACTACCGCTTCAAAATCCGCGTAATCGAGCCGGATCTCGAAAAGTGCAAGGACTTCGCCGAATCGTTCCCGAACGTGACGGTCATCAACGGCAGCGCAACGAGCCTGCGCCTTTTGGAGGAGGAGCAAATCGGCGACGCGGACTACTTCATCGCCTGCACGAAAGACGACGAGGAAAACGTGATGACGTGCCTTCAGGCGAAGAAGCTCGGGGTAGGGCATGTGGAGCTGGTGATAAACAAGCCCGACTACGAGCAGGTCTTGCAGAACATAAGCGGATTCCTGAATTTCGACGCGATTGTCTCGCCGCGCCGCGTAACCGTTTCGGAGATAAAAAAATTCGTCACGGGCAGGGACTATTGCGTGATAGGCTCGCTGCGCAACGGGGAAATCGAGTTCGTCGAGCTCACCGTGCGCGACGGTGCGGAGGCCGCGGGCAAAACCCTGCGCGAATTGTCGCTGCCGCCCGCGTGCATCGTCGCCGCCGTTGTCAACGACTCGGGCGCGAAAGTCCCCGGGGCTGCGGACGCGATTTCGGCGGGCGACAGGCTCGTCGTCATTCTCGAAAAAAAGATGGCCGAGCAGGTCGTCAAACGCTTCGTAAAATAGGCGATGAACTACCCGATTATACTGAAAACCCTTTCGATGCTCTTCGCGATTATGTCGCTTGCGTTTGCCGCGAGCGCGGGGGTTTCGGTCTACTACAGCGCGGTCTCGCCGCTCGAGGGCGACGCGCTGCCGTCGTGGATTTCCGCCGTCGCGTTTTCGGCGTTGCTGGCGTTTTCGTTTTTTCTGCCCAGCCGCACGGCGTCGGGCAAACTCTTCAAAAAGGAGGCGATGTGCATTGTCGGCGTCGGCTGGACTCTCGCGTCGCTGCTGGGGACTCTCCCGTATGTGATGATTCTCGACGCCCCGTTTTGCGACGCGTTTTTCGAGTCCGCCAGCGGCCTTACGACGACGGGCTCTTCGGTCTTCGGCGACTTCTCGCGCTTCCCGCGCAGCCTTATGTTTTGGCGGTGTCTGTCGCACTGGATAGGCGGCTTGGGGGTCGTCGTGTTCTTCGTTGCGATTTTCTCGTTCTTGGGGTCGGGCGGCAGAACCCTGTATTCGCGCGAGACAAGCGTTGACTCGGGCGGCGGAATGGACACGGCGCGGATACGCTCGGCGGTCTTCGGGATAATCGGGCTTTATTTGGCGATTTCCGCCGCGTGCGCCGTCAGCTTCAGACTCTGCTCGATGGGCTGGTTCGACGCCGTATGCCATATGTTTTCGACGGTCTCCACTGGCGGATTTTCGGTCTATTCCGACAGCATATCGCACTACGGCAGCCTCGGGCTGTATTGGGTCGTGTCGTTTTATATGTTCGTGGGCGGAATCGGGTTTTCGGTGCTCATCGCCCTTTCGCGCGGGCGGATTTCGGCGGCGTTGGGCAATACGGAGCTGCGGGTCTATTCGGCGTTGATAGCAGCGGCGGCGGTCGCGGTTGCGCTGGCGGTTTGGTCGGCGGGCGGTCTGCCGTTTTTCAGGGCGTTTACGTATTCGGTTTTCAACACGGTTTCGGTCATCACGACAACCGGCTTTATGTGCGACGACTACCAAAAATGGGTTCCCTTTTCGCACGCGGTCTTCTTCGTTCTGATGATAATCGGCGGGTGCTCGGGCTCGACTTCGGGCGGGCTGAAAGTCTCGCGGCTGATTGTCTCGTTCGCGCTCTGCCGCAACAATCTCGAAAAGTCGTTCCGCCCGCGCGTAGTCCGCCCCGTGAAAATCAACGGCAGGATTCTGGACTCGGAGGGCGCCGACAAAGTCCTCTGCTTTCTTGCGATGTTCGCGCTGATTGCGCTTGTCTCGATTCCCGTACTCTCCGCGCTCGAGCCGTCCCTCACGCTCGGGGAGACCGTCACGGGGGTCGTGGCTTCGCTCAACAATATCGGCCCCGCGTTCGGGCGGCTCGGGCCAGCCGATAACTTCGGCTTTATGGGCGGGGCGGCGAAAATTTTTCTGGGAATTTTGATGATTATGGGCAGGCTCGAATTCTACGCGATTCTCGCGCTTTTCATGCCCTCGCTTTGGAGAAAATTTCAATAGGAAAAGATATGACAAAACTCGGAGTAAACATAGACCACAGCGCGACCCTCAGGCAGGCGCGCTACCGCGACGTGCCCGCGGGCTCGAAAATCATAGTCGAACCCGACCCGATAGAAATCGCGCTAATCGCAGAAAGCGCGGGCGCGGATTCCATCACTGCCCATTTGCGCGAGGACAGACGCCACATCTGCGACGCCGACATTTTCGCGCTGCGCAAAAATATCCGCACGAAGCTCAATATGGAAATGGCGTGCTCCGAAGACGTAATTTCCGTCGCGCTGAAAGTGTGCCCCGACTACGTCTGCCTCGTCCCCGAAAACCGCCGCGAGGTCACGACCGAAGGCGGCTTGGACGTTGCGGGCGACACCGCGAAAGTCGCTTCGGCGGTCGCGAGGTTGTCGGAAGTCGGCGCGGTCTGCTCGATTTTCATCGACCCCGAAAAACGGCAGGTCGAGGCTGCGAAGGCGGCGGGCGCGTCGGTTGTCGAGCTGCACACGGGCGCGTACGCGAACGCCGAGGGCGACGAGGTCGCCAAGTCCGCGCAGTTAAAAAGGCTCTCCGAAGCCGCCGAATTCGCGCAGTCGCTGGGTATGACGGTGAACTCGGGGCACGGAATCAACTATTCCAATATCCGCAGGCTTCTCGAGAACGCGCGCTTCAACGAACTGAACATCGGGCACAGCATAGTCTGCCGCGCTCTCGTTGTCGGAATGGCGCGCGCGGTTGCCGAGATGAAGGAACTCATCGAAAAATATGGACGATAACCGGCAGCTTTTCGACGGGAACGTCGTGGGCGTGGGCGTGGATTTGACGGATGTCGCGCGGATTCGCTCGATGCTCGAAAAATACCCCGACACCTTTTTGGCGCGGACTTTTACCGACGCCGAAATCGCCTATTGCGCCCCCCGCGCGAATAAAGCCGAAGCCTTCGCCGCGCGCTTCGCCGCCAAGGAGGCGGTCGTCAAGGCGCTGGGTACGGGCTTTCGTGGGGCGATTACGCCCAAAAGCATCGGTATCGAAAATTCCGAAACGGGCGCGCCGCGCGCGGTTTTGGACTCCGCCGCAACGGACGCTTTGCGCGCAATCGGCGGTGAAAAAGTTCTCGTGAGTCTTACACATTTAAAGGATTACGCACAGGCGATTGCGGTTGCCGTAAAATGAAATACATTGCCCCGATTTTGACGCGCCGCGAGTCGGCGGATTTCGAACACGGATTTTTCTCGGACGGAAAAGTCTCCGAAGCCGACGCAGTTTCGGCGGCGGGCGCGGGAATCGCGCGCGAATTTCTGCGCGAGTTCCGCCTGCCCGAATCCGCGCGGGTGCTCGTCGTCGCTGGCGGCGGACACAACGGGGCGGACGCGCTTGTCGCGGCGCGGGAGATTCTGCGCAAAAGGGGAGATATTCGGCTCTGCTTGGCGGTTGCGGAAAGTCAAAAACGAAAGCCAATAACCGCAGCCGTTCTCGAAAATCTAAAAAAACACTTCGGCGGGCAAATCGAAAAAGTCGCGCCGCTCGAAAGCCTTTTGTCTTTTACAGAAAACGGGGGCGGAAAATTCGACCTGCTAATCGAGGGGCTTGTCGGAATGACTTTCCGCGCCCCCGCGCGCTCCGACTTGGCGGCGGCGATTGAAGCCGCCAACGCGATATGCGCGCACATAAAAATTTCGGTGGACATTCCCGCGGGCGCGGGCGAAACGCAGCCCGAAAGCCCGACGTTTGTTGCGGACGCGACGTATTGCACGGGGATTGCCAAGACGGCGGTTTTCGAGTCGTTCAACCGCAAGTTTTGCGGGCGCATACGCTTTGTGGACATCGGGTTTTTCGACGAAAAAAATCTTCCTCTTCCGTCCTGCGGGAAATACATTTTGCGCCCGAATATCTTCGAGCCGCTGATGGCTTTGCGCCCCGCGGTCTCCGACAAACGCACATACGGGCACGCCTTTGTTTTGGCGGGCTCGCGGGCATACGCGGGGGCTGCGCTCTCGAACGTGCGGGCTGCCTTGCGCGGCGGCGCTGGGCTTGTCACGGCATTCGTGCCCGAGACTTTCGCGCCGCAATTTGCCGCAGCCGAGCCGTCGGCAATCTGGGTCGGCTGCCCCGAGACGGAGGACGGCTCGATTGCGCTCGAGTCGTACGGGCTGATTGCCCGCCGCATTTCGCGCGCGACGGCGTTTTTGGCGGGTAGCGGGCTTACGGACAATCCCGAAACTTCCGTGCTTGTCGCCCAGATTCTGAAGAATTTCCCGAACGTCCCCGCAGTGTTGGACGCCGACGCAATTTCACCGCAAATTTTCGGCGTTTTGAAATCGCGCAACGCCCCCACATTGGCGACTCCGCACGAGGGCGAAATCCTGCGAATCGCCCCCGACGCCTCCGACGCTTCGCTGCTCGAGGCGTGCCGCAAATACGGGTGCTCGATTCTCCTGAAATCCGCCGCCACGCGCGGGTGCGACGGGGAGAAAATCGTCTATTCGACGTGCGGCTCGCCCGCGCTCTCCCGCGCGGGAAGCGGCGATTTGCTCGCGGGGCTTGCGGTTTCGGTTCTCGCGTCCCGCAAATTCGGTGAGCCGCTTTCGGCGGGGCTTTGCGCGTCCGACTGGCTCGGGCTCTCCGCCGTTGCCGCCGCCCGCGAACTTTCGGAAACCGCGATTGCAACGAGCGACATCGCGAAATTTTTGTCGCGCCCGCTCGTCTGATTTTGCTTGAGATTTCCGAGGCGCGTCCGAGACTCGGCACTTTTATTTAAAAATGCAGGAAGGTCTAAATTTTTCGATTATCACGGCGATTATCCCGATTTACGCGATGGTTTTCGCGGGCTGGGCGGTTCGCAAAATCGGGTGGCTCGAGCCGCAGAGCGACAAGTCGTTTATGCGCTTTGCGATAGACGTTTCGTTGCCGTGTTTCATTTTCTACAATATGCTCGGAAACGAGCGGCTGCGCAGTGTGGAGTTTTCGCTCACGGCGATTTCGCTCGGGGCGGGCGGCATATTTTTGTGCCTTTTGATAGCGTGGATTGCGTCGATTTTTTTGAAGCTGCGCGTGGGAGAGGGGCAGCGCACGTTCGTGGTGACGACGGGTGTCAACAACTACGGGTTTTTCCTGCTCGCGCTGGTTGCGATTCTCTTTCCCGACGGGGGCGCGGATACGCTCGGGGTTATGCTCACGCACAATGTGGGGTGCGACCTCGTGTTCTGGTCGGTTGGGCTTACGCTGATTTCGGCGGCGGGGCGGTTTTCGCCGAAAATCCTGCTCAAGGGGCCGATTTTGTCGGTTTTCGTCGCGCTGTTTTTCGTCTGGACGGGGCTTGCGGAATATATTCCCGACTTCGCGATGACTTCGCTTAAAATGCTCGGCAGCGCGGCTATTCCGCTTAATTTGATTATGTTCGGGACGATTATGTGCGACCTTCTCGACTTCCGCAATTTCAGCTTCAAAATTGTCGGCTGGGCGGTATTTTTGCGCTCGGTTTTTATGCCGTCGATTTTCATTGCGCTCGCGTACGTTCTGCCCGTAGACCCGTCTTTGAAAGTTGTCGTCGCGCTCCAATCGCTCGCGCCGTGCGGCGTTACTTCGGCGGTTGTTGCAAAGCACTTCGGCGGACACCCGCAGGTGGCAGTCCAGATTACGATGGGCACTCTCGTCGCGGCGGTGCTGCTCGCGCCGTTCTGGGCGTATCTTTGCGGCAAGTGCGCGGGGTTGTAATCCCGCCCGCCGCGCGGCGTTGTGGCGGCTGCGCGCTCTTAGTCCGCGAATAAAAGACTGTAATACACGCATATCCCAAGAAAAAAATATCCCAAGAAAAAAATGTCCGCCAAATCCCTCATTTTTCGCGCCCCCGAAAAAATTTTTTCGATTTTTTCAAAAAAAAGCTTGCGCGCAAAATAAAAATAGTATTGTAGTACTATCATACTATTAAAAACGCAATGACTTCCTCCTACAAAGTTCTCAACATTCCCGAAAGCGCATCGCTGGCTCTCCACGCCGCCCGCGCGATAATTCGGGCGGACGAGCCGCTCACGGCGGCGGAGATTTCGGAAATTGCGGGGGTCTCGCGCCACCACCTTTCCAAGGTGCTGCGGAAAATGGTCGAGGCGGGAATAGTGTCGGTGTCGCACGGTCGCGGCGGCGGGTTCTTTTTCACCAAGGAGCAGGCGAAGCTGCCGCTCATGCGGATAATGGAGTCCGCGGGTTGCGGGGGCGCACCGTGCGTCTGCATGTTCGACACCCCGCGCTGCAACGGCAAAGACTGCCTGTTCGGCTCGCTGCTCAAGGACGTAAACAAATTCTATCTCTCGTATTTCTCGAAGACGAAAATTTCAAACCTACAACAAAAAATAACAGACTAAAAAAGGAAACAAACGATATGGCAAAAAAAGTAGTATGCTCGGTATGCGGATATGTATTTGAAGACGCGGATAATCTCCCCGATTTCTGCCCGCAGTGCAAGGCTCCGAAATCCAAGTTCGTCGTCAGGGACGACGCCCCCGCGGCGGGTTGGGCGGACGAACACAAAATCGGCGTAGCCGAAGGGCTCGACGCGGAAGTCGTCGAAGGGCTGCGCGCGAACTTCACGGGCGAATGCACGGAAGTCGGAATGTACCTTGCGATGAGCCGTCAGGCGGACAGGGAAGGGTATCCCGAAGTCGCTGAAGCCTACAAGAGAATCGCCTTTGAAGAGGCGGAACACGCTGCCAAGTTCGCGGAACTTCTGGGCGAATGCGTCTATGCAGACACCAAGAAGAACCTCCAGCTGAGAGTCGAAGCCGAACGCGGCGCGACCGAAGGCAAACTCGCCTTGGCAAAGCGCGCAAAGCAGCTTGGCTACGACGCAATCCACGACACCGTCCACGAAATGTGCAAGGACGAAGCGCGCCACGGCTCGGCGTTCTTGGGCTTGCTCGGCAGATACTTCAAGTAGTCGCGGTTTCCCGACGCGCGCGCTGCGGGTAGCGGCGCGCGGCGGTCGGGGGGCGAATAAAAAAATTTAGTCCAGTGGTAAATCGGGAGGTCGGGAGCGGTTTTATCGTTTCCGACCTCCTCCATTATAAAGTTGCGTTGAACCCGCCCGCCTGCATAATTTTCCGAAAATTTTTAGAGAAATGGCGGCGGCTAAAGTTTACAAGGAGAAGGACGCGAACAAAAACGTCCTCAAAAAAAAGACCATTGCGGTAATCGGCTACGGTGCGCTCGGTCGCGCCAACGCCCTGAATCTGAAGGACGGCGGGTTCGGCGTTTCCGTAGGTCTGCGCAAGGGCAGCGCATCGGCGGCCGTCGCGAAAAAGGACGGCTTCAAAGTTTTTTCAATCGCCGAAGCCGTAAAAAATTCGGACGTTATTTTGATTGCCGTTCCCGACATGTGCCAAGGCGAACTTTTTGAAACGCAAATCGCGCCGAATCTCGAAAAAAACAAAACGCTCGTTTTCGCGCACGGACTCTCGGTTCATTGGGGGCTTGTGAAGCCGCCCGAGGGGGTCGACGTGATTTTGGTCGCGCCGAAAGCTCCCGCGAGTGCGCTGCGCTCGCAATTTTTGGAGGGTCGGGGAGTGCCCGCTTTTATCGGCGTACACAGCGGCGGGCGGGAGGCTCGCGCGCTTGCGCTCGCGTGGGCGGACGCGATAGGCTCGACCCGCGCGGCGGTCGTCGAAACTACGTTCAAGGAGGAGGCGGAAACCGACCTTTTCGGCGAGCAGGCGGTAATCGGCGGCGGGCTCGCCGCGCTCGTTCGGGCGGGCTTCGAGACGCTCGTCAAGGCGGGGTACCGCCCCGAAGTCGCGTACTTCGAGTGCTGCCACGAATTGAAGTCGATTGCCGACCTAATCTACCAGAGCGGGATTTCGGGAATGCGTTTTTCCGTTTCGGAGACGGCGAGGTACGGCGACGCCACGCGCGGCTCGCGGGTAGTTGGCAGTTCGTCGCGCCGCGAAATGGAGCGCATTTTGCGGGAAATCCAGTCGGGTAGATTCGTTAAGGAATGGGTCGGCGAGCACAAGAGCGGAATGAAAAAGTGCAAAAAACTTTTGGCGCAGGACGAAAAGCACCCGATTGAGAAAGTCGGGCAGCGTCTGCGCGCGCTGATGCCGTGGGTTGCAAAGCAGAACCTCAAGGGGGCGCGGGCACACTATTCGTCCGAAATGTCGGGCGCGGGCGCGGAAAAATCCGTCCGCAAATTGAAAAAATAATTTTTCGGAGCACGGTTGTATGAAAAAAATAAGACTCGCGACTCGCTCGAGTCCGCTCGCATTGGCGCAAGCCAAGATGGTCGCGGAATACCTTTCCGCCCGCATTGCCGACGCGCAATTCGAGTTCGTCGAAATAAAGACTTCGGGCGACAAACAGCAGACGTGGTCGCTCGAAAAATACGGCGGCAAGGGACTTTTTACGAAGGAAATCGAGGAGGCGCTTCTCGGCGGCGACGCGGAAATCGCCGTCCACAGCGCAAAGGATTTGCCGACCGACTGCCCCGACGGGCTTGAAATTGCGGGCTGCCTGCCGCGCGACGCGTGCGCCGACGTGCTCGTAATCCGCGATGGAGTGCAGGTGCCGAATTTGATTGCAACGGGCAGCCCGCGCCGCCGCGCGCAGCTGAAAAAACTCTTCCCGCAGGCGGTATGGACGGAGTTTCGGGGCAACGTGCACACGCGCCTTAAAAAGCTCGCGGGCGGGGCTGCCGACGCTTCGGTGTTGTCGCAGGCGGGGCTTGTGCGCCTTAAAATCGACTCGTACGAAGGGGTGCAATTCCGCCCGCTAAAGCCCGACGTTTGCGTTCCCGCAGTTGCGCAGGGGATAATCGCGCTGCAGTGCAGGAGCTGCGACGCCTCCTATTTCCGCCAATTCACTCACGAGCCGACGAACGAAATTTTCGCGCTCGAAAGGGCGTTTTTGACCGAGCTTGGCGGCGGCTGCCAAAGCGCGTATGCCGCGAATTGCGACGGAAATGTTTTCAGGATTTTCCACGAGGATTGCGGCTTCGAGAAAATCGAGTTCCCGAGTGGCGCGCAGTTCGCGCAGAAGCTCGACATTGTGAAAAATCTGGCGCGCAAGTGCGCTAACTATTAAAAAGGGAAACTCCCGCCCACAAAAAAGGGGCTATTGAGTGTCCGAAAAATTCGGAATTCAATAGC
>DJPO01000005.1:2910-3443 GCA_002437405.1 Opitutia bacterium UBA6410 | reverse complement strand
AGGTAGTTTTGGGAGATTGCGTCGCCCATTTCCGCGCCTTTATTCCACCAGAAGACCGCCGCTTCGGGGTTTTTCGGGAAGCCTTTTTCGCCAGCCGCGTATGCGATTGCGACTTGCAGGATTGCGTCACCGTTGCCCGATTTTGCGCGCTCGAGCAGTATTTTTGCGGCTGGTGTTATGTTTTTTTCGGGAAAAAATTCGGGGGCGGGATTGTCCGAGGTCGCGGATACGGGCGCGGCGGCGGGCGCAGTCAAAGGGAATGCGAGAGCGGACAATAGCGCGGCAAATAAAAAATTTTTCATCTAAAAAAGATATAAAAGCCGCCGCGAACCGTCAAACAGAAACGGCGGAACTTGCGCAGCTCGGCATACGGGCGGACTCGGGGGAATTATGAGATTGGGAGGAGACAGACGAATGGGAATTTTTTAAGAGGTGGCGGCAGGAGATTACGTTAAATGGAAATGAACGCGCAGCTAAAATTCTTCGGAAACGGCTTGACGCAATCCGAGGCGGGCAAACCGCGCACCAAAATA
>DJPO01000005.1:2592-2741 GCA_002437405.1 Opitutia bacterium UBA6410 | reverse complement strand
GGTGCGCATTTATTTTCGCCCGCGCATTTGACGGTTTTGCACTCTTCGCCGCGCATATTTTTAGGTTGCGGGGCGCAGCCCTTGAAATCGGGCGACTGCATTGCGGGCGCGGGCGGACATTTCGGCGCGCGGTTGCAATTACAGGGCGG
>DJPO01000005.1:2373-2532 GCA_002437405.1 Opitutia bacterium UBA6410 | reverse complement strand
GCAGGCGCATGCAGGCGGCGGAGGCGGCGGGCACTGGCGGAAACCGTCCATTCCGCACGGGGGCGGCGGAGGCGGGCACTGCGGGTTCGGCGCGCAGCGGGAGTCGAATTCGCGCGGGTGGCGGAATTTCGGGCAGTCGCCGCGGCGGGCGCGGAAGTC
>DJPO01000005.1:271-2345 GCA_002437405.1 Opitutia bacterium UBA6410 | reverse complement strand
GGACGTTCGCCGAATTGCGGGCGTTTACAATCGCCGCCGAACTTGGGTCGGTCGCGGTCTCCACCGAACTGCGGGGGCGGAGGAGGATTGTCGATTATGCGCTTGAGCATTTTCCTGACTTCGGGATCTTGCAACATCTGATTTTTTTCTTCGTCGCTCAATTTTCCGTCGCCGTCGGCGTCGTATTTCTTAAAGAGAGCGTCGCGCTTTTGGCGAGCCTGCTCGAACATCGCCCTGCGCTCTTGCGGATTCAGGAATCCGTCGCCGTCCTTGTCGAACTTTGCGAGAATTTCCTTCGGGACATTGAAGTCGCGCGGCGGACGCTCGGGGCGGCGGCACGACTCGAACGCCTTGCGCTGGTCTTCGAGAAATTCGGTAAGCTCGGCTTCGTCCAATTTTCCGTCGCCGTCCTTGTCGAATTTTGCGATTACACCCGAAACGAATTTTTTGCGCATTTCTTTAAAGTGTTCGGACTTCGCCTTCAGAGCCTTGACCGCCTCGGTGCGCTCGGCTTCGCTGAGCTTTCCGTCGCCGTCTTTGTCGAAGCGGCGCATTAGCCGCGCGCGGGAGTGCAAGTCCAAATCGGAGAAGTCGGAAGTTTCCGCCTGCGCGGCGGCGGGCTGTTGGGGTTGAAAATTTTCCGTCGTCGAAGCGGGGGTGTCGGCGGCGAATGCGGATACCGCAAAGGTTGCGGCGAGTGCGAATATCGATAGGTACTTTGTCATAAATTTCCTTTCGATGATAGAAAACGCGGACAAGCGGAAAAAGTTTCACTCCATTTTTGTTGAAGTATTTTTTCCGATACTCTACTTTTACGGAAAAATAAAATACAGGGAGAAAATGTACCAAGTTACTTTCAGCAAACAGGCGATGGGCGAGCTCAACAAACTCGGGAAGCTCGAGCAGCTCGAGGTAATCGACGCGTTCGGCTCGCTGACGGCGGAACAGTTGGAGGGCGGTTTGCGCGATATCGGGCGAATCCGCCGCGAGGGCAAAACCTACTACCGACTCCGCACCGGCGACTGGCGAATCTACTTCGAACTGCTCGAAGACACCCAGACGCTCCACGCCCACTATATCCTCCACCACAAGACGCTCGCGGACTTCGTGTTCAGGTTCAAGCTTCCGTTCAAGGAAGAAACCATGTTTGAGCAGGAGGACAATTTCTGGAAATATCTCGAAACTTTGAAAAAATGAGCTCCAACCAAAAACCCGAACAATCGCTGTGGGAGAACGTCCATCAGGCGAGCAAAATATACATACTGCCGAATTCGTTCACGGCGGGGAATCTGTTTTTCGGATTTCTGTCGGTAATCCTCTGCATACAGGGGAAGTTCAACGCCGACTCCACCGACAGGGCAATCGACCACATCGCGGCGATTGTCACCTCCAACTACACCGCCGAGCAGTCGGTCTCGAGCACTGGCTACTACGTCTTGGCGATTATCTGCATTCTGATGTCGTTCCTCTGCGACGCCCTCGACGGACGCGTTGCGCGTGCGAGCGGCAAGTCGTCGCTTTTCGGCAAGGAGTTCGATTCGCTGGCGGACAGCGTTTCGTTCGGAATCGCGCCGTGCCTTTTGATGTTCTTTTTGATACTCCAGCCGTCCGCCGCGCTTTCCGAGACTTGGAGCGGGCTGCTGCAGAACACGGGTTGGCTGATAGGCTTCATATTTATGCTGTGCGCCGCGATACGCTTGGCGCGCTTTAACGTGCTGACAAACCCGTACATCAACGGGCACGAAAAGTACGAAAAGGGCGACTACTTCAGCGGACTCCCCGCCCCCGCGGCGGCGGGAGCAGTGGCGTCGATTGCGCTGACGATTCTGAGCCTCGACCTCCAGAAATACACGCCGCTTTTGATTCCGCTGATGCTTTTGATAGCGTGGCTGATGGTAAGCAACATTCCGTATCCGTCGTTCAAGCACATAAACTGGACGACGAGCATGCGCTTCCGCTCCTTCGTCGCGCTGATTGTCTGCATAATCCTGATTGTCACTTTGCGCAAATTCAGCTTTGCGATTATGTTCTTGGCGTACGTTTTCTACCCGCCGATAAAATACCTTCCGCGGGC
>DJPO01000005.1:0-243 GCA_002437405.1 Opitutia bacterium UBA6410 | reverse complement strand
TTGAGAATCCTCGCGTATCTGAGACGCCGCAAGTAGTTTTGCGAACACATTTTTGTTTTTCTTCGGCGGCGAAATTTTTTTATTTTCGCCGCTCTTTTTTTTCGGGGAACGCGCGAGATTGGCGGTAGGTTGCATAGCGGAACGCGCAAACCTTCGCCCGCGCGAATCCGCGCCGCCAATATGCGCCTCGGCACGATGCCCCTGCCCCGCCGCTTCGGCGGTTCGCAAGAAAAAGAAACTACA
>DJPO01000100.1 GCA_002437405.1 Opitutia bacterium UBA6410 | reverse complement strand
AAATCGCCTAGCCGTGCTTTTTTTATTGTCCCACTTTTGGGGTACAGTTCAGAACGCCGCAGGTCTTTTAAAAATTAGTGGTGGTAGGGACTGGATTCGAACCAGTGAACAGCAAAGCTGAACGGATTTACAGTCCGCGCCCTTTAGCCACTTGGATACCCTACCAACACTAAATTGAAGATTGAACATACGGATTCGCGGGCGCGACTCAAGCTTTTTTTTCAAAAAAATTCGCCGCAGCCCACAACCGCCCGCCGATACCGCGCGGCGTCGCTGCCTATATAGAAAAACAAAGCTTCGGCAAACTCCCCTAACAAAAAGCCGAGCCTTCGGCGCGGCACAAAAAACGGCGCACCGCCGAAGCCGCGCGCCGCAGAAAAAAAAGGAGAAATTTTTGTGTTTATTTAAAATAAAGGTCGCAGGCGGTTTTTAGCGGAATGTGGTTTTTGGGGAATTTTTCCCTGTAAAAGCCGCGCACCCATTCGCTGGAAATCGATTCGGGCGCGACGAATTCGCCGTCGCCGAAAACCGCGCCGAATGTCGTATAGCGTACGAGTTTTACTTCCGCCTCCCTGCCCGCGAATTTTTCGGGGACAGCCCAGACGAACGGACGCCACATTTTTGTGCCGAGCGACTGCCCGTCTATAAACATCTCGCAGGCGGAAGTGTTGTCCGCGATTTCCGCGAATTTTATCTTTTCGGGAATTTTTATCTTTGCCGTCTGGGTGATTTTCCCCATAAAGCCGCGCACTTCGCGCGTTGCGGGGGTGCGCTTGGAAAGCGCGTTGCCGTCGACAACAAAATCGCCCGCGATTACCGCGATTGGCATATACAAAATCTCGGTGGACTTGCTCGCAAGCTCGAGCGTGTGTCTGCCCGCCCCGAGTTTTACGCGCGAAGTTTTGTAAAACGGGTTCAGCCCCTCGAAGAGCGACGTGCATTTGTTGGCGAGCGCAAGCGGCTTGCCGTCGAGATTCAAATCGACCCGCGCGCCGTATTCGCGCGCGCAGATGTCGAGCTGCATTTCGTCCTTCAATTCGAACTCGAATTTCTTGGATTTCACGAAAGTCGGGCGCAGGTAAAAATTGCCGTCGAAGTCGGTCTTCCAATCCGCGTCGGATTTCTCCGTCGCCGCCGCGCAGTTTTTCGGCAACTCGCCCTTTTCGAGAGCCACGACGCCGTCGGGCTCGATTACAAAATCCGTCTTAACGCCGCCGCGCGAGAGCACCAAATCGCGCCGCGTGTCGCCGAAGTTCACGATTAGCGCGCCGCCGTCGAGGTAGTCCACCGCGTAGATTTTGTCCGCAAACTTTCCGTCCTTTTCGAGGACGCAAAGCCGCCCCGACTCCGCCGCCGCCAGTTCGTCGAGCCCCACGCGCGCTCCGTCCGCCGTGCGCGTGATGACGGGCTTGCCGTCGACGAATTTCAGCGAGTACTTTTCGCGGATTTCCTCGCCGTCTTTATAGAACCGCCACGGAATGTTCTTTGACACAAACGGCTTGAGAGCCGCCGTCATATCGACCCACACGCGCGGGACTTCCACGCCCACGAGAGCCCTGCGCTGCTTGAGCGCGAACTTCGCCGCCTTTTTTGCGTCGTCCCCGAGCGTCGCGATTTTTTCGAACCACGGCTGGTTTGTCGAAACGGGCCCAAGCCAGCCCGTCATCGTGCCGACCTGCTGCTGGTTGTCGGGATTTTTCTGGCGGAAGTCCGTCTTTTCCATCGACATAAAATACCTATCGATTCCGAACGCCGCGCAAAGCCAAATCGTGCGGCGCATTTTTGCGGGCGGCATATCGCACGGGCCGCAGGCGAAAAGCTCGACCGCCCCGCCCCCGCGCTTTTCCGTCGCGTAGGCTGCGTAGGAGAAAGTAATCCACTCGAATTTGTCGTACTCCTCGGTGAAGATTTCGTCGACCGCGGGGAGAGTCATGCGCGGGAGGGTGTCCATAATTCCGCCGCAGGTATCGACGGGGACGGCGTTTTCCGCCCAGAAGTGCCCCGTAAGATAAATGCCGTGGCGCGATGTCCAATCCTCGAGTGTCCCGATGTAGTTTTCCGCCATTCTCGCGCCCACGAGCTTCGAGAGCCCCGCGCGGAAATTGCCCTTAACCAAATCGTCGCGGAAGTTGCGCCCCGTGAGCTTTTCGTAGTCCGCCTCGATTCCCCCGTAATAGGGCACGCGCAGAACGGCGTTGTCGGATTTGTCGAAATACGTCACGGCCGGCTCGTCCGAGAAAATACCGCGTATGATTGAGCCGAAATCGTCTTTGAGCAGATTGTAGTATCTTTCGTGCGTCAGGCGGATAAAGCATTTCACAGCGTCTTTGTTGAGCAGGTCGGCAGCCCCCATATTCTTGCGGACTTTGAACGAATACCTGCCGTCGGCGTCTTTGTAGACCGACATTTGCGTCAGCGCGTAGTCGGGATTCTCCGCCATTACCTTGTGGTTCGCCGTGCCGCTCGGCCAGTTGAATTCGTCGTAAAGCCAGACGGACGTGAAACCGAGTTTCTTGCACTCGCCTACCATAAACTTGACGGTGTCGAGCCACTGGGGGCTCATGTACTCGATTTCAAGCCCAGTGCGCGGATATATCATCAGCTGCGTGATTCCGCTTTTGCGGATTTTCGCCAAATGGTCTGCAAGAGCCTGCTTCGTCGGGCTGCCCGTTATCGCGTAAAAGAGGATTAGCGGATTTTCGTCCATATCCAGCGGCTTGGGCGCGGGTTTGCGGGGCGCGACATACGCCGCGCACGCCGCCAGCATTAGGACGGTGAGGACACTTAACAAACTTTTGATTTTCATAATGCGGCAATACTAAACAAATTTCGCGCCTTCAAACAATACTAAACTATAACATTTTCGAGAGGATAACGGTCGAGAGCGGCGGGACGACCATTTCGCAGCCGAACGGGCGCGAGTTTGCGGCGAGCTCCTCGGTTGCGACGACCTTTCCGCAGTTGCCCCTGCCGCCGCCCGCATAGCACTCGGCGTCGGTGTTCAAAACTTCCCTCCACTCTCCGCCGCGCGGAAGTCCGAGCCTGTAGGCGGTGCGCTCGACGGGCGTGAAGTTGCTGACGACGGCGTAGCACTTTTTCCCGTCGGCGTCGAAGCGCAGGAAGGAATATACGCTGTTGTCGCCGTCGTCAGCGTTAATCCATTCGAAGCCCATCGAATTGAAATCGTTCGCCGCCAGCTGCGGGTCGGCGAGATAAAGCCCTGCGGCGTCCGCAACCGCCTTGCGCACGCCCTCGTGCTGCTTGTACTCGAGCAAAGACCACTCGAGCGACTCGTCATACCGCCACTCGTGCCCCTGCGCAAGCTCGTCGCCCATAAAGAGCGTCTTTTTACCGGGCCAGAACCACATGTACGCGTAGAGGGCGCGGAGGGTTGCGAGCTTGTCGTCCCAATATCCCGACCCCATTTTGCCGACCATCGGGCTTTTGCCGTGGACGACTTCGTCGTGCGAATAAACGAGCATAAACTTTTCCGTGAACTGGAACATCGACGGGAAAGTCATTTTGTTGTGGTGGTACTTGCGGTTTACGGGGTCTTCCTTGAGGTAGTCGAGCGTGTCGTGCATCCAGCCGAGATTCCACTTGAAGTCGAAACCCAGCCCGCCGTCGGCAACGGGGGCTGTGACGCCCGCAAAAGTCGTGCTTTCCTCGGCGATAGTCACCGCGCCCGCGTGCTCGGCGTGGATTACCGTGTTGGCGTGCTTGAGGAATTCGATAGCCTCGAGATTCTCGCTGCCGCCGTATTTGTTGGGAATCCAGTTTTCGCGCGAGAAGTTCAAATAGAGCATCGAGGCAACCGCGTCGAAGCGCAGCCCGTCGATGTGGAATCTGTCGAGCCACGCGAGCGCGCTGCCCAACAGGAAGTTCGAGACCTCGCTGCGCCCGTAGTTGAAGCACAGCGTCCCCCAGTCGGGATTCGCCCCCAAGCGCGGGTCTTGGTGCTCGTAAAGGCACGAGCCGTCGAAGCCCGCCAGCGCGAAACTGTCGCGCGGGAAGTGCGCGGGCACCCAGTCCATAATCACGCCGATTCCGTTTTGGTGGAGAATGTCCACCATCTGCATGAATTCGCGCGGAGTCCCGTACCTGTGGGTCGGGGCGTAAAAGCCCGTGACCTGATAGCCCCACGAGCCCTCGAACGGGTACTCGGTAAGCGGCATAAATTCAACGTGCGTAAAATTCATCTGCCTGCAGTACTCCGCCAGCTGCCCGCCGATTTCGACATACGAAAGCGGGCGGAAGCCGTCCTCGGGGACGCGCCGCCACGAGCCCAAATGGACTTCGTAGACCGACATCGGACGCTTCGCCCAGTCGGTTTTCCCGCGCATTTCAATCCAGTCGCCGTCGCCCCACTCGTAGCCCGAAATGTCGCAGACTACGGAGCTGTTGTGCGGCGGAGGTTCGAAGCGCACGGCGTAGGGGTCGGACTTCAAAAACGGGGTGTCGTTGTTGGCGGCGAGGATTTCGTATTTATATTTCGCCCCGTCCCCGACATCGGGCAGGAAAATCTCCCAGACGCCCGAAGATTCCAGCGAGCGCATTTGCGCGTACCGCCCGTCCCACTCGTTGAAGTCGCCGACTACGCTCACGCGCCGCGCGGTCGGAGCCCACACGGCGAACGCCGTCCCGCGCACTCCGTCGATTTCGCGGATATGCGAGCCCAAGTGCTCGTAGATTTTCCTGTCGTCGCCCTTGCCGAAAAGATACAACTCGTCGTCGGTCAGCGACGGCGCGAAGGAGTACGGGTCGGCGGACTCGCGGATTTGCCCGTCGTAGCGTTCGACCCTGAAGCGGTACGGGAACGGCTTGCGGGCGTTTTTGATAAAGATTTCGAAAAAGCCCGAAGGGTCGAGCTTCTCCATTTTTTTCGGGGCGTCGGACGGCTTGCGCAAATCGACGAGCCAGCACTTTGCGGCGTTTACGATGTACGCGCGAACGACGATTCCGCCCTTGCATTTATGCATTCCGAGCAGGTCGTGCGGCAGTCCGCAGCGCGCCGATGTTATCCTTGCGAGTTCTTCCTTAGATATTACCATACTTTAAATTCTCCGCGCTCCCTAAACGCGAGCGGTTCGGAAATTATTTCCTTGTAGACAAACGCTTTTTTTAAATCGGCGGCGGATTTGAAAGCGACATCGAAATGCGCCCGCGCGGCTTTCTCCCCGCAGTCGCAGCCGTCGAGCACCCCGTAGTCGCCGTCCGCCTCCGAGTCGCGCGCCGCCGACCAGTCCGTGGGGTCGGAATGGGCGAACGCGGCGGGCGTGGGCATTCTGTATTCGTCGGATTCCCTCAGCCTGCGCAGCCTTTCGTCGAAGTCGGGGATTTCCGTGAGCGGCGCGCGCGGGGCGACGGCGGGGGCGGCGGATTCTTCGGGCTCGTCGAGTTCGTCGAACTCGTCCGATTCTTCCGTATCCGAATCGGAGATATCTGCATCGTCCGAAAGCTCTTTCGCTATCGAATCCTCCACTTCGGCAAACTCTTTGGGAAACTTTTTTTTCATTTCTGCAAGATATTCTTCCGCCGCATTTACGTCGATGTCGTGCCACGATTCGACAGGAATGCTGCCGTCGCTTCTGCGCTTTACATTTCGGAAAATCCGCTCGTACTTTTGATTCGTCTTGCTGCGCTGGGAAAGATAATTCGCGGCAACAAGAGCCAGAAAAATCAAAAAGGGCAGTATGTCCAAAAATCCGTCCATACCCCGTTATTTCTTGGGCTTGTCGGCGGACGAAATATTTTCGCGCATGGCGGTGTCCGCCTGAATGTTCTTCATTCTGTAATAGTCCATAAAGCCCATGTTCCCGCTGCGCAGCGATTCAGCGAGCGCGAGCGGCACCTGAGCCTCCGCCTCGACGACCTTTGCGCGCATGTCCACGACCTTCGCGCGCATTTCCTGTTCGGCCGCGACCGCCGCCGCGCGCCTGATTTCCGCCTGCGCCTGCGCCATGTTTTTGTTGGCAATCGCCTGAGCCTCCTGCAGCTTCGCGCCGACGTTCTCGCCGACGTCCACGTCCGCGATGTCGATTGAAAGGATTTCGTACGCAGTGCCCGAGTCCAAGCCGCGCTCGAGCACGACTTTCGAGATTCTGTCGGGGTGCTCGAGGACGAATTTGTAGGTGTCCGCCGAGCCGATTGTCGTTACAATGCCCTCGCCCACACGCGCGATAATCGTCTCCTCCTGCGCGCCGCCGACGAAGCGTTCGAGATTCGTGCGCACCGTGACCCTCGCGCGGACTTTCACCTGAATGCCGTCCTTCGCCACGCCGTCAATCGACTTGCGCCCCGAGTTGGGATTCGGGCAGTCGATGACCTTCGGATTGATGGAGGTTCTGACCGCCTCGACGACGGTCTTGCCCGTGCCCTTCGTCGCCAAGTCGATTGCGCACGCCTGCTTCCACGTCAAGTCCATACCCGCCTTTTCCGCGGCTATCAACGCCTGAATCGTCGAAATCAGCGAACCCTCCGCCAAGTAGTGCTCTTCGAGCTGGTTTATCGAAAGGTTCAGCCCCGCCTTGACCGCCATGATGCGCGAGTCCACAATCATGCCGTACGGCACGCCGCGCAGACGCATCGCAATGAGCGTCAGCATGCTCACGGGCGCGCCCGCGAGCAAAGCCTTCAGCCAAGTGTTGATGAACGACAACACCACGAAAAACGCGATTATCGCCGCCAGAATTACAACTGCCATTATTATCATTGTCATATTCATAAATTTTTCCCTTTAAATTTTTCTGACACGCAAACCGAACGTGGCGGACGAAACCACCTCCACTTTTTCGCCCGCATTGCAGTGCCCCTCGATGCACGCCGCGTCGAAGCATTCGCCGCCGATTTCGACGACTCCCGACGGCACGAGAGGGGTCTTCGCAACCCCGACCTCCCCGACTTTGCCCGAGAAATCGGGCGCGGGCGACTTCCCGTCGGACGCCGACTCCAAAAATACGTCCTTTGCCATTCGCGTGCGCGGAATCAGCTTCGTCCAAACGAGCATCGCCAAAACGCACGAGACGCCGAAAGCCGCAACGACAACGCACGACCCCGCCGCGCCAGCCTCGAAAAACGCGGCAACCGCAGCCGCAGCAAACGCAACCGCGCCCGCAGCAAAAAGCACGCCCCACATGAGCAGGGTCTCGGCGAAAATCAACAGAGCCCCCAAAACCGCCAAAGCAATAATCAACGTCATTTGTTGCCAGTATACGGTATCACCGAAAAATTGAAATCTTTTTTTGATACAATTTCGACTTTTTCGCCGCGAGCGATTGCGCCGAATTGCGCCCGAACGTCGACTATGACGCCGCCGAAGTCCGCCCTGCCCGACGGCGCAAGGTCGGTAATGCAAAATCCGACATCGCCGACTTTAGGCAGGCGCGAGTCCGTCGCCAACACACCCTGCGCCGTACCGCGCCCAGCCGCATTGCCGTCCGCACACGGCTTCAAAACGAGCCGCGCAAAGAGCGGGATTTTTTCGAAATATCTGCCGAAAACCGCCGCGAGCGCGACAGCCGCCGCAAAACTGATTCCGAGCCGAAGCACCCCGTCCGCAAAATACGGCAGAAGCGCCAAGACGACATTTTCGCCGTCCAAAAGCGGCTTCGACAACTCTGGGGGAACTCCGCCGAAAATCCAGATTGCCGAACAGCCCATCAGCGCGATTCCGAGTATCGACGGCACAAAAGTCCCCTGCAAAACGAACAGCTCGAGCGCGAGCAGCGCAGCCCCCGCAACAAACAGCAAAACCGCCTCGTGCCCCGCCAAAAACGACATATTGACGCCGATTAAAGTCGCTACCGCCAAGGCGAATCCGACAACCGAGAACACTCCCAGCCCGCCGCTTTTTATGTCCATTACAACCAAAAATATCGCAACCCCGAAAAGCAGCGGCGCAAACGACGAAACAAACATCGCCGAACTGTCCGCCCAAGTCGGTTCGACTTTCACAACGCGGATTTTCGAACCCTTTTTTGCCGCAAATAGCCCGTTTACGAGCGAGTCGAGACTTTCGCGCGTGCCGTCCGAAATCAGCGGCGAACCGTCAACAACGCGCGCCGCCTCGGCGGCGGTGAGCGTCAGAAGCTCGCCCTTGGGCTTGACCACCTCCCCGCCGATTTTCAGCTCGAAATTCGGGTCGTTCATCGCGCGCTGGACGGCGGCGCGGCGCGGATCGGAAGGCGGAGTTATGGCGCGAACTTTCGCGCCGACGAAAGAGGTAATCTTGCGCTTCATCGACTCCTGAACGTCGCCGCCCGCCGCATTCACGACTTCCGCCGCCCCCATGACGCCGCTGGGCGCAAAGAAAATCTCCCGACACGCAACCGCAATAAACGACCCCGCACTGATTGCGTCCGTATCGACATAGCAGACAGTCCGCCCGCCGAACGACGCGAGCGACTCCATAATCTCGAGGGTAGACGCCAAGTCGCCCCCGGGAGTGTTCATATCGACAACCAGCACGTCGGCTTTGGCGTCCTTCGCAAGGCGCACGGCGCGGGAGGCAAACTTAGCCTGAGGGCGCGAAATTTCGCCGTCGATTCTAAAAACATAGACGAGCTTTTTATTCCCGTCGGACAACGCAGCGTCGGCATTTTTTCCGTTCTCCGACAAACCAGCCCCAGCACCACCAGCCGCCGATTCCGCGCGCAACCCGCCTGCCGAAGTTTTGTTTTCCGCACCGCCAGCCGCCGCATCGGATTCCACATTTTCCGCCGCAACAACCCGCCCCGCCCCGCGCGAGCCGCCCTTCTGCCAGCGCGACCCCTGCGATTTGGGAATATCGAAAAACGATTTAGTTTCCGAGCCAACCTGCGATTTTTGGGCAACATTTCCCGTCGCGTCGGAATTATCGGAACGCTGCCAACGCGATCCACCCGAAGATT
The DNA here is from genome assembly GCA_002437405.1 of Opitutia bacterium UBA6410. Lineage (GTDB taxonomy): Bacteria > Verrucomicrobiota > Verrucomicrobiia > Opitutales > Intestinicryptomonadaceae > Merdousia. The sequence goes on along the minus strand of DJPO01000100.1, from coordinate 320 downwards.
TCGGGATAGAAGTAAACCGATTTTCGTCCGACGACGAATCGCGGGTATCGCCGACGTGCTGCCAGCGCGACCCGCCCGAAGATTTTGGGGCAACAGTGGGGGAAGCAAAAGGCGAGGAGGAATCGGCGCAGGCAAGAGCCGAGAGGAACGCAAAAAAGCAAAAGAAGCACCTCATAAACTTCATAAAAAACATTTTTAAAAAACAAAAAACAAAGTCAAGGTGGGATTTTACTCCAGTGCGGGAGTTTTTCTGGGCACGTGAAATTACCGTTGATACAGCGGGCGCAAGGTGCGCCTCCCATAGAAGGGGCGTTGCCCCT
>DJPO01000111.1:9980-35452 GCA_002437405.1 Opitutia bacterium UBA6410 | reverse complement strand
GATTCCAAAGTCGCGCTGCTTTCGCTCGGGTACGGCGACGGCGTCCCGCGCGACGGCGGCGGGAAAATCTCGGTTCTCATACGCGGCAAACGCGCGCCCGTAATCGGCAGGGTTTCTATGGATCAGGCGGCTATCGACGTCAGCGACTTCGACGAAATCGCGGTCGGCGACGAGGCGATAATCGTCGGCGAATCGGGCGGCGACTATATCTCAATCGAGGAGTACTGCGGCAGGCTCGGGATAACGCCCGCGCAGGCGCTGACTTCCATCACAAAGCGCGTCGCGCGGTTCTACAAAACCCTATATTGATTCGCGCCCGCACGCCGAAATACTTGACTTACATTCGCTCCTGTGCGAAAATCGACGCAATAATATGAAGTTTTACAAGATACTCATCACATTGCTGCTTGCGGCGCTCGTAATCGGATTTTTCTATTTCCTTACGCTGCTCTCGCCGTCCGCCGTCCCCGAAGCTCCCGTCGGATACGTCGACCCGACCAAGGAAAGCGCGGAAATTTTGAAGGAATCCGAAGCCCTCGAGGCGAAATTCGAAAAAGCCGCCGCCGCGGGCGCAATTTCCGCCGCCGACTTGGAAAATCTGCGCAAGGCGGTTCGCCTTCAGGAAGTATATATAGAAAAGGCTCGGGCGGTGTCGTCGGACAGGTCGCCCGAAACGCGTCTTACGGCATTGCGGCGCAAGCTTCAAAACCTCGAGGCGGAGCCGTCGCACGCTTCCGTCGCCGACTTCGAAAAATCCGCCGCAGCCGCCGAGGCGGTCGGCAATCTTGCCGAAGCCGAAAAGCTCTATCTGCGCGCCTACGATACGCAGGATAAAATCAACCGCAACTACTGGCTCTCGAAGTACAGGGACGTTGCGAAGTCCGTCGAGCTCGACAGAAAGATAAAAAATTTGCAGGTTCGCCCGATGTACGAACAGAGCATCGAGGCGGAAAAAAAGGCGGACGCCGCCGTCAAAAAATCCGACTGGAAAACCGCCGTGCACGAATACGAGCGCGCCGTCGAAATCAGCCGCGACATCAGCGTGAAATTCCCGACTTCGGGCTACAACGATTACGTTCGTATCCAGCGTCTGCGCAAGTCGCTCGACTCCCTTAAATCCTCCGATTTGAAGACCGAAATCGAAGCCGTACTGCTCGAGGCAGCCGCCGCCCGCAAGCGCGGAGACCACGCGGGAGCCGCCGACAAATACGCTTCCGCCGCCGCGCGCCAAAAGGAAATCAACGTGCATTTCCCGCGCAGTATGCACGCCTCCGAGGAAAAATTCGCCGAGTACTCCGCGCTTTCTGCGGAGTCGCAAAGCAGAATCTACGCCGCCGAAATCGCGGCGTCCGACAAGGCGTTCACTGCCGCAATCCGCGCGGGCGACTTCGCGAAGGCGTCCGATTTGGGCGCGTCGCTCGAGTCGCGCGTGGAACGCTTCCGCGCCGACTTTCCGAAAAGCTCGGACATCACCGACGAAGATTTGATGCGCATACGCTACCTGAATTTCACCGCCGCCGATATGCCCGAAATCCGCGCATATGTCCTCGCGTCGCTCCTGCCACTGGACGGCGGCAAAAAAATGCTGAAAACGGAAGTCCCGCAAAAGCTCTACGAAAAAATAATGCGCGAAAATCCCAGCCGCAACAAGTCCTCCGCACTCAACCCCGCGGAGTCGATTACCTTCGAGGAGGCGAAAAATTTCTGCCAGAGGCTCGGCTGGATTCTCGGCGCAAAAGCCGACCTCCCGACGCTCGCCGAATACAGGGGCGCGGTAGGCAATCTGCGCTATGCGGACATCGACGCGCTTTCGTGGAACGGCTCGAACAGCGGCGGAGAAACCCACCAAGTCGCGACCAAAAAGGCGAACGACAGGGGATTCTTCGACTTGCTCGGCAATGTCGCGGAATTCGTCGCCGACGGCGCGGATTCGGAGTCCTGCACGGTAATCGGCGGCGGCGCGCAGACCTCGACGGACTCGATTTCCGAGCTTCCCGTAAGCTCGGCGGACAAAAACCGCCGCAGCAGAATGGTCGGCTTCAGATTCACAGTCAGCGAACAATAATTTATGAAAATATACCCCGCAGTAGATATTAAGGACGGCAAATGCGTGCGCCTGAAAATGGGCAACGCCGCCGACAAAACCGTCTATTTCGAAAACCCGCTCGACGCCGCAAAGGCGTTTGCCGACGCGGGCAGCGAAGTAATCCACGTCGTCGACTTGGACGGCGCGTTCGAGGGCAGGGCGGTCAACCTCCCCGTGATTTCGAAAATCGCGGAATTGGGAATGTTCGTCGAGCTCGGCGGCGGAATGCGCGACGAAGCCGCGGTTGTCCGCGCTTTCGACGCGGGCGTCGGGCGCGCGATTATCGGCACGAAGGCGTGCACAAACCCCGAGTTTGCGATTTCGCTTGCGGGAAAATTCGGCGATAAAATCGCGGTGGGCATAGACGCAAAAGGCGGGAAAGTCGCGATAAAAGGCTGGGTGGAAGTCTCGAATATGACGGCTTTCGAGCTCGCCGACAAGCTCGCAAGGGGCGGTGTAAAAATGTTCGTATACACCGACATCGACACCGACGGAATGCTCGCCGGCCCCAACTTTGCGGCTCAGAAAACAATGCTCAGAACCCTCGCTGCGCACGACGCAAAACTCATAGCTTCGGGCGGAGTCTCGGCGGCGGCGGACATCGAAAAATTCGCGGAAATCGCCCGCGAGCACGCCAACCTCGACGGCGTAATCGTCGGCAAGGCGATTTACGAGCGCAAAGTCGATTTGGCAGAAATCATAAAGCTTACTGTATGAACCTGCAAATCCGCCCGCTGTCCGCGCAATGGGACGACTACGAACTGCTCGACAGCGGCGGACGCCTGAAGCTCGAGCGTTTCGGCGACTGCGTCGTAATCCGCAGCGAGCCGAAGGCGTGGTGGAATCCGCGCCGCCCCGACCTCTGGAAGTCCGCCCACGCGCGTTATTTTGACGACGACAAAAAATCCGCCCACTGGGAGTTTTTCAAAAAAATCCGCCCGCCGCAAATGCGCTTCGGCAAGACCGTATTTTTGACGAAGTTTATGGAGGGCTCGAAGCACTTGGGAGTTTTCCCCGAGCAAAAACCGCATTGGGAGTTCATCGCCGCGCAGGCGGAACGCTTTTCCGCCCGACCCGAAAACGCGGGGCGCAAGCCGACTTTGCTCAATCTCTTCGGATACACTGGGGCAGCGACGCTCGTCGCGGCGGCGGCGGGGTATGAGGCGACGCATGTGGACGCTTCCAAGCCGTCCGTTGAATGGGCGCGCAAAAACCAGTCCGCGAGCGGATTGGACGCCGCCCCGATTCGCTGGATTGTGGACGACGCCCTGAAATTCGCCCAGCGCGAAGCCCGCAGGGGCAGAAAGTACGACGCGATAATTCTCGACCCGCCCGCGTTCGGCAGGGGGCCGAAAAACGAACTTTGGAAGCTCGAAAAAATGCTGCCCGAGCTCCTCGCGGCGTGCTCGAAAATCCTTTCCGATAGCCCGCTTTTCGTCCTGATAACGCTCTATTCGATAGACGCGTCGGCGATTATGGCGGCGAATGTAATCGACGAATTTTTCGGCAGGCGCGCGGGTTGTAAAATCTCCTGCGGCGAGCTTGTCCTCGAGCCGCGCGGCGACTCCTACCCGCTGCCACTCTCGCTTTGGGCGGGTGCGACTTTCGGTATCTGATTTTTTTTTCATTTCTTCCTCCGTTGAAAAAACGGGAGGGGCTGCGGTGGCGGAGTTTGAATCGGGCTCTATCGCCGCAATTTTTTTTTCTCCAATGAGCGTCGCGTGTCCGAGAATGGGTCGTTGCCCGAAAATTTTTCATCTGCCGCTTTGCAGTCTTAAAAATAAATAAAATAAATAAAAATTAATTCTTGCCGTTTTTGGAGATTTGAAAATGATGGGGAATCGAAAAAAACGGAAAGAGTAAAGTGGAAAACTGGAAGTCGTATATCAAATTGTGCTCGGTGCCCGATGTCGGGTCGATTACCGCAATGCGCCTGCTGGAGGCGTTCGGCTCGCCCGAGGGCGTTTTCGCCGCCCCGCGCGAAAAACTGTTCGAAGTGCCGCGCATAGGCGCGAAGCTTGCAGACGCAATTTCCGCCGCACGCCAAAATTCGGACTGCGAAAAAATCTTCGCGCGAATGGAGGAACTCGGCGCAAAGTATATCCACTACAAAGACCCGCGCTACCCGCGCGCGCTCCTGCCGCTCGCCGACAAGCCCGTCGGTTTTTACTGTATCGGCGAGTGCGATTTCAACGCCCCGTGCATTGCAATAGTCGGCTCGCGCAGGTGCAGCATTTACGGACAGACGGTTGCGCGCAAATTTGCGGCGACGTTTGCGCGGGCGGGTTTTGTGGTTGTCAGCGGAATGGCTCGCGGAATCGACACCTACGCACACCTCGGGGCACTCGAGGCTGGCGGAAAAACCGTGGCGGTCTTGGGTTGCGGAGCGGACGTCGTCTATCCGCCCGAGAATCTCCAACTGTACGAGAGAATCAAACAATCGGGGGCAGTGTTTTCCGAATTCAAACTCGGGGCGAGGGCTGACAGGCAGACTTTCCCGATTCGCAATAGGATTGTTTCGGGAATGAGTTTGGCGACGGTCGTTGTCGAGTCGGATGTGCAGGGCGGAAGTATGATTACAGCCCGCCTTGCCGCCGAGCAGGGCAGGGACGTTTTCGCCGTCCCCGGCCGCATAGATTCCCACGCGAGCAGGGGCTGCAACACGCTAATCCGCGAGGGCGCGACGCTCGCGATGTCCGCCGACGACATCATAGAAGAGCTGCGCTCGACGGGTCAGGTGGAATTCGATTTTTCCGAATCCCAGCCCGCCGCGCCCGATTCGCAACCACAGTCCGAATCCGTCGCGCCCGCGAAAAAGCCGACGATAAAACTTTCGGACGACGAGGCGGCGATAATAAAAATTTTCGACGCGGAAAGGGTTTTGAGTGCCGACGAAATCGCCGAAAAAAGCGCGATACCCGTTCAAAAGTGTCTCGCGCTATTGTTGATGTTGGAAATAAAAAAGGTAGTCAAAAAGAGCCAAAACGGCTGGATTTTGCCTGCGTAGTTTTTTTCTTTTTTTTCACAAATGCGCCCGCGTTATTTGCGGGGCGCGCCGCTTTCGGATACCTCCAAAACCAGCATACCCGCGTCGCCGTCGGTTTTGCCAGATTGCAGTTGCAGGTACGACACCCCGATGGGCGCGGGGCGGTTTATCGTGCGGGTCGCGATTTTCGCTCCGTCCGCCGACAAAGTCGCGGTTTTGTTTTTAACGTCGAATTTCAATTCCAAAGAGCGCGTTTTGCCGTCGCCGAAGCTTTCGGGAATTTCGAATGCGGCAAAAGACAGGGTTTCGGCCGACTCGTCGGAGGGGTTTATCCAGCGGTCGTGTATCATAATTTTCCCGCCCTTGAAGCCGCGCAGGCATTTTATTTTCAAGTCGATTTTCCCGCTGTCGGTAGATGGAAAATTCCAGACCGCGCCGCGTATGTCGCTTACGAGCGAGTCGTCTTTCTGGTATCTTATCAAAAGGCAGTTTTTGGTCGGCGCGTCGGGGTTCGGGACGGTCTTGCACCCCTCGAATCGGTTGTAGGCGCAGTGCCCGATGATTCCCTTTTTGTAGTTGAAAACGCTCCAGTCGTCCAGCCCGTTCGAGAAGTCGCATTTGCGCGAAGTTTCCTCGAGCCAGCGGGTATCGAAGAGCACGATTCGGCGCGACGCCTTGCTCTGCCCGATTGCGGCGACGATTTTATTCGGCGCGGCTTCGATGAATTGCGACTGGTGGACGCTCTTGTCCATGCCGTCGGAGGTCGCGAAGTCGGGCGCGTTGCGGCGCGGGTCGAGGAGGATTTCCCTGAATCCGCGCCAAGTTTTTCCGTCGTCGTCGGAGATTGCCGCGTGGATTGCGCTGCGGTTTGTGAACACGTCCTCCCAGACGCCGTTTGCGCCCTCGAGCTCGGGGAGAGCCGTTGCGTTCGCCCACATCAAAAGCAGTTTGCCGTCCGAGAGTCTGCCGAGTTTCGGCATTACGCAAGTTCCGTAAAAGGGCGTCGGTACGGGTTTGCTCCAAGTGAATCCGCCGTCCTTCGACCACGCCTGCCAGAGGTTGTCGAGCGACGTGCGTATCACCGTCCAGACCCTGCCGTCTTTGAGCGCGATGGCTGTCGGTTCCATTGCGTCGTGGTTCCAGCGCGTGCCTTTGTGGACTCCGCCCGCCTTGTGGTGCGGGACGTTCAGGCGCGAGGATTTGCTCCAAGTTTTGCCGAAGTCGTCGGTGATGAAAAAGAACGACCCGAAGACGAAATCGACGTTCTGCAGGCAGCTCGAAGTGCGGGGTGTGACGGGCACGAGTATCCGTTTGCCGACGAAGCACGGCTCGGCGTTGAACTCGAACCACCACGGGCAGATTTCCGTCCGCGAGACTTCCTTTTCCCCGTCCGTCCCGTAGTCGAAGAACCACGACTGCCCGTTTACGCCGTCGACCCTAAAATATCTTCCGTTAGCGGGGTGGCGGAAGAGCGGCAGTTCGACGCCCGCGGGCAGTTGGTGTTCGCTCCAAGTAAGCCCGTTGTCGGCGGATTCGATATACATTCGGTTTTTTACCTTAAAAGAGTATTTCGATTCGATTTGGTTTTCGGGCTGTCCGCCGTAATTGGAGTGGCGGATTTTCCCGTCGGGCATTTTTATGAGTCCCTTGACGGGGTCGCAGGGCGGCACGGCGACAACTGTCGGAGCGTATATGTCGTCGATACTCTTGGGCGTTTGTGCCGCGAATGCGGTACAGGTTAGTATTGGAAGAAGCAGCAGATATTTTATTTTCATTTTGCGTTGGGTAGTTAAACAAACGGAAATAGACCTTATTTTGTTCGGCGAAAGGGGGTCAAGCATTTTTGATTTAAATGCGAATTTTTGTTGAATTACCACGGCGGTTTTTCCGATAATCAAATTTCGATATGAGCGGAAAGATGAAAATAGCCAACAAGGTGGTCGATTTCCTCGCGGCGGTGATATGTCCGGGGTTCGGGTTGTTCCTGCAAAAGAGGTGGAACGAGGCGGCGGCGTTTTTCTTTGCGTCGATTATTGCGTTTTTGGTGCTTATCCCAATAGCTTATGTCATATGGTTGTGCAGCATTTATTATACCGTAAGGACGCGTGAAAGCGGGCGCAAGGTGGGCGCAAGGTGCGCCACCCATTGAAGGGGGGCAAGCCCCCTTTCGGCGATTTGCGTAGCAAATTGCGCCTATCCCCCTCAAAACTTAAAGGGGGTGTCCAGTTTGTAGTAGCCCAATACACACATCATCGTGGTTTTTCTCCTCCGAGTTCTCCCCCGACGGCGGCAGATTAAGAGTGTTCTGGCGGTCGGCAATTTTGCGGGCTTTTGCGTCGCTTTTTTGTTGCTTGTATCCTCTTTTTAATATTGGCTTTCGTTATGGAATTTCAGGACGGTACTTCGTTTATTCAAACCCGCAATCTCGTAAAGCAGTACGGCAAGCGCAGAGTCGTCAAAGGCGTGAATGTCGAGCTGCGCGCGGGCGAAATCGTCGGGCTGCTCGGGCCCAACGGCGCGGGCAAGACCACAAGCTTCTATATGATTGTCGGGCTCGTGCCCGCCACCGAGGGCAATGTAATTCTCGACGGCGCGGACATCACCGATGTGCCGATGTACAAGCGCGCCAGAATGGGTATCGGATACCTGCCGCAGGAGGCGTCCATTTTCAGAAAGCTGACTGTCGAGCAAAACATTTTGGCGGTTGCCGAAAATCTCCCGATTCCCAAAAAGGAGATGAAGGACTATGTCCTCGCGATGCTCGACGAGCTGAACCTCACCCACTTGGCGAAGCAGCCCGCGTTCACGCTTTCGGGCGGCGAGCGCAGGAGGCTCGAAATCACCCGCGCCCTCACGGCGCGCCCCAAATTCCTGCTTATGGACGAGCCTTTCAGCGGCGTCGACCCCATAAGTGTCGCCGAGGTTCAGGACATCATCAGGGGCTTGAAATCCAAGAACATCGGGGTGCTGATTACCGACCACAATGTGCGCGAAACCCTCAGCATTGTCGATCGCGCCTATCTTATCCACGACGGCAAGGTTCTGTGCGAGGGCACGAGCGACTTTCTGGTCAACGACCCCCAGAGCCGCAAGTTCTATCTCGGCGAAAATTTCTCGATGTAGCCGCGTTTCCAACGCCGAAAGGAGTCTTTTTTATGTCTTTAAGGGGAAAAAACATCAAGGTTGTCGAGGAAATTTCCGTAAGAAAGTTTTTCGACTTTTTCAAGGATACCATCGATCTCGAACTGATTTCGGGGGCGGACGGCTTCGACAGAATGATTCTCGAGCCCACTATCAACCGCCCTGCGCTCGCGATTACGGGCTACTACAAGAACTTCGCCTCGAGCCGAATCCAGCTTTTCGGCGCGGGCGAAATGGCGTATATGCGCGACTTGCCCGACGAACGCCAGTCCGCCGTCATGGAGGAAATGATTGCGCACGAAATCCCGTGCATCGTCATTTCCCGCAATCTCGCCCCCACAAAGCCAATGCTCGACGCCGTCCAGCGCCACCGCATTCCGCTTATGCGCACGCGTATGAAGTCGAAGGAATTTTCGGCGGAGGTTCTCGTCAGGCTCGACAGGCTTTTCGCCCCCAGAATGTCGCTTCACGGCACGCTTTTGGACATCAAGGGTATCGGCACTCTAATCCGCGGCGACAGCGGCATCGGCAAGAGCGAATGCGCGCTTGCGCTAATCGACCACGGGCACTCGCTCGTCGCGGACGACTTGGTCTACTGCCAGAAAATCAGCGACGAAATCGTCCTCGGCAGGGGCAACGAGCTCAACAGGGGCTATATGGAATGCCGCGGTATCGGCATTATCAACGTAGCCGAGCTTTTCGGCATACGCTGCGTGCGCATGGAAAAGTCGATAGACATGATTGTAACTTTCGTGGAATGGCAACAGGGGATTGTCGAGGACAGAACGGGGCTGGACAAAAACTATTTCGACATACTCGGAGTCCAGATTCCGCACTTCATAATTCCCGTCCGCCCCGGCCGCGATATGGCGCGACTGGTGGAGGTTGCCGCGATGGTGCAGGCGTTGCGCCAAATGGGGCACGACGGCGCAAAGGCTTTCAACGACAGGCTCATTGCGCATATGAAATCCGAAATGGAAAAATAGTATGTCCAAACTTCCTATGACCGAAAGCGGCCGCGCGTTGCGCGAACTGCTCGAAAAACGCACAGTCTTTTTGGACGGCGCGATGGGTACGCTTATCCAGCGCGAAAAGCTCGACGAAAGCCAGTTCAGGCTCGGGCTTCCCGAGCTTGCGGACAACAAAATCGAGCAGCTTGGCAACAACGACATTCTCAACTTAACGCGCCCCGACATAATCGCGAAAATCAACCGCGCCTATTACGAGGCGGGCGCGGACATCGTGACCGCTGGGACGTTCGGGGCGAATCTGCTCGTGCAGTCCGAATACGGAGTCGGCGAGGATTTGGTACGCCGAATGAACGCCGCCGCGGTAAAAATCGCGCGGGCTGAGGCGGACAAGGCTTCGGCGAAGCTCGGCGGAAAGCGTCTTTTCGTGGCGGGCTCAATCGGGCCGATGAACAAGTCCGCGAGCATATCTTCCGACGTGAACGACCCCGCCGCCCGAGCCGTGGATTTCGACACGCTCGTAGCCGCGTACACTCCGCAATTTGAGTCGCTCTACGAGGCTGGCGTCGATATTTTCCTAATCGAAACGTCTTTCGACACAATCAACGTCAAGGCGGCAATCTACGTTTATCTGACGCTTTGCGAAAAGTGGGGCGAACGCCCGCCGCTCGGCGTTAGTATGACAGTTTCCGACGCGTCGGGCAGAATTTTGAGCGGGCAGACAATCGAGGCTTTCTACGCGTCGATACGCCACGCCGAACCGCTCTTTGTCGGGCTGAATTGCGCGCTGGGGGCGGACAAAATGCGCCCGTATGTCGAGACGTTCGCGCGCATTGCCGAATGCTATACGCACTGCTACCCCAACGCGGGGCTGCCGAATCCGTTTTCCGAATCTGGCTACGACGAGACGCCCGAGGACACGGCGTCGAAGCTCGAGGCATACGCGCGCGAGGGGCTTGTGAACATTTTCGGCGGCTGTTGCGGCACGACTCCCAAGCACATCGCAGCCGTCGTCGAAGCGTGCAAAAACTACCCGCCGCGCAAGCCGCGCGAGCGTTCGCACGCGCTAATGCTCTCGGGGCTCGAGCCGTTTTCGCTGCCCGAGGGCAAAGCGCCGTTCGCGTTTGTCGGCGAGCGCACCAACGTCATGGGTTCTCTCGCATTCCGCAAGATGATTAAGGAGGGCAGGTTCTCCGACGCCCTTTCCGTCGCGCGCGGACAGGTCGAAAACGGGGCGAACCTAATCGACGTCAACTTCGACGAAGGCATGCTCGACTCCGCCGCCTGCATGAAGCGTTTTCTGAATCTTGCGGGTGCCGAACCCGAAATCTCGCGCGTGGGCTTTATGATTGACTCGTCCGACTGGGCGACGGTCGTTGCGGGACTCAAGTGCGTTCAGGGCAAGTCGATTGTCAATTCGATAAGCCTGAAAGTCGGCGAGGCGGAATTTTTGAAGCACGCTGCGGAAATCCGAAAATTCGGCGCGGCGACGGTCGTAATGGCGTTCGACGAGCAGGGGCAGGCTACGACGCTCGAAAGGCGGGTCGAGGTTTGCAAACGCGCGTACAAGCTATTGGTGGAAAATGATTTCCCGCCAGAGGACATAATTTTCGACGCCAACGTTTTGACTGTCGCAACTGGTATGGCGGAGCACAATTCCTACGGCGCGGACTTCATCGAGGCTGTGCGGCGGATAAAGGCCGATTGCCCGTATGCCCGCACGAGCGCGGGGGTTAGCAACATCAGTTTTGCGCTGCGCGGCAACAATGTCGTGCGCGAGGCCATGCACAGCGTATTTCTCTACTACGCGCGCGAGGCGGGGCTTGATATGGGCATTGTCAACGCGGGCGTGCTGGCGGCGTACGACGAAATCGAGCCGCGCCTGCGCAGGGCGGTCGAGGACGTCATTTTGAACACCGACGCGGGCGCGACCGAGCGACTTTTGGAAATTGCGGGCGACTACAAAAAGGACGCCGCGGCGAAGTCGGCGCAGCAGCATTCCGACTGGGATTCGCTTTCGTGGGACGACAGGCTCATGCGCATATTTTTGAAGGGCGAAGAGGACAAAGCCGAGGAAGTCGCGCTGCATTTTTACGGCGAGCTGAAAAATCCGCTCGATGTAATCGAAAAGCCGCTGATGTCGGCAATGCGGCGCGTTGGCGAGCTTTTCGGCGAGGGCAAAATGTTCCTCCCGCAGGTCGTCAAAAGCGCGCGCGTTATGAAGCGCGCAGTCGCCGCGCTCGACCCGTTTATGTCCAAGGACGCCGCTTCGTCGGGCCCGAAAGTCGTGATGGCGACGGTCAAGGGCGACGTGCACGACATCGGCAAAAACATCGTCTGCACGGTGCTCGCCTGCAACGGCTTCAGAGTCGAGGACTTGGGCGTTATGGTAGAGCCCGAGAAAATTGTCGAGGCGGCGCGCGACGCTGCGGTTGTCGGGCTTAGCGGGCTGATTACCCCGTCTCTCGACGAAATGTCGAGGGTCTTGGAAATGTTCGAGCGCGAGGGGCTGAAAGTGCCCGTAATGCTCGGCGGCGCGACGACCAGCGACCTCCACACGGCGGTGAAGCTCGCCCCGCTTTATTCGGGGACTGTCGTCAGGGTCGAGGACGCGGGCGTTTCGGCGGGCGTGTGTTCGTCGCTAACTTCGTCTTCCGCAAAACTTTTCGAGGCGGAGGTTGCCGCCAAGTACGGGAAAATCCGCGCGGACTTCGAGGCGAAAAAACGCGCCGAATCGGCTGTCAAACTTCTGCCGTATGCCGACGCTATCGCGAAATCCGCAAAGTGCGACTTCGCCGACCTCCCCCCGATGCCCGAGTCCGACCCCGAAACTCTCGAAGTCCCGTTTGCCGAGCTTGAAATGCCGTGGTATATGTACCTGCGCGTTTGGAACTTGTCGGGGGCGAAGCTGCCCGACGACGGCGGGAAGTCCAACGGTCTCGAGGGGTTTTTTGCCGACACGTTCGATATGCTCGAAAAAATCGGGAAAATCGCGCGCCCGAAAATCGTCTACGGAATTTACAACGCCCGCAGCACGGGCGAGGACATCGAGCTTGAAAGCGGCGGCGGAGTGCTCGAAACCCTGCGTTTTATGCGCTCGCAGACGCCCGATTCGCGCGGCGAATGTCTGTCGCTCGCCGACTTTTTGCCGCCGAAGCAGTCGGGCAAAAACGGCTTCGTAGGCTTGTATGTCGCGACCGTCGGGCGCGAGGCGGAGGATTTTTGCCTCGCGCTGAGAGCCGAGGGCGACGACTACGGCTACGTTATGGCGAGGGCGATTTGCGATATGTCCGCCGAAGCCCTTTCCGAATACGCGGGGCGCAAAATTTTCGCGCCGGTCTTCGCGAAAGTCGCCGAGCACCACGGCGCGGACTGCCATTGCCCCGCGTGCGAACATGCGGCGCGGGCGGCGTCCAAAAACGTCGGCGTGCGCGCGGCCGTCGGCTACGGCTCGTACCCCGACCACTCCGAAAAGGCGAAGTTCGCGCGGCTCTTGGACGCCCGCGAAAGCGTCGGGGTAGAACTCACCGAAAACTATATGATGACCCCCGTTTCGAGCGTCTGCGCGATATGGATTCCCAATCCGTCCGCCAAGTATTTTACGGCGGAAATAGGCTTCGACCAGCTCGAGGCGTATGCCGCCCGCACGGGGAAATCCGTGGACGAAACTTTAAAATACCTGTCAGTTAAACCGAGATGACCGAGTCGCAAAAGCAAATCTACGGGGAAGTCCCGCGTCGGAAAAAGGCGCGGAGCAATCCCGCGTTGACGGTCGGAATGGTTTTGCTTTTTTTGATGGGCGTTGCGTTTATCCACTCGACGCAAAGCTATAATATAGACGAAATCCCGCTCGCCAAGCAATTCTGGTTCAAGCAGATAATCTATTTTGTCTGCGCGGGGCTGCCCGTCTATTTCGCGATTTCGCGCACGGACTACCGCTTCTTCTACAACTATGCGTCGGTCTTCTACGCGTTTTCGCTTTTGCTGCTAATCCCGCTCGTGCTCAAGGAGTGTTTTTCGATTCCGATTCCGTTTGTCGAAAGCAGGTACAATGCGACCCGCTGGATTGACTTCGGGCCGATTTCCCTCCAGCCGTCGGAAATCGCCAAAATCGGCACATGCATAATGGGCGCGGCGTTGTTCGCGCGCCAGAAATTGGGGAAGTTCTCGGACGATTTCAAATTCTGGATTCGCCTCGGGCTTGTATTTTTTGTGCCAATTTTGTTGATTTTTTTGCAGCCCGACTTAGGCTCGACTCTTGTATTTCTACCAATGCTTTTTGCGATGTTGTATATATCCACATTGCCCAAACGGTTCTTCGCGGTTCTGCTGCTGCTTTTTGCGGGAGTGGTGGGGCTCGTTGCGGCCGACATATACGGATACAGCAACTTCCTCAAAAGCAGTAATCTTTCGGCGCAGGAGGCGTCGTCGCGCAACGCGTACGGCTCGAGCGCGGCGTTGTGCCTGCCCATGAAAGACTACCAGCGCAACAGAATTTTGGCCTTCGTTGCGCCCGATGTCGTAGACCCCCGCGGACTCGGCGTGAGCTGGAATCAACGCCAGAGCCTCATTTCGGTCGGGTCGGGCGGAATAGTCGGAAAGGGCTTGTCGGAGGGAACTCAGGCAAAGCTCGGCTATCTGCCCTCGAGTGTCGCATACAACGACTTCATTTTCTCCGTAGTCGCCGAGGAATCGGGATTTGCGGGGGCGACTCTCGCCATTCTGCTTTTGGCGGGCGTCGTGATATTCGGCTGCGTGCTTACCGCCCAACTTGCGGCGGACAAGTTCGGGCAGTTCCTGTGCATCGGCATTGCGGCCATTTTAATGACACACACTTTCATAAATATCGGTATGACCGTCGGCGTAATGCCGATTACGGGCGTGCCGTTGCCAATGATGAGTTATGGCGGAACTTTCGTATTGACGTGCTGTATACTTCTGGGTCTGGTTCAAAGCGTCTACAGACATCGGAGGATATATTCCTGATTGACGGAAGTTTCGCAAAAAAAATTACAGCGAAACAATGAAACAAGAAAACACCGATTACAAAATCGACGATTTGACGAAAAAACCTCCGGAGGAAGTCGTGGAACCGATTCCCGAAGAGCAGCTCAATCTCGAAGCCAAGCTGCGCGCAAAAAAACGCCCGCTTCTCGAGAAAATCATAAAATTGCTCAAACGCGAGGACGAACCCTACCGCGAAATCGTCATCAATGTAGAACCCTTTGAAAAACGCGTCGCGCTGCTCGCGGACGGCGTTATGCAGAAGTTCGAAATCGAACGCCCGGGCGACGAAAGCATGGTCGGCGCGATTTTCAAGGGCAAAATCCAGAACCTCGAGCCGGGGCTCAAGGCGGCGTTCGTGGACATCGGACAGCCCAAGAATGCGTTCCTGCACTACTGGGACATTTTCCCGTCCACGACCGACAGCACTTCCTACGAAATCGTGCGCGAAAACCGCAGCAAGGAGCAGAAGAAGAACGCCCAAAAGTTCTCCGCAAAGGACATTCCCGAAAAGTTCCCAATCGGCACGGAAATAATCGTCCAGATTACCAAGACCCAAATCGGAACCAAGGGCCCGAGAATTACGACGAACATCGCAATCCCAGGCCGCTACCTCGTGCTTATGCCCTACGGCGGACAGTGCGGCATTTCCCGCAAAATCGAGGACAGAAAGGAACGCGACAGAATCAAGAAGATTCTCCGCTCGATGAAAATCCCCGAAGGTATGGGCGTGATTGTCCGCACGGCGGGGCAGGGCAAACGCTGGACGTATTTTGTGCGCGACCTTCACATTCTGCTGAATATCTGGAAGCAAATCCAGCAGCGCATCGAGTCAACCCCCGCGCCCGCGCTCATCTACAAAGAACCCGACCTCATCGAGCGCACCGTCCGCGACTTCCTCACCGAGCAGACCGACAGAATCCTCATCGACAACCGCGCCGAATACGAGCGTGTACTCGGGTCGGTTTCCGAAATCTCGCGCCGCGCCCGCAGCAAAATCCAGCTCTTTAAGGAAAATATCCCGATTTTCGAGCGGTACAACATCGAGCGGCAAATCGCCCAGACTTTCCAGCGGCGCGTTCCGCTCCCCTCGGGCGGCGAAATCGTCATCGACGAAACCGAAGCATTGGTAGCAATCGACGTCAACACGGGCTCGCACAAGGGCAAGGACGCCGACGGCAAGGATTTCATTCTTCAGGCGAATTTGGAGGCCGTCACCGAAGCGGCAAGGCAGGTGCGTCTGCGCAACTTGGGCGGGCTCGTGATTATCGACACAATCGATATGAAAAGCCGCAAGGACAGGCAGGCGGTCTACAAGCGTCTCAAGGAGGAAATGGAAAAGGACAAGGCGAAGAGTCAGGTTCTGCCCATCTCGCAGCTTGGAATTATGCAGATGACCCGCCAACGCCACGCGCAGAGCAACTCGAGCGGCATATACGTTGCCTGCCCGTACTGCGGCGGCAAGGGTATCGTCAAGAGCGCGAGAACCATGAGCGCGGAAATCCAGCGCAAGATTGTCGCGACCTGCCGCAACCTGCGCGAGACCGTCGGGGCGGACAAGGAGCTCGGACTTCTGATTCTCCTGCACCCCGAAAACCTCCAGCGTTTGCAGAACGAGGACTACGAATACCTGCTAAATCTCGAAAAGCACTACAACGTGCGCCTGACGTTCCGCGCCGACCCGTCGTACCACGTCGAGAATTTCAGGATTGTCCCGTCCGACAAGCACTAATTTTCGGAAATACGGCAAACATAAAACCGCGGGCAGACGCCTGCGGTTTTTTTGTGTTAATCGGGAATGCGCCTGACGCAGAGGCATAACAAATCTCGCCTTGCGGAGAAATCGGGGAAAAAGGCGGGGTGTTATGTGGATAAAATTTTGTCGAGACGACGGTTCGTAAAAATCCGAAAACATCAAAAATCCGCACAATGGCGGCGTTTTGTCTTGAAAGGCGCGCGGATTGCGTAAAATGGGAAGAATTGCGCGTATAAATCTTTTAAACTGCGCGCACTACAGCTATGGACAAGAAAATCATCAACGGTTATGTTTTGCCCTACGACGAAGCCGTAGAGCTTTGCCGCACGCTCGACGCGCGGCAGCTTGGCGCAATGGCCGACGCCGTGAGAAAGCACTTTCTCGGCAATAGAGTCGACACTTGCTCAATTATGAATGCACGCTCGGGAAGGTGCTCCGAGGACTGCAAATGGTGCGCGCAATCCGCCCACTACAAAACGGGCTGCGATGTCTACGACTACTCCTCGCCCGAGGACGCCGTAAGGCACGCGGAAAACTCCAAGAAACTCGGAATCGCCAGATTTTCGCTCGTAACGAGCGGCCGCGCGATTGCCGACGCGTACATCGACAGAATGTGCGAATGCTTCCGTGCGATGCGCAAGCTCGGGGGAATCGGGCTTTGCGGGTCGTTCGGGCTGCTGAACGCCGCGCAGTTCGCCAAACTCAGGGAGGCGGGAATGGAGCGCTTCCACTGCAATCTCGAAACCGCCCCGTCGAAATTCCCCGAACTGTGCTCGACCCACACAATCGCCGACAAAATCGCCGCAATCAACGCCGCCAGAAGCGTCGGGATTTCCATCTGCTCGGGCGGGATAATCGGAATGGGCGAGACTATGCCCCAGCGCGTCGAGCTTGCGTGCAAGCTGCGCGAAATCGGCGCGGAGTCGATTCCGATGAACATTCTCCAGCCGATAAAGCACACGCCGCTCGAGAACACTCCGCCGCTCTCCAAGGACGAAATTTTGAAGACTTTCGCGATTTTCAGGCTGATAAACCCGCGCGCGCACATACGCTTTGCGGGCGGCAGGCTCTCGATTCGCGACTTCCAGCAGGAGGCGCTGCACTCGGGCGTCAGCGCGATTTTGATGGGCGATATGCTCACGACGGTCGGCTCGAATGTCCAGGACGACTTTGAAATGCTCAAAAAAATGGGCTATGATTTCTAAAATGAAAGCGCGCGAAATTCTCGACTACGACAGGCAGCACGTCTGGCACCCGTACGCGACGACCAAAAATCCGCTGCCCGTAAGGCTTGTGGAGTCGGCGCGCGGCGTGCGGCTGAGGCTTGCGGACGGTCGGGATGTAATCGACGGAATGTCGTCGTGGTGGGCTGTCGCGCACGGATACAACAATGCGCACATCAACGCGGCGGTTGCGGGGCAGCTCGAAAAAATGAGCCATGTAATGTTCGGCGGACTGACGCACGAGCCCGCCGTAAGGCTCGCGCAAAGGCTCGTCGAGATGACGCCCGCGGGGCTTCAAAAAGTCTTTTTCTGCGACTCGGGCTCGGTGTCGGTCGAAGTTGCGATGAAGATGGCTTTGCAGTATTGGCACAGCCTCGGAAAGCCCGAAAAAAACAAGTTTGCAACGTGCCTTGGCGGCTACCACGGCGACACTTGGCACGCAATGAGCGTCTGCGACCCGATTGGCGGAATGCACTCGCTTTTTGCGGGAGGGCTTCCGATAAGCTTTTTCGCCCCGCGTCCCGAACCCGCGTTCGGCGCGCAATGGGACGACTCGGCGTTCGAGCCGCTCGAAAAGCTCGTGCGCGAAAACGCGCGGGAAATCGCCGCTTTTATAATAGAGCCTATAGTGCAGGGCGCGGGCGGTATGCGTTTCTACCACCCCGAATTTTTGCGCCGCCTGCGCCGCCTTTGCGACGAATGTTCGATTCTGCTGATTCTCGACGAAATCGCGACGGGGTTCGGCAGGAGCGGCAAGATGTTCGCCTGCCACTACGCGGACGTCGAGCCCGACATAATGTGCCTCGGGAAGGCTCTGACGGGCGGGTATGTGAGCTTTGCGGCGACCCTTGCAACGGACGCCGTAGCCGACGCGATTTCGGACGGCAACCCCGGGCTTTTTATGCACGGGCCCACTTTTATGGCAAACCCGCTCGCGTGTGCGGCTGCGAACGCGAGCTTGGATTTAATCGAACGCGAAGGGCTCTTGGAGCGCATAAACGCGATAGGAAAAATCTTGGCGCGGGAGCTTGCGCCGCTCGCCGATTCCGACGCCGTAGCCGACGTTCGGACGCTCGGGGCTATCGGGGTTGTGGAGCTTAAAAAGCCCGTCGATATGGGAGAATTTCAGGATTCGCTCGTATCGCGCGGCGTTTGGCTGCGCCCGTTCGGAAGACTGCTTTACACGATGCCGCCGTACATAATCGGCGACGAAGATTTGCGCACCGTCGCCCGCGCGATGGTCGAAACGGTGCGGGAGTGTGCCGAAAAATGAAGGACGCCGACGCGCGGAAAATTCTGGAATCGCTGGAGCGCGACGGGCTTTCACGCGTGCTCGTGCCCACGCGCATCGACGGGGCGCGCGCGCATTGCGCGGGCGGGGATTTTATAAATTTGGCGTCGAACGACTACCTCGGGCTGTCCGCCGATGTGCGGCTTCAAACGGAATTTTTCGACTCGCTTCCGTCGCGCGGGCGAGGATTTTTGATGGGGGCGGTATCGTCGCGTCTTTTGGGCGGCGACAACCCCGTGTTCGGGGATTTCGAGGATTATCTTGCGGGGGCGTATTCGGAGATTGCGGGCGCGGCGCGCGGCGCGCTTGTCTTCAACTGCGGATACCACGCAAATAGCGGGATTCTGCCCGCCGTGTGCACTCCGCGCGACTTGGTTTTGTTCGACAAACTCTCCCACGCGAGCCTCTTGGACTCGATAGGCAACCTGCCGTGCAAGTGGGCGCGCTTCCCGCACAACGACATCGCCAAACTGCGCGAAATCCTGCGCCTGCGCCGCGCCGATTTCGAGAACGTGTACATCGCGACCGAAAGCGTTTTCAGCATGGACGGCGACCGCGCCGACCTGCCAGCTCTCGCCGCGCTGAAAAGGGAGTTCGACTGCTCGCTGTATGTGGACGAAGCCCACGCGGCGGGCGTCTTCGGCGCGTCGGGGCTGGGAATGTGCGAGCTTTCGGGCGTCGCGGGCGACGTCGATTTCATAATGTGCACGCTCGGCAAGGCGTTTGCGTCCGTCGGCGCGTATGTCGTCTGTTCCCCGCAAATGCGGCGGATTTTAATCAACAGGTGCAGGACTTTTATTTTTACAACGGCAATCGCCCCGATAAACGTTTTGTGGACGCGCTTTGTTTTCGAGCGCGTCCGCGGAATGTCCGTGCGGCGCGGCAGGCTTGCCGAAATCTCGGCGCGTTTGCGCAAAAGCCTCTCGGGCTTCCCGACGCTCGGCGACACCCAGATTCTGCCCGTCGTCCTCGGCTCGAACGCGGCGGCGGCTGGCGCGGCGCGGACTATGCGCGAATCGGGAATATGGTGTCCGCCCGTGCGCTATCCGACAGTCCCGAAGAACTCAGCGCGCCTGCGGCTTTCGCTCAACGCCGCGCTTTCGGACTCCGACGTTGTTGCGGTCGAAGACGCGTTTTCGAAATTGAGGGAGGCCGGAAAATGAAGTGCGCGTGGATTAGAAAAAGCGGCGCGAAACGCGTTGTCGTATTTTTTGCGGGCTTTGCCTGCGACGCCGATTTCCTCGCCGACTCCGACATTCCCGCGGGCTGCGACGCCGCGATTTTCTACGACTACCGCGATTTGAATTGGGACGCCGACTTTTCCGAATATTCGGAAATCGGGGTTGCGGCGTGGTCGTTCGGAGTGTGGGTTGCCGACTATTTTTCCGACAGGCTCGCGAACGCCGACGCCCGCGCGGCGGTCTGCGGCTCGCCATATCCCGTGGACGATTTGCGCGGAATTGCCGCGTCGGTTTTCTATTCGACGCTCGAGTCCTTCGACGAAACCGTGCGCGAAAAATTCTACCGCAGGGTTTGCGGCGGCGCGCGCGGGGCGGAGCTTATGAAAAGGCTCTCAAAACGCCCAGCCGCCGAACTCAAGGCGGAGCTGGAATTTCTCGGCAAAAGTTTTGCGTCGCTGCCGATTCCGCGTACGCGCTGGACTCTCGCGCTGGCGTCGAAAAACGACAGGATTTTCCCCGTCGAAAACCTCCTGCGCGCGTGGGGCAGGACTTCCCCAGTGGTCTCCGACGGCGCGCACTTGGACATGCGCCAAATCCGCCGCGCGATAAGGCACGCGGCGCGCCCGTTCTCGCGGATTGTGGGGGCGTTCGAGCGCAATGCGCAGTTCTACGAGCAAAACGCTTCCGTCCAGCACGCCGCCGCAAAATATCTTGCGGCAATCGCGCGCGAATCGCCCTACCCAAAGGGCGGGAGGATTCTCGAAATCGGCTGCGGCACGGGCTTTTTGACGCGCGAGCTTGCGGGGTATCTCGAACCGTCCGAGTGGTATCTAAACGACCTCTCCGAAAAAATGTGCCTTTCCGCGCGCGGCGGGCTTGACGGCAACTTCATTCCGCTTGCGGGCGACATTTTAAAGTGCGAAATTCCGCACGATTTGGACGGAGTCGTCTCGGCTTCGGCGTTGCAGTGGATTGCCGATTTGCCCGCGCTCTTCGCGCGCCTTGCCATCGCGTGCAAAAGCGGCGCGCCGTTCGTGTTCTCGACTTTCGGGCCGAGGAACTTCGAGGAGATAAAGCTGCTGGCGGGCAATTCGCTCTATTATCCCGACGCCTCCGAAATCCGCGATATGCTTTCGCAGGCGGGCTTCGAGTGCGATTTTATGCGCGAGAATCTCAGGATAGTCGAGTTCCCCAACCCGCGCGAGCTCGTCCGCCACATCTCGCGCACGGGGGTTAACGGCAGGTTTGCGTCGTTCTGGACGCCCGCGAAAATGCGCGACTTCTGCGAACGATATTCGGCGGCGTTCGGCGCGGAGGACGGGAAAGTCCGCCTGACGTACAACCCTGTATACATTTCTTCGGTAAAAAAATGAAAATACTTTTTGTAAGCGGAATAGACACGGGAATCGGCAAGACCGTCGCGACGGCGGTGCTGGCTAAAAAGCTCGCGCAGGACGGGGAGAGTGTGATTACCCAAAAGCTAATCCAGACGGGGTGCAAGGGAATCAGCGAGGACATTCTCGAGCACCGCAAAATAATGGGAATCGCACCGCTGCCCGAGGACGAAGATTTCACGACCTGCCCGTATGTGCTCGACTATCCCGCATCGCCCCATTTGGCGTGCGAAATGCAGGGGGTTGAAATCGACTTCGCGAAAATCGACGACTCGACCCGCAGACTTGCGCAAAAATATTCGACTGTGCTAATCGAGGGCGCGGGCGGGCTGATGGTTCCGCTAACGCGCGACTGCCTGACCGCCGATTTTGTCGCAAATAGAAAATATCCGCTCGTGCTCGTTGTTTCGTCGCGGCTGGGGAGTCTCAACCACGCGCTGCTGAATTTCGAGGTCTGCGCCGCGCGCAACATCGCGGTTGCGGGCGTTGTCTACAACACCTATCCGCAAGCCCCCAAGCCGATCGAGGACTCCACCCGCGAGTATCTGAAGCAATATCTTGGCTTGCACTGCCCGAACTCATTCTTTATGGAAATCGGGAAGCAAAATTTTTAGTTTTTTTTCTTTTTTTCTCTATCCATTATTTATGAAACAATATAAGGCCGCACTTTTCGATTTGGACGGAACGCTCGTGGACAACTACACGGCGATTCACTCGACGCTGGCGGAGTCGTTCGAAAAATTCGGGCTGCCCGCGCCCTCGTACGACGAAGTTTTCAGGACTGTCGGCGGCTCGATTCTCATAACGGCGCGGAAAATTCTGGCGGCGCACGGGCTCGACGTTTCGCTCGCCCAGCCCGTTTGCGAGTACTATCTCGAGATTTTCCCCGACAGAATGTTCGACGGGCTGCGCCTTTTGGACGGCGCGGCGGAGATTGTCGAGTCGCTCAAAGCCCGAGGAGTGAAAGTAGCGTGCTTTACAAACAAGCAGCAGGAGGGCGCGGACGCGATTCTCGAGCGTCTGGGCTTTGCCGACAAGCTCGACGCCATTGTCGGGACTTCCCTCCATTCCCCCCGCAAGCCCGAGCCCGAATTCACCGACAAGGCGTTGGCGGTTCTCGGCGTCTCGGCGGGCGAAACCGTCGGAATCGGCGACTCGGTTTACGACTACCGCGCGGCGCGCTCTGTGGGCGTCGATTCCGCGCTCGTGGCGACAGGCTCGCTTTCGTCAGAATATCTGCGCTCCGAGTGCCCCGAGGCGGTGGGGGTTTTTGATAATATGCGGCAGCTCGCGCGGGGCGTCTTTTCCATTTCACTATAAAATAAAATGCGCGACGGCGAACAGGTTGCCCTCGAGGGCGTTTTGGAGCGGATAGTTTTTTTCAACGACGAAAACTGCTTCTGTATCGCCTCCATGCGCCCCTCCGACCCGTCCTACCGCGAAAATGTGACGATTTCGGGCATTATGCCCGCCGTGCAGTGCGGCGAAACCGTCGCCGTCAAAGGCGAGTGGGTCAGCCACCCAGCGTACGGGGCGCGGATTAACGTAAAGTCGTTCGAATCGCGCCTGCCGTCGAACATCTACGGAATCGAAAAATATCTCGGCTCGGGGCTCGTGGACGGTATCGGAAAAGTCTACGCGAAGAAAATCGTCGCAAAGTTCGGCGCGGATACCCTGAAAATCATCGACTCCGATTCCGCGCGGCTCACCGAGGTCAGGGGAATCGGCGCGGAGCGCGCAAAGCGCATCAAAAAATCGTGGGACGAGCAGCGCGACTTGCGGCAAATCGTCATAGCACTGCGCGTCTACGGAATCGGGACTGCGATGTGCGTTCGGATTATGAAGCGTTTCGGTGCGGAGAGCGCGGAGATAGTGCGCTCGCGCCCGTACAAACTCTGCCGCGAAATCGACGGAATAGGCTTCAAGACCTCCGACAAAATCGCGCTGAACATCGGCATTCCGAACGAAAGCCCCGAGAGGGTAGAGGCGGGCGTACTGCACTCGATTTCGGAGCTCGAGGACGAGGGCGGAACGTGCGCGCCTGCGGGCGAGGTGATTTCCCGCGCGGCGTCGCTTTTGCAGGTAGACCCGAGCAAATGCGCCGAGGCGGTCGACAGGCTCGTTGGCGAAGGCGAGCTAAGGCGCGTGGGCGACGGCGTTTTACAGTCGGCGTCGCTCGACTTCGCGGAACGCAAGATTGTAAAAAGTCTGTCGGTAATTGCCAAGGGCATGTCCGCGCTGCCGCCGATAAAGGCGGAAATCGCCGTAGAATGGGCGCGCGAGCGGGCGAAAATCGACTTCGCGCCCGAACAGGCGCGGGCGATTCTGCTCGCGCTCAAAAACAAGGTAAGCGTGATAACGGGCGGGCCTGGGACAGGCAAAACCACGATTCTCCGCGCCCTTTGCGAAATCCTCAAGGCGAAAAAATGCGTGCCCGTGCTCGCAGCCCCGACGGGCAGGGCGGCGCAGCGAATGGGCGAAAGCGCGAAAGTCGCGGCGCAGACAATCCACAGGCTGCTCGGCATCGAAAACGGGAAATTCAAGCACAACGAGTTCAACACGCTGCCCGCAAAATTCGTGGTAATCGATGAAGCTTCGATGCTCGACACAAAGCTCGCCGCCGCCGTATTTTCGGCTGTCCCCGAAAACGCCCACTTGGTGCTCGTCGGCGACGTCGACCAGCTCCCGAGCGTCGGGGCGGGCAATGTGCTCAAGGACATAATCGCCAGCGGAAAATTCCCGATAACGCGCTTGGAGCGCATTTTCAGACAGGGCGAACGCAGCGGCATTGTGCTCGCAGCCCGCGCGATTCTGGAGGGCAGGGACTCGCTCGCCGATTTCCCGCCGTGCGCGCTCGCGGACGCCGATTTGTCGCGCGACGTGAATTTCATCTACGCAGACACTCCCGAAGAGTGCATCAAAACGTGCGTAAAGCTGACATCGCGCAAGTGCGCCCAGCGGCTCGGCGTCGACGCGGTTTCCGACATTCAGGTGCTCGCGCCGATGCACAAGGGGTCGGCGGGAATCGAAAATTTCAACGCCGCGATTCGCGAGTCGCTGAACCCGACCACCGACGGCTTGCGGTGGGGCGGAACGCTCTTCGGAGTCGGCGACAAAATAATGCAGACGCGCAACAACTACGACATCGACGTCTTCAACGGCGATATGGGGATTGTCGAGAGGGTCGAGGACGGCGGGGTTGTCGCAAACTTCGACGGCAGGCGCGTGTATCTGGCAAAAAGCGATTTGTCGGACTTCAAGCAGGCGTACGCGATAAGCATACACAAGTCGCAGGGCAGCGAATTTCCGGTTGTCGTGATGCCCCTTTTGCGCCAGCATTTCATTATGCTCCAGCGCAACCTGATTTACACGGGGCTGACAAGGGCGAGAAAAAAAGTTTTCATAGTGGGCGACCCGACCGCGTGGAGCGCGGCGGTCAAAAACGCCCGAGCCGCCGAGCGCAGAACATATCTAAAGGAAAGACTCCAAAATCTATGAGCCTTAAAATATACAACATTTCGAAAAAATCCTTCGAAGATGAAAATGTGCCCGCGGAAAAATCGCTGCGGTTTCTATACGGCGGCGCGTGCGGGAAAGTCGCGCTCGAGGTGCTCGTTGCGCGTGCGGCGTTTTCGAAACTTTGCGGACTGTGGGCGGACTCGAAAATAAGCCGCGGGGCGGTCGCAAAATTCATCGCGGCGAACTCGATAAATACGGACGAAATGCTGTTGCCGCCCGAAAAGTTCGCGACATTCAACGAATTTTTCACGCGCGCGCTAAAGCCCGACGCCCGACCCGTTGGCGACCCCGAAAATCCGCGCGCAGTATCGTTCCCAGCCGACGGGCGGCATTTGCTCGTGCGCAACATTTCAAAGGCGACGCAGTTTTACGCCAAAGGGCAGAAATTCGACTTGGCGCGGTTCTTGGGCGACGAAAAGTTGGCAAAGCGTTTCGAAGGCGGAGATATGCTAATTTCAAGGCTAAGCCCGCTGGACTACCACAGATTCCACTACCCGATAAGCGGCGAGATAGTAGCAAGGCGAAAAATAAAAGGAAAGCTGTATTCGGTAAGCCCGATTGCGCTTGCGAAAAACCTGTCGATATTCTGGGAAAACAGAAGGGTGTTGAACCTGTTGGAAAGCGACATCGGGCTATGCGCATATGTCGAAATAGGGGCGACAAATGTGGGAAGCATAATAAATTTCGACAAAGTGGGGACGAAAGTAAAAAGAGGCGACGAGGCGGGAATGTTCAAGTTCGGAGGGTCGTGTGTGGCGACAATTTTCGAAAGCGGAGCGAAAATAGACTGGAACGAAGAATTAGCAGAAAAGAGTGCCCAAGGAATCGAATGCTACGCGCGGGCATGTGAAAGCGGCAGTGCCGCTTCCAATGAAAGGGGCAAAGCCCCTTCTTAAATACACTCCCGAAGCGAGCGTCAGCGA
>DJPO01000111.1:0-9825 GCA_002437405.1 Opitutia bacterium UBA6410 | reverse complement strand
CAATTTTTCCGAAGGGGGCAAGACCCCCTCTTTTTTTTAAAAAAAGACTAATTTTCTTCTTGACGTTGACTCGTCTTCGTGAGTTAATAGCGCTTTCTTTCGCCAGAGTAGCTCAGCGGTAGAGCAGAGGACTCATAAGCCTTTGGTCGGTGGTTCAAATCCACTCTCTGGCATTACTTTCGGGCGCAAATTTTAAAAGGTTTGCGCTGAATTTTTAAAGGAGAGGTGACGGAGTGGCCGAACGTGCGCGATTGGAAATCGCGTGTGGGTCAAAAGCCCACCGGGGGTTCGAATCCCCCCCTCTCCGTTCTTTTGTTTCCGATTGTCTTTTGCGTTTCGACGATATTTTGAAACTTTGCGTCCATTTCGACGGTCGGATAGTTTTTTATCGCCCGCAAAAAATACGGGGACAATCAAACGCATAAAAAACACAAAATGGACATATTCGTAAGCAACCTGCCTTTCGAGATTGGCGAGCAGGAAATTACCGAGGCTTTTACCCCTTTCGGGACAGTCGCGGCAGTAAAAATGGTTTTCGACAAACAGTCGGGAAGATTCCGCGGAATGGCGTTTGTCACAATGGAAGACTCGAAGGACGCGGAGGAAATTATCGCCGCGCTCGACGGTAGGGACTTGGGCGGAAGACCCATGCGGGTTGACAGAAGCCGCCCGCGCGAACAGCGTTTCAACGGATTCGGCGGCGGATTTACAAAAAACAGAAAACCTTTCGGCGGACGCAGGAGATTCGATTCGGACGGAAACGGCGGCTCGGAGAGCGGCTGGCACTTCCGCAGGGAGTCCTCGGACGATTCGCAGGACGGAAACCGTTCGGACTCCGAAAACGGCGGCGACGGATTCAGACCCCGCAAAAAATTCGGCTTTAAAAAGAACTTCGGCGGCGGACATTTTAATGAGCGTCGCGAAAACCGCGGCTTCGGCGGAAACTCGGACGGCGGTTCAAACGGCGGCGAAGACGGCGATAGGCGCGGATTCCGTCCCCGCGGCGGCGGACATTTCCGCCCGCACGGCGGCTTCCGCAAAGACGGGGATTTTCGCAAAGAAGGGGGCTTCCATAAAAAGGGCGGCTTCCGCAAGGACGGAGATTTTCGTAAAGACGGCGGCGAGGGCGGCGGATTCCGCAAAGGCGGGTTCAAGGGCTTCCCGAAATTCGGGGGCTTCAAAAAATTCCGCAGGGAACGTTCCGACGACCAGTCCTTCGAATAAAAACTTCGCGCGCGCCGTCCCGAAATAAAAGCTTGTTATGGGGCGGCGGATATGTAGAAATTGTGGGCGTGAAATTTTCAAAAACTTTTTTAGCGGTATTTTTGGGGGCGGCGTCCGCAGTTTCGTGGGCTGCCGAGCCTTCCGCGCAGGCGAAAAAAACTACCTCCGCGAGAGCCGACGTTCCGTGGGTATCGCTGGCGCACCAACGGCAGTTGCGCGAAAAATCCGCGCCCGCCGCCGAGCAGACCGATGCCGTTTTGCCCAAAGACGCTAAGTCGAAAACAGTGTTTTCGAAAATCGCGCGCGCGCCCGAGCTTTCCGCCGACAAGTTCGACTATTCGCAGTCGGGCGACGACGAAATTATTGCGTCGGGCAACGCGAAAATCACGGACGAGAGGTTCGAGCTTTCCGCCGACAAAATAAAATATTCGCAGAAGACGGGCAACTCCGTTGCGGAGGGCAAGGTAAAGGCTTCGATAGACTCCTCCCGCGTAGCGGCGGAGACTTTTTCTTACAACGCGCAAAAGGAGGAGCTGAAGACTCCGCACGCGCGCTTCGGCTCGTCGCCGATGTTCCTCGAGACCGACAAAATCCTTTCGCTCGAAAACAAGATTTCGCTCGACAACCCCAAGCTCTACGTCGGCGAGCCGTCGTTTTATTCAATGAACGTCTCGGCGTCGCAAATCAGATACGACACGGATTCGGAGCTTTTGGAGTTCGACGACCCGCTCGTGGCAATCGGCCCGATTCCCGTATTCTACGCGCCGTATTATTCGCAGTACGGGCTTGAAAAGCCGCCGTTCGACATTCAAACGCGCGTGGGGTACAACTCGGATTTCGGCGCATTTTGGGCGAATACCGTGCACTATAACGGGCTCGGGCACGTCAGCCCCGGGGTGCTGCTCGACTATTACACCGCGCGCAGCGTCCTCTTCGGCCCCGCCGTCAACTACGACTACGCGGGCGCGGAAACGTGGATAAAGGGCTTTGCGCAGGGCGCGTACATAAACGACCACGGCGACCGCGGTCAGCTCGGGTACGACTCCCTCGGACGCCCGATTACCCACGACAGATTTTTCGCGAAAATGCGCCATATCCAGACCTACTCCGACAACGTTTCGGTAATCGGCTCTCTGGCGTGGTGGAGCGACGAATACATAACGCGCGACTTCCGCCCCGAATTCTTCTACGACGACCAAAACCCCGACAACTTCGCGGAAGTCGACTATTACGGCTCGTCCTACACTCTTTCGCTCTTTACGCGCTTTTCGCCCAACGACTGGCAGCTCGTCCAGCAGCGTCTGCCCGAGGCGCGTTTCGACCTCCCCGCGGGCGAAATTTTCAACACGGGCTTTTACCAGAATATGTACGCGTCCGCAGCGTATCTGCGCGAAACGGGCCCCGACGCGCTGCTCTCGCAGTATTTGGACACCGCAAGAATCGACGCCTACTACGGCGTAATGCGCCCGATAAATCTCAACTCGTGGAGCAGTATAACCCCCGTGGTCGGCGGCAGAATGACGTATTACGGCAACCCGAACGGCGGAAAGTCGGACTATGTGCGCTTCTTGGGGCAAATCGGCTTCGACGCGCAAATGGACGTCTGGGGAACGTGGGACTACCAGAGCAAAACGATGGGCATCGACGGTCTGCGCCACCACCTCACGCCCGTAATTTCGTACAGATATATTCCCAACGCCGAGCAGGGGCGCGGCGCAATCCCGCAAATCGACGACATCGACATAGAGGACTTCACCTATCCGCCGATTCTCGACTTGGGCGAAATGCGCAACACCGACGGAATAATCAAGACCAATACTTTGCGTCTGGGACTTAAAAACACAATCGAGACGCGCGACGAAACGTACGGCTCGCGCGAGCTGGCGAGGCTGGACATCTTTCAGGATTTCAATTTCGACAAGCGCGTTCTCGCGCAAAACGATTTCAAGGAATCGTCCTATTCCGACCTCTACACGAATTTTTCCCTTTCGCCCGCGCGCTGGCTGACGCTCGGCTGCTACAACCGCTTCAATATCGAGAACCTCAATGTTCCCGAAACAAACGCATACATCGGGCTTTTCGACTCGGACAAATTCTCGCTCTATCTGATTTCCAGCTATCTGGACGGAGCAATCACGCAGTATTCCGCGCTCGCCGAATACCGCATAAGCGAACGCTACAAGCTGATGGGCAGATGGGCGTACGACTACCGCCTGAGCATGCTCACCGACCAAACCTATTCGCTCTGGACGCGCTTGGGCAATTCGTGGATAGTCGAGTACAGAATATCGTACCGTTCGGGTTCGACCCGCCAGAACAACTTTTCGTTCGGGGCGCGTTTGACGATGGCGATTTTCTAATATGGCGGACGAAATTCCAGTGTCCGAAGACGCTCTCGCGGGCGGTTTCGAGATGTCGGTAAAGCTGAACGTCTTCGAAGGGCCGCTGGACTTGTTGCTGTTTTTGATTCGCAAAAACGAAATCGACATCTACGACATTCCGATTGCCGAAGTCACCCGCCAGTATATGGGCGTTTTGCGCTCGATGAAAAACCTTTCGCTCGACATCGCGGGCGAGTTTTTCGTGATGGCGGCGACTTTGATGTACATCAAAAGCCGAATGCTCTTGCCGACCGACGAGCGAATTGCCGAGGCGGGCGAGGACGACGCGGATTCGGACATCGATCCGCGCTGGCAGCTTGTCGAGCAGCTTTTGGAATACAAGAAATTCAAGCAGGCGGCGGACGGGCTGGAGGACTTGATTGACAACCGCCTCGACTACGGCGAACGCCGCATTTGCGCCGAGCGCGAAGCTCCCGAACGTCCGCTCAGACAGTCCGACAAAATGGAGGTCTGGAACGCGTTCAATATGGTCTTGCGCAGGCTCGCCGAAAAGCTCGTGCAGGGCGAAATCCGCGAGGAAAACGTGACCGTTGCCGACAGAATGGAATTTTTGCTCTCGCTGCCCGAGCGCAAGTTCACATTTTCGTCGATTTTCAAGGAGGGCAAAACGGGAATCGTGACGATAATGGCGACGTTCATCGCGATGCTCGAGCTCACGCGCCTAAAGCGTCTTAAAATATATCAGGACGAATCTTTCGGCGAAATTTACTGCGAACAACTCGACGACCCCCGCGCGCAGCGGCTTGCCGCGCAGGACGCCGCGGAATCGGAATAGGCTTTTTATGGGACGAAAAAAATCCGCACATCTTTTGGGAATCGGGCTCGACAGCGACGGGCAAAAACGCATCACGCAGGCGGAAAAGTTTTCGCTCGTGGGCGGCACGGAGGAGACGCACGATTTTATGACGGAAACTGTTATGAAGACTTTCGAGGACTTGAAGCGCAAGGGCAAGGAGCTCGAGGAGACCTCGCCCGACGAGCTTTCGGACATTTTAAGAAAAAATATGCCAGACAGGAGAAGATAATATGAAATATTTTGGAACGGACGGAATCCGCGGTACATACGGAGATTTTGAAGTTAGCGAACCGTTTTACGAAACGCTCGGCGAAGTTTGCGCGAATGTCGTGCGCGAAAAGCTGGGCGGCGGGCTCGTGGTCGTCGGGTGCGATACCCGCGCGTCTTCCGACTCGCTGAAGGCGGCTCTGATAAAGGG
The DNA here is from genome assembly GCA_002437405.1 of Opitutia bacterium UBA6410. Taxonomy (GTDB): domain Bacteria; phylum Verrucomicrobiota; class Verrucomicrobiia; order Opitutales; family Intestinicryptomonadaceae; genus Merdousia. The sequence continues at coordinate 4,985 of DJPO01000111.1, read as the reverse complement.
TCTGGCAAAGGGCGGGGCGCGCTGCGAGGATATGGGCGTGTTGCCGACCCCCGCGCTCGCGTACGCCGTTTTGAAGCGCAAGGCGGTTTTGGGCGCGATGATAACCGCCTCCCACAATCCGTACACCGACAACGGCATAAAATTTTTCGACGCCGACGCCCGCAAGGTCGACGACGACTTCCAGCTGGAGCTCGAACGCCGCGTCGATGCGCTCGGCTGCGCGTTCGATGCCTATTCGCCCGCAAATTTCCCGCCCCGCGCGATTTCCGCAGGCGACTTCGCGATAGGCGAGTACGCGGCGAAAATGTCGTCGCTTTTCGAGCCGAATTTCCTATCGGGGCTGAAAATCGCCATAGACATGGCAAACGGCGCGACGAGCTCGATTTCCTCGCGCGTGTTTGAATCCTACGGCGCGCAGGTTTTCAAAACTGCCGAATCGCCCGACGGGCACAACATCAACGCGGCGGTCGGCAGCCAGCACCCCGAAAATCTCGTCGAGCTCTGCAAGCGCGTCGGCGCGGACGTCGGCTTTGCCCACGACGGCGACGGCGACAGAGTCGTTGTCTGCGACGACAAATTCTCCATCTTGGAGGGCGAAGAGGTGATGGGGCTGATTGCGATGGAAGAGTTCGAGCGCGGCAGACTCGCCGCCGACGCGATTGTAACGACGCTCCAGAGCAACACGGGCTTGGACGAGTCGCTCGCGGCAAAGGGAATAAAAGTTTTCAGGTGCGGAATCGGCGACAGGCTCGTTATGCGCGAAATGCTCGCGCGCGGCTGTAATGTCGGCGGCGAAAATTCGGGGCATTTTATCTTTTCAGAAATCTCGCCATGCGGCGACGGCTTGGCGGCGGCTTTGGCGGTTTTGTCGGTGATGGCGCGCAAACGCAAAAAGCTCTCGGAGCTTCGCGGGGGAATCGCGATGTATCCGTGCGTCTCCAAGGCGGTTGCGGTCGCAAGAAAAACGCCCATCGAAGAGACCGCGAACCTCTCGAAGGCTCTGAAAAAGTGCGACGAACTGCTCGCGGGCAGGGGGCGCACGCTCGTGCGCTATTCGGGTACGGAAAAGAAAATCCGCCTGCTCGCCGAGTCGCCCGACGCCGAAAAAGCCCGCCAATGTATGGAAATTTTGCTCGCGGCGGTAGAAATAGACTTGAAATAATCTTTCGGACTTTTTAGTTTTACGGCTTTAAACCTCTTTATTATTTATGCCAGAATCCAAAAAACAAGACGAAGTCACGGAAATCCAAGTCAAAGATTTGGATCCGCGCCTTATCAAGCAACTTGAAACGGCGGAAAAATCCATCGACAAAAATCCCGCCTACACTGCCGACATTTGCTCGACTATCCTCGCAAAATACCCCGCTTGCGTAGAAGTTAGAAAAATCCTGCATCAGGCGCAGTTCAAAAAATACGGCAAGGGCAGCCCTATCGCCAAACTCGTCGGCGACATTCAGGGGCTGATTTTCTCCCTCCAAGCTCCGTCCATGATTAAAAAGGGGCAGGGCGTCGAGGTAATGGCGCGCGCCGAACAGCTGCTCGGCAAGTGCCCGCAAAACGTCTACGCGCTCAACACGCTCGCGGCGGCGGCTCAATCGCTTTCGTTCTGGGGTACGGCGGCTTCGGCGTATTATTCGATAGCCCAATTCCAGCCCAAAAACGAAAAGAACCTTTTGGCTCTCGCCCAGGCATACGTTAAAAACAAACAGCCCGACGAAGCCTCGCAGGTCTGCGAACAAATCCTTAAAACAAACCCCTCCAACGGCGACGCGCAGGCTCTCGCGCGCAGCGCGTCGGTCATCAAGACGATGAACAAGGGCAACTGGGAAAAAGAGGGCGGCGACTTCCGCGACAAGCTCAAGAGCTCCGACGAAACCGCAGAACTCGAAAAGGCGGCAAGCCTCGTCAACGACGAAGCGACCCTTACCAAGATGGTCGAAAAGCTCAAGGAGCAAATCGCCGCCGACCCGCAAAACGTCAATTTGTACCGCGAAATCTGCTCGCACTTGCGTTCGCTCAAGCGTTTTTCGGAAGGTCTCGAGTACGTGCGCCTCGCCCGCCAGCAACCCCTCGGCAAGGGCGACACGACCCTCGAAAAGCTCGAGCACGACTTCATCGTCGCCGATATGGACACGCGCCTCGAAGCCCTCAAGGCGAAGGTCGCCGAAAATCCCTCCGACGCTCAGGCGAAGGCGGAACTCGACGAACTTTCCAAGAAGGAGCACGACTACAAAATGGAAAACGCCCGCGTGATGGTCGACCGCTATCCCAACGACTTCAACTACCGCTACATTTACGGCCAGTTGCTGTTCGAAGACGGAAAGCTCGACGATGCGATTATGCAGTTCCAGCTCTCGCAGCGCAACCCGAAGGTTCGTTTGCAGTCGCTCTTGGGGCTTGGCCGCGCATTCATTCTCGGGCAAAAGTACGACTTGGCGGTCGACCAGCTCGAAACCGCGAAGAAGGAGGCGAAGCTCATGAACGATTCCAAAAAGGAAATCATCTACGAACTCGCCACCGCGTACGAAAAAATGGGCGAAGCCGAAAAGGCGTTCAACCAATTCAAGGAAATTTACTCGGCGGATATTTCCTACAAGGACGTCGCCAAGAAAATCAACGACTACTACGAATCGAAACGCAAGTAGTCGGGCGGCGCAACGCCGTTTTCGTTTCGGTTTTTCGGGGGGCGAATGCCCCTCGTTTATTTTATCTTCGGCGCATCGGCGGCAATTCCGCCTTTGCCCCAATCAGGTTTTTGATTTATGGAAAATTCCCCGAATACTCCCGCGCAAGGCGAACCTGTCATCAAGGTTCGCGGACTCCGCCATTTCTACCGCGAGGGCGACGAAATGAAGGAGGTTTTGCACGGGGTAAACCTCGACATCGAAAAGGGAGAAATCGTCATAATTATGGGGCCCTCGGGCTCGGGGAAATCCACGCTCCTGAAGCTAATCGGCGCGCAGCTTACGCTGCAGGAGGGCGACATAATCATTGACGGGCATTCCCTGATGGGGGCGGACAAAAAACATTTGATGTTGTTGCGGCGCAATCTGGGCTTTATCTTCCAAAGCCACCATTTGCTGAACTCGCTGAAAGTCGTGCAAAACGTCCAGTTGCCGTTGGCTTTCGACGGACGCTCGACGGCGAAAAGCTCGAAAAAGGACGCGCTCGAAGCGTTGGCAACCGTCGGAATCGTCGAGCAGGCTGACAAATTCCCGACCCACCTTTCGGGCGGACAGCGGCAGAGGGTTGCAATCGCGCGCGCACTGATACGCAAGCCGAAAATCGTCTTGGCGGACGAGCCCACTGCGTCGCTCGACCAGAAGAGCGGGCGCGAGATAGTCGACATCATAAAAAAGATGGCGAAGGAAATCGGAGTAACTGTCGTCTTGGTAACGCACGACAACCGAATTTTGGACATAGCCGACAGAATCATAAGGTTGGTTGACGGCAATATCCAAGAGCCCTCGGCGTAGTTTTTTTCTTTTTTGCGCAGCAAAGCAAGGCGCATTTGCCGCTCGGATAGTGCGCATTTGCCGCTCGGATAGTGCGCATTTGCCGCTCGGATAGTGCGCATTTGCCGCGCGGTCTTGCTTGAAACCCCGCGTGGTATTCGATTTTGAAATCCGCACGCGCGCAAAATGGGAGTGCATGCTTCATATTAAATTGCGGGCGCGGCAAGTTGCCGATGTGTTTTGAGGGGAAGTTTGCGCAATGGCACGCAACACGTCGAACAGACCTTGCCTCTTGCGGATTTTTTCTTTATTTTAACCTCCGAAGCCGCGCGTTTGTTGCCGTTGTCAGTTAAAAAAGCGCAGGGCTTCGGATTTCGAAATCCCGCGCATATTTATATAACGCGCGCGCAGAAGCGATTGGTCTGCGTGCCCCATATTCAGTTGCAGGCGCGGCAGGTCGCAGTAGCGTTTTGCGTGGAAACTTGCGTATGTGTGCCGCAGTACGTCCTGTACCCATTTGCCCTTGAAGCCCGCAGTGTCGCGGATTTTCCGCCATTGCTTTTCCCAGTCCTTCGCACAAATTAGTTCCGTTCCGCCGCCGCGGCATTTCTCTAAAATCCGTTTCAACGCAGGCGTTATTTCCACCTGCCTTACGCCGCCTGTCTTGGAACACACCGAACGCACGGTTATCGACCCTTCCTCCAAGTCGATGTCCCGCCATTCGAGCCTTCGGACTTCGCGCGGGCGGATTCCCGCGTAGACGAGCATTGCCGCCGCCGCCAGCGACCCGCAATCGCCCTCCTTTTGTGCGGTTTCTACAATTTTTTTTATTTGCGCGAGTTTTAGCGGCAGGATTTCCTTTTCGACAATTTTTTTCTTTTCCACGCGTTTTATCGGATTGCCGTCGCACCAGTCGCGGCGCACGGCGAATTCGAAGAGTCCGTGCAGCATAGCCCGCGCCTTGTTGAATTGCTGGGGTGTTGGGAACGTCGCCAAAATCCACGCTTCGCAGTCGGCGGCGGAAATTTCGGAAAAGTTGCGGCGCGCCAGTTCGGGAATAGTGCGCAGGAGTCGTCCGCCCAAATATTCGATGTCGCGCAGCGACTCTTTTCGCAAATGTTTTTTTGTCTCCAAATAGATTTTAAAGCCCGCCTCGAAATTCGTTTCCGAGTTTCGGACGCAGTGTTTGCCGCAGTCTATGACTTTGGTACAGAACAAAATATCGGACAAAGCGTCGGAGGATTTTGTGTCGAGAATGTTTTTTATAAGTCTGGCGGCGTCGAGCACAGATATTCCCGAACCGTCCAAAAGTTTTTTTGCCAAAAAAAATTCGTTTTTCATCGTATTTGGAATACTATGTTCTTTCGAGAAATGCAATATTTTGCGGTTCAATATATTGCATTTTTTGATTATGATTTATGCAATAAATATTGCATAACATTTTGGGTTATATATATACTTCGATTCCTTTTGTTTAAAAGGATTGGTAATTGTTTTTATGATTTTTATTGACAGTAGTATTCCAAATAC
>DJPO01000083.1:11007-11529 GCA_002437405.1 Opitutia bacterium UBA6410 | reverse complement strand
TAAAAATCACCGTGCAAAATTGCCCCGCAATTTTGCTCACTATCTATTTTGTGTTGAAAATTCCCGAAAATTCTGGCACTGTCTTTTCATTATGGACTCCAATGTATTGATTGATATTATAGTGTTCGCCGCGTTCGTCGTGGCGGTCGTTGCCTTGGGTCTCTACAAAAGCCGCGGCGAAGGCGGTAGCGAAGACTACTTCCTCGCGGGTAGAGGTCTGACTTGGTGGCTCATCGGCATCTCGCTGATCGCCGCCAATATCTCCACGGAACAGTTCGTGGGCATGAGCGGTAGCGCGTCCGGACTTTCGGGGCTGGCAATCGCCAGCTACGAATGGATGGCGGCTATTACGCTCGTCTTCGTCGCATTCCTGTTCCTGCCCAAGTTCCTCAAGAGCGGTATGTACACCGTTCCGCAATTCCTCGAATACCGCTTCGACGCACTCTCGCGCTCGGTTATGTCGTTTATGATGGTAATCGTGCTCGTTCTCGTGAACATCACGGCGGTTATCTACTCGGGCGC
>DJPO01000083.1:4653-10842 GCA_002437405.1 Opitutia bacterium UBA6410 | reverse complement strand
AGCGCGCTGATTTTCGGCGGTATGCTCATCGCCTACTTCGCGTTCGACGCGTTTGCGGCTCGCCCCGTTGCGGAAATCGCGACAACCGCGACGATTTCCCCCGACACCCTCGCATCGCTCTCCGACGCTGGCACTCTTGAAAAATTCTTCAAACTCAATACCGACAAGCTTACAATGTTTATGCCCGCCGACCACCCCGAAGTTCCGTGGACGGCACTTATCATCGGCTTGTGGATTCCCAACTTCTACTACTGGGGCTTCAACCAGTACATCATTCAGAGAACGCTCGGCGCGTCGAGCCTTGCGGAAGGTCAAAAAGGTATCATCTTTGCGGCTGCTCTGAAGCTCATCATTCCGTTTATCATCGTAATCCCTGGAATCATCGCATTCAACCTCTTTGCGGCTGATCAGGCGAAGTCGGCGATGAACGACCAGAAGATTCTCGCGACAAACGCTGGCAGCTATTCCATCGTATACTTCGACACCCTCGAAGCCCTCAAAAAACCCGTTTCGGCAAAGGACACCGTTGCGCAGTTTACCTATACAATCCAGAAGTCCGAAGCCCCCGCAGATGTTGCAGTTTTGAACGAAATCGAAGCCGACGCCCTCTACGCCTCGTACAAGGCGGCAAAAGCCGACGGCTCGGCGGCTAAAATCCGCTTCGAATACGACAGCGGCTGGGCACAGACCAACCCCAACCCGAAGGCTCTCGTCGATGCTTGGAACTTGAAAAACGCCAAGACGAACTCGGGCGACGACGCCATCGTAAAGAAGCTCTACGGCTACAAGTACGACTCCGCTTTCGGGCTTCTTATCAGCAAGGTTCTGCCGCAGGGCTTCGGTCTTCGCGGGTTTATCTTTGCGGCACTGCTGGGCGCGGTCGTAAGTTCACTGGCGGCTATGCTCAACGCGGCTTCCACCATCTTTACAATCGACATCTACAAAAAGTTTATCGCCCCGCACGCGAGCGACAAAAATCAGGTGCTCGTCGGACGCGCAACCGTGCTTATCTTTGCGGCAATCGGCTGCTTCGTAGCCCCGATGCTCGCCAACCCCAAGCTCGGCGGCGTATTCACGTTCATTCAGGAATTCCAGGGCTATCTTTCCCCCGGCATCTTGGCGGTATTCATCTTCGGTATGTTCTCGAAGAGGGCTCCGCGCTTTGCGGGCGCAATCGGTATCCTCACAAGCCCCATCGTCTACGGCTTCTTGCAGTGGAAATTCGGCGACATCGCGTTCCTCAACAGAATGGCGATTACCTTCGCCTGCTCGCTGGGCATAATGGCGATTCTGACGCTCGTAAAGCCCCTCAAGCAGGACATCGTAATGCCCGTGAATACGACTATGGACTTGTCCTCGTCCAAGGGCGCGCAAATCGGCGGCGCATTGGTGCTCATCGCCTGCGCGGCGCTCTACTTCACATTCTCGGGACTCTGGTTCTAAAGCGAACCTCCCGCAAATCGGCGGCGCAAACGCGCCGCCTTTTTTTTGTGCCTTTTTCAAAATTACTATTGACTTGCGACACGCCGACATAATACTAAACCGTACCATTGCAAAACTAAACATTACCAAAAGAAAAGGTATACAATGCATCTGAAAAAATACGCAATATGCGCCTGCGCCCTCGCCTCGACATCGGCATTCGCGACGCAATATCTGTACAACGGCGGCGACGCGAACAACGCAAGCGGCTATCTGGAAATCACCGACGGGACAATCCCGTTTACCGCAACTTCCGCCGAAATCCATCTCTACCCCGACGGCTACACGGGCGAAGACTATACAGGAGGCTACGGTTATGCAAAATACAAGCAGGCAACCTCCGCACCGACTGAAAGCGATATAATCCACTTTCTGGGCTACCGCGACGCCACCGACAGCACCGTCAAATACGACCCCGACGTCATAACCGTAAGAAATTCGCTTTCGTTCAAGGAGGGTTCGGTTAGAAACAACGGCGGCACTTGGAATTCGGTGTTTAAATTGGGTTCGGCGGACGCAACAGAAAGCAATTTTACATTCAAGACGAGCGGGCTGTTTTACATAGGCTTCAGCTCGACAAAATTCCAGCTTGCCTCCGACGCCGCCCAGACTTCGTTCAATCTTGAACTCGGCACGCTTCAAACAAGGAGAGGTAGCTATAACAAAGACAACACCATTACATTCGGCGATACAAACAGAGGTTTTGATTCCATCGTAATCGGAACATTCAAGGGCAACGAGTACTACCCGATTACCGCCTACACCAAACAGTTTACAATAAACGGCAACGCCGACATTCCCTGCTGCGCCAACATCGACAGTACGCTGAAAATTTTCGTCACTGGCGTCGAAAAGGGCAAAGCGGCGTTCACGGTATACGGCGAACTCACGCTCACGGAAGGCAAGAAAATCGAGCTCGACTTCTCGAATGTCGCGCTCTCCGACTTCGCGGAAGGCGGCGATTTCATTCTCGCCCAATTCAACTCCTCGCAAACTTTGGGCGACTACACCGACATCTTCGGCGATTCGCTTTCGACCTCGCTCAACGGCGTACTCGGCGAAGACAATTACACGCTGAAGTGGCGCGACAATATCCTGACGCTCAACGTTGCGGCAGTTCCCGAACCCGCCACGGTTGCGGCTATTCTGGGCGCAGTCGCCCTCGCGTTCGCGGCATACCGCCGCCGCCGTTAATTGCGGCAAAAAGAATAAAAAATTTCCTCCAAAACAAAACGGGGACAACCGCCAAAGGTTGTCCCTTTTTTTACGCCCGTACTTTTCCGCCCACAATCCGCGAAAACAAAAAAAATGCGCACCTAAATTCGGCTCGGCTATTTCCCCGAAAGCACGGACTTCGCCTCGGCGCAATCGGCTTTTATTTGCGCGGTCAGCGACTCGAGATTCGGGAATTTTTTTTCGGGTCTCAAAAACTTCAAAAACTCCACTTTGATTCTTTCGCCCTCGCCGAAATTCGGAATCGCGAACAAATGGGTCTCCAAAAGCGGCTCGACAAGCCCGCCAACCGACGGCTCGACCCCGTAGTTCGCAACGCCGTCAAACATTTTTCCTTTCGAATCCTCAAGCCGCACTGCGTAAACTCCGTACGGCGGCTTGCACTGCGGACTCCACGGCAAATTCAGTGTCGGGAAGCCTATTGTCCTGCCGAGCTTTTTGCCGCCGACAACCTCTCCGTACGCGGCGTAGTTTTCGCCCGCAAGTCGGGCATATTCCGCCATATCACCCGCGCGCAATAGCCCGCGAAGGCGCGTCGAGCTCACGCGCCCGCCGCCGCTTTCCACGCCGTCAACCGCCGCATACTTCCAGCCGTTTTCGCGGCAGATTTGCGCGAGAGTCTGTGCGTTGCCCGCCGCCTTACGCCCGAAGAGAAAATTTCCGCCCGTGACGATTCCGCGCAGATTCGGGAATTTCCTCTTCAAAAATTCGGCAAATTCGTCGGGCGTGAGCGCGGCAAAACCCCTGTCGAAACTCTTGAAAAATATGCACTCGATTCCGTTTGCCGCAAATTTCGCGGCGCGCAGCTCGGGCGGGTAAATCATCTCTACATAATCCGCGCCGGTCGGAACTACGCGCGACGGGTGCGGGTCGAACGTCAACACGCACGCGTGCGCGCCCGTTTGAGCCGCCATTTCGCGCGCGGTCTGCAAGACCTTTTTATGCCCCAAATGCAAACCGTCGAATATCCCGATTGCGAGCACGCACGCGGCGCGGTAGCTCTCGATTTCGTCGGTTTGCAGCACACTTGCCATAGGCTTAAAGAGCGAGGCTCGGGACTGCCGAACGCACGGGGATTAAAACCTTTTTTATCTCCGCCGCGCCCATTTTTGAAAGCGCGTCGATTGTCACGGCGTCGGCGACGTTGAACTTGTCGCTCGATGTGCGGCGCAGGGAGGTCATATGCGCGCCGCAGCCGATGCGCTTGCCCAAGTCGTGGCAAAGGGTTCTGACGTATGTGCCCTTGCTGCACGAGAGTACGAATTTTCCGCGCGGGCTTTCCCAAGAGAGAAGGTCGAATTTCGAGACGCGGATAAAGCGCGGTTCGCGCGCGACTTCCTGCCCCTGCCGCGCGAGCTTGTAGAGCGGGATTCCCCCGATTTTCTTAGCCGAGAACATCGGAGGCGTCTGGTACTGGTCGCCGACGAACTGCGACATTTGCGCGCGCAGAGTTTCCTCGGTGAGTCCCTCGGGGACGGGGAGTGTTGCGACAACCTCGCCGTCGGAGTCGTGCGAATTTGTTTCGACGCCGAGTTCGAATTCGCCCTCGTACGTTTTGTCGAGGCTCATCAGATATTGCGACGCCTTTGTCGCGCGCCCGACGAGCAGCACCAAAAGCCCCGTTGCGTTCGGGTCGAGAGTCCCCGCGTGCCCGACCGAGCGGATTTTCAGGATCCTGCGCACTTTGTCCACGACGTCGTGCGACGTGCAACCCGCGTCTTTGTCGATGAGGAGAATCCCCTCGTATTCCGATGTTTGTTGTTTTTGCATTTTATTTTCGGGTGTCGAATTCGTTTAGGCGCGCCTGAATTGCGGCGACTGCCTTGTCGTAAAAAGTTTCGAGTTTTTCGCCCTCGGCGGTGAAACCCGCAGCGGCGCAGTGCCCGCCCCCGCCGAATTTTGCGGCGATTTCGTTGACGCGCATTTCGGGGGTCTTCGAGCGCAGGCTGCCCTTGACTCCGTTGGAAAGCTGTTCCAATAGCAGCGCGACTTCCACTCCGTCAATCGAGCGCGCGTAGTCCACGAGCCCGTCGCTGTCCGCCTTTTCCGAGCCCGTTTCGGCGAAAATCCCCGCCTTCAGGACTCCGACGCACACGCGCGCATTGCAGTGGAATTTCAGCGTTTCGAGAAATCTGCCAAGCAACCTCATCTTCCCCATCGTCTCGCGCTGGTAAAGCTCTATCGCAACCCCCGCGCAGTCCGCGCCCGACTCGCAAAGCCGCGCGGCAACCGCAAAGGTTCGCGCCGTCGTGGAGGAGGTCGTGAACTGGCGCGTGTCGGTCGCAATTCCCATAAACAGGCGGTTGGCGTTCTCCGCCGAAAGCTTAAGCCCCGCGTCGAATACCAGCCCCGCAATCAGTTCGGCGGTCGCGCTGGCGGTCGGGTCAATCGCGTTGATTTCCGCCCGCGAGTTGTTCGTTATGTGGTGGTCGATGCACCCGAGCGGCGACGGAAAGCGCGCGCAAAGTTCGGAGTTTGTACGCGAGTAGTCCGCGCAGTCAACCGTTATGATTTCAAACGAAGCGTCGGCGAAATCGGCGGCGGGCTCGAGCTTGCGGCCGTACGAGAAATTTTCGTAAAGGCGCGGCAGCGCGTTTTGGTTGAGGCACACGACTTCCGCCGCCCCCGCGCCCTCCAAGATGTCCGCGAGCGCAAACTGCGACGCCGCGCAGTCGCCGTCGGGGCGCATATGCCCGACCACCGCAATCTTTTTGCCGCGGCAGCGTTTCGAAAGTTCGGCAAACTGCCCCCCAAGCTCGGGAAAAAATTTCTTCATACGCCCTTTTGTTGACTATTGCGAATCGTGCAGGTTGTCGTGCGAGCCCTCGCGGTCGAGTTCGTCGAGCTCGTCGATTACCGACAGAATCTTCATTCCGCGCTCAATCGACGGATCGTACGCGAACTCGATTTCGGGGGTGTATTTTAGCACGACGTTCTTTCCGAGCATAGACCGCAATTCGCCGCGTTTGGACATCAAAAATTTTGCCGCCTTCGCAACGTCCTCTCGCCCGCCGAGCACGGAATAGTATATCTTTGCGCGTTTGAGGTCGGGCGAGACGTCCGCTTCGGTCAGGGTGATGCGCACGGACTCGGTGCGCCAACGTTCGTGTATGATTCGGCTAAGCTCGCGCTTGACGAGTTCGCCGACTCTTATTTTGCGTTCTCCCATTTCGGTATATAATAAAAAGTTGCCCGCCCGCCGCGACATATCGCAGGCGGGAGGTTTCACGCCGCCGAATTAAAGCTCGGGGCGGATTTCGAGAATTTCAAAGCATTCGATGATGTCGGCAGGTTCGAAGTCGGCGAAATTGTTGAGCGTAATACCGCACTCGTAGCCCGCGCGGACTTCCGAAACGTCGTCTTTGAAACGCTTGATTTCGCTGATTTTGCCCTTGGCGATTTCCTTGCCCTTGCGGTATACGCGCGCGAGCTTACCGTTCTTGACGATGCCCTCGGTGACCATGCAGCCCGCGA
>DJPO01000083.1:0-4582 GCA_002437405.1 Opitutia bacterium UBA6410 | reverse complement strand
TTTTCGCGCAGTTCGGGGTCGAGGAGGTTTTTCATCGCCTCCTTTACGGTGTTGATGAGCTCGTAAATGATGTTGTGCGAGACGATTTCCACGCCCTTGTGCTTCGCCAGCCCCGCAACGCCGTTCTCCTGCTTGACGTTGAAGGCGACAATCGACGCACCCGCAGTCGCCGCCATTTCGATGTCGTTCTTCGTGATTTGACCGACGGAATCGGCGATGACTTCAAGGCCTACCTTGTCGCTCTTGATGTCCTTAAGGCACGCGACGAGGGCTTCGACCGTTCCCGATACGTCGCTCTTTACGATGCACTTGTAAACTTTGTGGTCTTTGTTTTCGATGGCAGCCATCAGCTCTTCGATACTCGCGGGAGCGGGTTCGACTTCCGCAGACGCCTGCAACTTGCGCTGGCGGATTGCCTCTTCGGTAATGCGCTTTGCCTCGCGGTCGTTGTCGACTTTTTCGAAGTTGTCGCCCGCTTCGGGCGCGCCAGTCCAGCCCATAACGAGGGCGGGGGTCGAGGGCAGAGCCTCCTTGATTCTGCCGCCGCGGTCGTCCATCAAAGCCCTGACTTTGCACCAGTTTTCGCCGCAAACGATGACATCGCCAGTCTTGAGCGTGCCTTGGCGCACGATTACTGTCGAGGTCGCGCCCCTGCCCTGTTCGACTTGGCTTTCGATAATCACGCCTTCGACGGGAGCTTTCGGGTTCGCCTTAAGCTCCATAATTTCCGCCTGCAGCAGAACCAGCTCGAGCAGCTTGTCGATGTTCTCGCCCTTGAGCGCCGAAACGGGGGTGCAAAGGACTTCGCCTCCCCAGTCTTCGGAGGTGATGCCGCGCTTTTGCATCTGCTGTTTGACGCGGTCGATGTTCGCGCCCTTGGCGTCCATCTTGTTGATCGCAACGACAATCGGAACGCCCGCTTTTTGCGCGAAGCTCAACGCTTCGTCGGTCTGCGGCATAAAGCCGTCGTCCGCCGCGACAACCAAGATTGCGATGTCGGTGACATTCGCGCCGCGCTCGCGCATTTTCGAGAACGCCGCGTGGCCGGGGGTGTCGAGGAAAGTGATTTTCTTGCCGTTGCAGGAAACCTGATACGCGGCTGTGTGCTGCGTAATGCCGCCCGCTTCGCCCGCGACGACGTTCGTGTTGCGGATTGTGTCCAAGAGCGTCGTCTTGCCGTGGTCGACGTGCCCGAGTATGCAGACAATCGGGGGGCGCGGGACGTAGTTTTTGATGTCGTCTTCGGGGCGTTTTACCGCCTCCTTTTTCTTGGGCTGCTGCTGTTCGCCCCTGTGCCTGATGTCGAGGTCGAAGCCGTGCTTTTTGGCGATGACTATCGCGGTGGCGTCTTCGAGCGACTGGTTCATCGAGGCGAAAATCCCCATGTCCATAAGCTCGGAGATGAGCCTGAAGGGCTTCAAATCCATCGCCTTTGCGAAGTCGCGGACGATAATCGGGGCTTTCAGCTGTATTGTCTTAAATTCTTTTTTGCCCTGCGCCTGCGCGGGTTGCTGCGCAGCTCCCGTCGGGGGAATTGCGGGAGCGGGCGCGCGGCCTACCGTCGGCGGGACGAGCGGCGCGGGGCGGTTTTGCGTCGGAAGCGGCGGCACTGCGGGCGCTGCCTTGTGAAGGCTCGGCGGAACGAGCGGCGCGGGCTTGCGGGCGGCGTCTTTCTGCCCGAACTTGATGACGACTTCAGGCTGTACGTCCGCCTTTTGCGCGGGAGAAGCGGGTTTTACCTCGGGCATTGCAATCTTCGGACGCGCGGGAGCGGGTCTCGGGGGGATTGCGGGAGCGGGCGCGCGTCCAACTGTAGGCGGAACGAGCGGCGCGGGGCGGCTTTGCGTCGGAAGCGGCGGCACGGCGGGTGCGGGTGCGGCTTTCGGCATGGGCGGCACAACGGGTGCGGGTTTCGACACGCTCGGAGGAACGAGCGGCGCGGGAGATTTGCCAGCCGCGGGAGCTTGTTCCGATTTGGGCGCCTGCTCCTGTTTGGGAGCGGCGGCAGGCTCGGGCTGTTTTTCGTTCGCGACCGTCTTTTCGGCTGCCTCGGGCTTTTCCTCCGCCTTCGGGGCTTCGGATTCAGTCAAAGCCGAAGCGGGCTGCGTTTCGGGAGCGGCGGATTCGGGTGCATCGGCGGGGACGGCGGATTCCTGTGCGGGGGCGTTTGCGCCCGCAGCCTGTGCCGCCGCGTAGTCCTTGCCAATCGCCTCGGCCGTGAACGGGTCGATTGCGTTGGAGGGAGTCTTTATCTCCAGATGGTATACGTCCTGACGCCGATTGATGAAGTCAATCAGCTCCTTGCTCTGGATGTTGAGCTCTTTTGCCAATGCGTGAATTCTTATGCTCATTGAAAAACGTGCCTTTTTATGAAAAGATTAACGGGCTCGGGCGTTTTCGATTACTGTCTGCCCTCGCCGATTTTCGCGAGAATCGCGGCGGCTTCGTCGGGCGAGAAGCCCTTTTCCTCGAGGTCGGAAGCTTCGACCCCCTCGAGCACTTCCGCACTGTTGATGCCGATGCCGACGAGCTTTACGGCTTCGTCGTCGGAGAGATTCGGGAAGCTCTGGCGCAAGCCCGCCGCAGCCTGTGCGAATTTTTCGTGCAGGCCGACTTCGCCCGATTCCTCCTTGGCGATTTCGAGCTTCCAGCCCAAAAGCCGCGAAGTGAGTTTTGCGTTCGAGCCGCGTTTGCCGATGACGACGGAGAGGTCGCCTTCGGAGACTTCGAAAGTGATTTTTCTTTCGCGCGCGTCGATTTTGACGTTCTTTGCGACTGCGGGCTTAATGCATTCTTCGAGAAGCACCTGCGGATTCGGAGAGAATTTGATTACGTCGATTTTCTCGCCGCCGAGCTCGCGTACAATGCTCTTGACTCTCGAGCCGCCCGCGCCGACGCATGCGCCCACGGGGTCGATGCGCGGATCGTCGCAGGCGACGGCAATCTTCGTGCGGTAGCCGGGTTCGCGCGCCATTGCCTCGATGCGCACCGAGCCGTCCGCGATTTCGGAGACTTCGAGCTCGAAAAGCTTTTTGACGAATTTGTAGCTGGTGCGGCTGAGAATGATTTCGGGGCCGCGGGGAGTTGTTTCGATTTCGAGCAGCAGGCAGCGGATACGTTCGCCCTGCGCGTAGTCTTCGCCAGGGACGGATTCGCGGCGCGGGAGGATTGCCTCCGCCTTGCCCAAATCGACAATGGTCGTGCCCTTTTCGCGGCGGCGGACGATACCCGTTACGATATTGCCTACGTCGTCTTTATATTCGTCGAAAATTCTGTCCTTCTCAAACTGGCGAACTTTCTGGATAATGCTCTGGTAGACGTTCTTGGCGGCGATTCTGCCGAGGTTGGAGAGGTCGATTTCGCGCTCGACGACATCGCCGATTTGCGGGTTGTCGAGGTAGAGCTTTGCCTTGTCGAGGTGGATTTCGGTGGCGGGGTCGGCGACGCTGTCGGTTACGGTCAGCAACGCCCACGACTTCAACGCGCCCGTCTTGGGGTTGATGTCGATTTTGAGATTGTAGCCCGACTGCGCCCCCTTTGCGGCGGCGTTGCGAATGGCCGATGCGATAGATTCAATCATATCGGCGCGGCTAATCTGTTTCTCTTTCTCCATGTATTCGAGAATTGCCAAAATTTCGCTGCTGTTGCTCATAATTTTCTTTCTTTAAATTAGTTGTTGCCGACTCCCGAGCGGTTTTGCCGATGGACAAAAAAAGCGGGCAAAAGCCCACCGACGCGGAGAGTTCAATTTTCTTATCTAATAATAATGTAGATTGCCAAGCGGCTGTCAACCCCTTTTTATTTTACAAGAAAGGCGAAAAAATCGGCGGAAAAAAGTTGAGTCCGCCGCCGCGATTTCCGAAAATGGATATATGAAATTTTTTGCGGCACTGATATTGTCCCTGAGTTTTTGGGCGGCCTCCTACGCGGATTCCGCCGCCCCGTTGCGGCTCGACGCGTCTGCGCCCGACAAAATCCAGTCGAGTTTTCTGAATATGCTCACGTCGCTCGACCCGCGCACGCAGCAGGAGTTTTCGGCGGCGATGGCGACAATCGGCGTCTATTATATGCAGGACGCCAAGCGCGGCGGGAATATCGCGATGAAGAATGCGATAAACGGCAAGACGGCGGACGAAATCATAACGCTCTCGCGCAAACTTTTCCCCGACATCAACCGCAACAGGAAGATAATCGACGGAACGACGGCGGACGCGTTCGGCAAAAGCGTGGCGGAGATTCTGATTTCGCTGCCGCCCGAAAAGCAGACGGCGTTTTCGGAGGCGATAGCGACGTTGATGTACAAGAATCAGAAAGACGGGAAGAAGGAAATAGAGATAATGAAGCAGTTGGACGGGAAGACTGCGGCGGAGGTGGTAGCGTTGGCGACGGGAGTGGAAGCGCCGTTCGACAATCCGATGGTACGGACGCCGAAAGACTACACATTAAGGCAGATGACCGACAGCGAGGCGGCGAAGTACCGCTCCCAAGACCCCGAACCCAACCTCTCCCCTAATAGTTTGGTGGAATAAACCAAGCCCACGGTTTTTTGGGCTTGTGAAATTACCGTTGATACGGCGTTTGA
>DJPO01000030.1 GCA_002437405.1 Opitutia bacterium UBA6410 | reverse complement strand
AGCGGGGGTAGGAAAAATTGACAACGTCAATTTTTCCGAAGGGGGCAAGACCCCCTATCTAAAAATCACCGCGCAAAATTGCGAAGCAATTTTGCTGTATTATAGTCTCATAGTCAAAAAAGTCTTTACTTTTTTGACCGTAAATCCAAAATCACCTTATTTTTTAGTGAGTAAAGGATCATATGAACGAAGATTTACTTAAAATTAGGCATAGCGCCTCCCACGTTCTCGCGACAGCCGTTTTGCGCCTCTTCCCCGACGCAAAACTCGACATCGGCCCCGCGACCGAAACAGGCTTTTATTACGACTTCGATTTGCCCCACAAGTTTACGGCTGAAGACCTCGCCAATATCGAGGCTGAAATGAAGAAAATCATCGCCGAAAACCAGAAGTTCGAACGCATCGAACTCGACCGCGACGCCGCCAAAAAGGCTATCGAAGAATCGGGTCAGGCGCAGTTCAAGCTCGGCAGACTCGCCGACATTCCCGAAGGCGAAAAAATCACGATGTACAAAAACGGCGAATTTTGCGACCTCTGCGCGGGGCCCCACGTCGACTACACAAAACGCATCAAGGCTTTCAAACTTCTGTCCGTTGCGGGCGCGTACCACCGCGGCGACGAAAACAACAAGCAGCTCCAGCGCATATACGGCACGGCTTTCGCCAGCAAAGAGGAACTCGAAAAATACCTCGCCCAAATGGAGGAAGCCAAGCTGCGCGACCACCGCAAACTCGGCAAGGAGCTCGGGCTTTTTACAATCGTAGACAGAGTCGGGCAGGGGCTTATCCTCTGGAAGCCCAAGGGCGCGATTCTGCGCCAGTCGCTTCAGGATTTCATTCTCGAACTTCTGCGCAAGCAGGGGTATCAGCAGGTTTTCACGCCCCACATTGGCAAACTCGGACTCTTCAGAACCAGCGGACACTTCCCCTATTACAAGGATTCCCAGTTCGTTCCGATTGTCGAGCGCGACGCCCTCGCGAAAATGGCGGAAGAACACATCGACGTTGCCGAATATGAAAAGCGCGTCGAAAACGGCGATGTCGAAGGCTTCCTTTTGAAGCCGATGAATTGCCCCTTCCACGTCGAAATTTATAAGAGCGACCCCCATTCCTACCGCGATTTGCCCGTCCGCTTGGCGGAATTCGGCAACGTCTATCGCTGGGAACAGTCGGGCGAACTTAACGGTATGACACGCGTGCGCGGCTTCACCCAAGACGACGCCCACATCTTCTGCACGCCCGAACAGCTCGACTCCGAAATTCAGGGCTGCCTCGACCTCGTCAAGGCGGTCTTCAAGACAATCGGTATGAACGAATACCGCGTCCGCATATCCCTCCGCGACCCCGCCAGCGACAAGTACGTCGGCGACGAAGCGAACTGGGAAAAGAGCGAAGCCGCAATTCGCAAGGCAGCCCGCGGCTTGGGCGTTCCGTTCACCGAGGAAATCGGCGAAGCGGCTTTCTACGGCCCCAAAATCGACTTTGTCGTAAAGGACGTTATCGGGCGCGAATGGCAACTCGGCACTGTGCAGGTTGACTACAATCTGCCCGAACGTTTCGACCTTTCCTATATCGGACAGGACAACAAGCCCCACCGCCCGATTATGATCCACCGCGCACCCTTCGGCTCGCTCGAACGCTTCACGGGCGTTCTCATCGAGCACTTCGCGGGGAATTTCCCGACGTGGCTCGCGCCCGAACAAGTCCGCATAATTCCCCTCGGCGAAGACGTTATGGAATACGCCGACAAGCTTTACGCGAAGTTGCGCGACGACGGCGTGAGAGTTGGAATCGACGCGTCGAGCGAAAAGCTCGGGGCAAAAATCCGCAAGGCGGAAACGGAAAGAGTGCCGCATATGTTCGTCGTCGGGCGCAAGGAAGCGGAAGCTTCGATGGTTTCCGTCAGAAGCCGAATCCGCAAGGAATTCGAAGGCACGCGCACAATCGACGAAGCGGAAGCGTTGATTTTGCAGGACGCCAAGAACCGCGTCCTCCCCGACAAATTCGGCGCATAATAAAAAATCCGCAAAACAAAAAAGGCGAAGTTTTTTGACTTCGCCTTTTTTTGTGCGTTGAAACGCTGTGAAATACGGAAATCGCGGGTTTTTATTAAAGAATCAGCGACAGAAATTCCGCGTTTGTTTTCGTCTGCCCCATTCTTTCGATTAGCGTTTCGGCGGCGTCTTCGACTTTCGAGCCCGCCATTGCGCGCCTTAAAAACGACGCCGCTTCGAGCTCCTTTGCCGACAGCAAAAGCTCTTCGCGCCGCGTTCCCGATGCCGCGAGGTTTATTGCAGGCCAGATGCGCAGTTCGGCGACTTTCCTGTCGAGCACCATTTCCATATTTCCCGTTCCCTTGAATTCCTGAAAAATCAGGTCGTCCATTCTCGAGCCCGTCTCGATTAGGGCGGTTGCGATTATCGTTAGGCTGCCAGCCTCCTCGGTGTTTCTCGCAGCCGAGAAAATCTGGCGCGGACGCTCCAGCGCGCGAATGTCCAGCCCGCCCGTCATCGTGCGCCCGCCGCCGCCTTTTGCCGAATTGTGGGCGCGGGAAAGGCGGGTGATGGAGTCCATCAAAAGCACGACGTCTTTGCCGACTTCAACCAAGTGTTTTGCGCGTTCGAGTGCGAGGTCGGCGATGCGTATATGCGTGTCGATATTTTCGTCGTTGGAGGACGCGTAGATTTCGGCGTTTGGCAAATCCATTTTGAAGTCGGTGACTTCTTCGGGGCGTTCGTCTACGAGCAGAACCATCAGGTGGCATTCGGGGTGGTTGGCGGTGATGCCGTAGGCGATGTCCTTCAAAAGGGTAGTCTTGCCCGTGCGCGGCGGGGCGACAATCAGCCCGCGTGTGCCTTTGCCTATCGGGCAGAAAATGTCCATTATGCGCGCGCTCATTTTTTCGTCCTTGGTCTCGAGGTTCAGCTTTTCCTCGGGGGCGATTGTCGTGAGGTTTTGGAAGCTTTGGACGCGCCTGCGTTCGGAGCAGGGGAGTCCGTCGATTGTCTCGATGAATCTGACTTTCGGGTTGGGGTGTCCGCCCGCTTTGTGGGCTTTGGCGACTATGAATTGTCCCTTTTTTACGTTGAAACGCTGGACGAGTTCCTTGGGGACGTACGGGTCGGTATTGCGCATTTTGCCGCAGCGTTTCGGGTCGAGCAGAACGCCGTTGTTGTTGGTCGTCGGGGCGAAAATCCCCGATACTTGCATAATTTCAAGTTCTTTGTTTTCCATATCGGTGCGCGGTTGCGCAAAAAATGTTAAAAATCGGAGTGTCCACCGCGGCGCAAAGAGCGATTGAAAAAACATTGCCCGCGGTAAAAACGTAAAAACAAGCGCGGATAAAACCGAAATTCCGCAACATTGTTGCAATGCCGAT
Organism: Opitutia bacterium UBA6410; assembly: GCA_002437405.1. GTDB lineage: Bacteria > Verrucomicrobiota > Verrucomicrobiia > Opitutales > Intestinicryptomonadaceae > Merdousia. The sequence goes on along the minus strand of DJPO01000030.1, from coordinate 13,741 downwards.
AATAAGACCCGATTTTCGGGCGAATGGCAATCTTTTTTTTCTATTTGCCTGCAGTTTCCTGCGATTGCAGGCTGAGCTTTTTGATTTTCGCGGTACGCGCAAAATCTACAACCCGCATTACGTTTTCGAGCGACGAATTTTTGTCGCCCAAGACTATGATTTCGGGGTTTTCGCCCTTCGCCAGCTCGGAGATTTTGGACTCGAGCATTTGGGCGGAAATTTCCTCCGCCTCCCAAAAATATTTGCCGTCTTTGGATACCGAGACGGTTGCGGGTTTTGCCTTCGCCACGCTTTCCGCCGACTGCATTGCGGGCGGGGTGATGTCTACCGCGTAGATTTCCTTGAATTGCATCGTAAGCAAAAAGAAGAAAATGAGGCTCGTAAGCACGTCCACGAGCGGGACAATGTTTATTTCCGCCTTTCTCCGATTGCTTCTGCCGATGTTCATTTTTCCCCGCGCCTTATGTCGATGAGTCTTTCGACGCAGATGTTTATGCGTGCGCAGAGTTTGTCGATGCGCCTGTTGAGGTACGAATTCCCGACGATTGCGGGGATTGCTATGCAAAGCCCGAGGATTGTCGTCGAGAGCGCGAGGGCTACGCCGCGCGAAATGGCTTCGGGCGTGGGCGTGGATTCGTTCGTCGCGAAGACCGTAACGAGCCCCGCGACAGTCCCCAAAAGCCCGAGCAGGGGGGCAGCGGAAATCACGATGTCCAGCGCGAACATTCCGCGTTCGAGCCGCGTAATTTCAAGCTGCGCGAACGCCTTGAGCGCGTCGGCGTCGGGGTTTGAATTGCGGTTGAAAAACAGAATCCGCCCGACTGTCGTGGAGAGGTCGCCTTCGGTTTCCGAGAGGTTGCCCGAAATCAAAGCCCCCGCGATTTGCCGCGGCACGACTTTCGATTCGCGCAGGGAAACGAGCCGCTCGACGATTATGTAGAGCGCGACGAGCGAGCAAAGCGCGAGCGGGTATATAAAAATACCCGCGCCTTCGATTACGAATTTCATTTAAAATAGGGGAGTTTTTCGGCGGTGGCGGCGATTTCCTTTTCGGAATCGATAAGCCCCGCGATGGGGTCCCAAGTGCCCGATACGAGTGCCGCGCGGGCGTTTTCGGGCATAGTGCATTTGCAGGAGAAATCCTTGCAGGAGACCGTCATCTTGTCGAGGTCGATGTCCACGGGTGCTTCGGGGTCGGCTTCGATGAGTTCGCCGATTTTCGCGATGTCGGCGGCGGAGGCGCAGACGCAGGGGATTCCGAGGGTCGTGGAGTTGCCGAAGAAGATTTCCGCGAAGCTCTGGGCGACAATCCCCCTGAAGCCGTAGTGCCAGAGCGATTGCGGCGCGTGTTCGCGCGAGGAGCCGCAGCCGAAGTTTTCGCCCGAAAGCAGGATTTTTGCGTTTTGCTTGCGCGGGTCGGTGAGCGGGTGTTTTTTGTCCGTGCCGTCCGCGTTCTTGCGTTCGTCGTAGAAAGCGTATTTGCCGAGCCCTTCAAAGGTCACGCAGACCATAAAGCGGGCGGGAATGATTCTGTCGGTGTCGATATCGTTGCCGGGGACGAATACCGCCTTACCTTTTACATTGTTGATTTTTTCGAGTGCCATTGTTCTTTCAATTAGAATGATTTTTTTTTGCACTACAACCCAAAAAAATTGTCTAAATATAAAATCGCCCGAATAAATTTCGCCGCGGCGGTTTACCCCGAAAAATTTTCATACTAAAATAACAAAGGAAAATATATGAGAAAAACGATATTGTTCGTCCTTTTGGCGGCGTCGCTGTGCGGCTGCCAAAGCGCGCCCGAGGCTTCCCCGGAGCAGATTGCGATAGAGGCGGTCTACTCGGTGGACTACCGAATTGCGTCGAATTCCAAGTCTCCCGCGGAGGTCGCGGAGAAACTGCGCGCGGTGCGGCTAAACGGCTGCCCCGCGGACTTTGTGGACGCGTACCGCGAGTACGTCAAGGGCTGGGACTCGATGGTGCAGGTGGCGAAAAAAATGTACGCGCAGAATATGCAGAAGGCTACGGGCGACATCGCCGCGTTTGTCTCCGACTACCCGTCGAAGCCCGTCGAGGCCGCCGTCGAGCTCAAGCGCAAGTGGCCTGCGTTTTCGGCGGACATAGACTCCGCGACGGCAAAGCTTGCCGCGAGCTTCACGGCGTTGAAGACCGCAGGCGCGAAATATGACGCCGTTTATAGGGGCGGTTCTTCCATATTTTAGGCTTTGAGCCGCTTTCGGGGTTGCAAAATTTCCCGAAAGCGGTTTTTTTATATTTTTATGGACGGCAAAAGGCACAACGAAGCCGCGTACAGCTGGCGGAATCTCTCGGTTTTTATACCGAAAAACCCGCGGGCGTTGTTGTCCATATTTAAGTCGCTAAAATATAAAAACTTTGCGATTTACTTTGTCGGAATGTTTTTTTCGCTCATCGGCTCGTGGATTCAGCAGGTTGCGATGGGCTGGCTGATTTACAATATTACCGATTCGGTTTTCATTTTGTCGCTTTCGGTGTTTTTGTCGCAGATTCCCGTGCTGTTTTTTACGCCTTTTGCGGGGGTCGTCGCCGACAGGTTCGAGCGCAAATACATAATGATGGCGACGCAAAGTTCGATGATGGTTTTGAGCTTTGTTTTGGCGGCTTTGACTCTTTCGGGGCATATATCGATAGGCGCGATTTTGTTTTTGAGTTTTGTGGGCGGGGTGATTTTCAGCTTCGACGCCCCCGCGCGACAGTCGTTTTACTCGAAGCTCGTTCCGCCACGCGACCAGACAAACGCAATCGCCCTGAACTCGACGGTCATAAACGCGAGCCGTTTTCTCGGGCCCGCAATCGGCGGTGTTATGATTGCGGCCGTCGGCGAGGGGTACTGCTTTCTGCTCAACGCGTTCTGCTACCTCGCGATTCTTCTTTCACTCTATCTTATAAACGTAAGTACGGTCGAGAAGCACAAGTCAAACGGCGCGCTTGCGGAGATTGTCGAGGGGTTTTCCTACATACGCCATATGCGCCCGATTCGCATGGTATTGAGTATGCTTGCGGTCTTCAGCTTTTTCGGCGTGCCGTTTGCGATGCTTATGCCCGCGTTTGCGAAGGGCGACTTGGGCGGCGGAAGCCAGACGCTCGGGAATCTGATGAGCTTTGTGGGCGGCGGCGCGCTCGTTGCGGCTCTCTATTTGGCGGCGCGCAAGAGCGTGCTGGGTATCGGGCGCGTGATCGTGTGTTCGTGTGTGATTTTCGGGGTTGCGCTCGTGGCGATTTCCTTCGTCCGCGAAGAGGTCTTGGCGTATGTGATATGCGTGCCGATAGGCTTCGGAATGGTCGCGGTTTCGGCGAGCTGCAATACGATGCTCCAGTCGCTTGTCGAGGAATCCAAACGCGGGCGCGTTATGAGCGTTTTTACGATGGTGTTTTTCGGAATTCCGCCGCTCGGGAGCATCGTGCAGGGCTGGGTGTCGTCGTACACTGGGTTGCCCGCCGTGACGGTTTTCGGCGGGATTGTCTGCGTGATTACCGCTTTCGCCTTCGAATCTGGGCGCAAGAAAGTCAGTATGCAGGCGCGCAAAATCTACGCCGAAAAGGGGCTGATAATGCCCGAAATGGCGCAGGCTTTGAATTCCGTTTCGGTCGGCAAGCCGCGCGGGTAATTTTTTTTCGCGGGTGGCGGCGGCGTTTTTTAGCGCGGTGGTCTGGCTTTTTGCGGAGGCGGAAAACTCGGGTATTTTGACGGCGCAAAAAAAGTCGGGCTTCGTGTGAAGTCCGACCAAATAAAAAATTTTTTTTCGAATCGCAAAGATTAGCGGAGCTTTACTTTTTGCCCGATTTTAAGGCGCGAGGGGCGCAGGTCGGGATTCGCCTTAATCAGCGCGTCGACTGTCGTATTGTACTTCGCCGCGATTTTCGCGTAAGTGTCGCCGCTTTGGATTACGTGGAACTCGGCGTTCGATTCCTCCGCCGCGTCGGACTTCGCCTCCTGCTGCTGGGCGGACTGCTGCGCCGTCTGGGCGGGAGCTTCGGCTCTCGCGGTTTGGCGGGGAGCCGTGCGGTGCTTGGCGAGCGTTTCGACCGCCGCGCGCAGTTCTTTGATGGAGTCGCGGTTTTCGACGATGGAGCTATTGAGCTTGCCGATTATGTCGTTGAACTGTCTTACGAGGTTTTCGCGGCTCGACTTGTCCGCGCTCTTCAAGTCTTCGATTTGCAGGGCGATGGAGTCGGTTCTTTCGCTGAGTTTTTGGATTTCGAGCGACAGAGCCGCCGCCTTTTCGACTTTGTCCGTCATGGTGGTCGATACGTCGCCCGCCTTTTTCATCGCGAAAATTCCCAAAACAAGGGCGATTGTGCCGACGCCGAGTCCGAGCAATCCCATTGCGGGGAGCAGGGCGGACGATTTTTCCGTTTTTATTTCTTCTTCCATTTTAGTCCTAAATTTTGTTCCTGCGGGAACGATATTTCTTTAAATTTCACGATAATTTGGCACAATTTACGCCGAATTTCAACAAGAATTAGACGATTAAAAAAATGGGCTGGTTTGGACTCCCCGAAAAAATCTCCGCTTTGTGTGCCGAAAAGCTCGGCGGACGTACCGACGTATCCGCAGCGGTTCGCGAATGTATCCGTTTTTCGCGCGAAAAAATTTTGAGCGCGCATTTGGCGGGGGCGTCGGGCAGGGCGGTCTGCGCCGCAAACACTGCCTGTGTGGACGAAATCGTGAAATTCCTATGGCGCAATTCCGCCGCCGCCGCGCTTGAAAAAGACGTGTGCATAATCGCCCTCGGCGGGTACGGACGCCGCGAGCTCTGCCCGTACAGCGACATCGACATTCTCTTCCTCTACGACGACAACGTTTCGGGCGAAGCCAAGCAGAAGGTCGTCGAAGGGATAATGTATCCGCTTTGGGACACTGGGCTGAAGCTCGGGCACACGAGCGCGACGGTTGCCGAGCTTCTCGAATGCGTCAGCCACGACGTTCTTTTGAAAAACTCGCTTCTCGACGCCCGCCGCGTCTGCGGGCAGGCGGATTTGTTCGCGCGCTTCCAAAAGGTTTTCGCGCCGCTGTGCCGCGCCACCCGCGAGAGCCATTTCGAAAGCCTTATGCGGCTAAAGCGCGACAGGCACGCCTCGTACAACTGGACGGCGTACATTCAGGAGCCGAACATAAAAAACGGAATCGGCGGCTTGCGCGACTTCCAGACAATGCGCTGGAAGGCGTTGCTAAATTTCGGGGAGTCGAAAATCGGCGCGTTAATGCGGCGCAGGCTGCTTATGCCGTCGGAATACATTTCGCTGAGGCGTTCGTTCGACTTCCTCCTGCGCGTACGCAACGACCTTCATTTTCTGACGAACCGCCCGACGGACGTTCTCGATCTCGAAAAGCAGTCGGTTGTCGCCGAGCGGCTCGGATTTTCGGACGGCGGCGGCGAGGAGGCTGTCGAGGCGTTTATGCGGCGAGTCTACAAATCTTTCAGGGTAATCGACACGCTCGCAAAGACCGCGCGCAAGCGAATGGGGATTGTTTTGCCGAAGGATATTCTGGCGACGATGCGCCAATTGGGCTCGCGCGTGCCGCGCAACAGGAAGTATAAAATCGACGGATTTTGCGTCTACCGCGGCGAGATAAAAGCCCAGAGAAAGGGAGTTTTCCGCCGCAAAAAGTCGCGCATACTGCGACTGTTTTCATACTGCCAGCAGTTCGGCTGCGCTCCCGACGACTCCCTCGAAGTCGAGCTGAAGGACGCGCGCGATTTAATTGACGACAACTACCGCGCCGACCCCGAAAACAACAAGTGTTTTCTTTCGGTTCTGCAATTCAGGGGAGGGGTGTTTCCCGCGCTCGAGGTAATGCACTATTGGGGCGTGCTGGGGCGGTTTATTCCCGAATTTATGGACATTACCTGCATGGTTCAGCGCGAGTTTTTCCACAGGTATACTGTCGATATGCACACGCTGCGGTGCATCGAGCACCTCGACAGGATTTTCTGCGCGACGAAAGACGACGGGCTTTATTGGCACTACCACAGGGTGCTGACGGGCATGCGCAACCCGCTGCTCGCGTACCTGATTCTGTTTTTCCACGACATCGGCAAAAGCGACGGGATACGCGGGCACGCGGAGGTCGGGGCGGAAATCGCGGGGAGGGTGTTGCGGCGGCTCGGGGTTTCGGACGAGGACATCGAGACGATAGTCCAGATTATCCGCAACCACTTGGAAATGGCGAGATTTTGGCAGTCCTACGACATCGAGGAGGAGTCGGAAATCGCGAAATTCGCGAAGATTGCGGGCGACGAGGAAACCCTCAAGCTTTTGTACATAACCACTTTCTGCGACGCGCGCGGCACGTCCGAGGATTTCTGGAACTCCTACAAGCAGGGCTTGCACGAGTCGCTATACCGCCAGACGCTCTCGTTTATCCGCAAGGGGGCGGGCGCGGAGGATTCATTCGCAAAAAGGCGCGACAGGGAACTTGCCGAGCTCGCCGAGTTGCCCGAGCTGGAAAACAGGCGCGAACTTTTGCGCGAGCATATCCGCTATATGCCCCCGAGCTATTTTTCCTTCCACAACCGCGCCGACGTTTTGATGCACATAAAGATGATTGCCGCGCTTGGCAGGCGGAAAAATCCGCATTTGCCCGTCATCGAGTGGATTGACGACCCGAACCGCTCGATTACCCGCCTTTGCGTTGTCTCGAACGACAGAACGGGGCTGTTTTGCATACTCGCGGGCGTGTTGAGCCTTTCGGGTTTCGACATTTTAGGCTCGAAAGTCCTGACCCGCGCCGACGGTATTACCATCGACACTTTTTATCTGACAGGCGTTTCGGGCGGAGTTTCGAATAATATGCGAATCCGCGAGCATTTTTCGCGCAGAGTCGCCGCCGCGCTTGCCGATTCGCGCGCGCTCGAGTCGGAAATCGACGAGACGTTCTACGCGTCGCGTCGGGCGGCTGGGGCGATTTTGCAGGAGGTATTTTTGCGGCGCGAGGCGGGCAAATCGGTATTGGAAGTGCGCGGGCGCGACAAAGTGGGGCTTTTGTACAAAATCGCAAAGTGCGTCCGCGACTGCGGCTACGACATCGTATTCGCGCGGATAAATACCGAGGCGGGCTGGGCGCACGACACTTTTTATGTTTGCGCAAGCGCGGCGGCTGAACCGTCGGCGCGGCTTGTCGAAAGGCTCAAGTCGATGTCTTAACTCCGCGCGGTTTGCGGTGCGGGTGCGGTTGTTCGCGTTGTGTCGCAGTCGGTGATGTTTTCGGCGCGTCGCGATTTTGCTTGTTCATTACTGCGCGTCGGCGCGGTTTGGCTACAATTTTTGCACCCAAATGTTGCGGAACGAAACCGCGTTGCCGTGATCCTGAAGCCCTATTGTCCAATCCGAATTTTGGTGGACGTAGTTTGCGCCGCTTGCGGAGTTCATTCGCGTGTCGTAGTATACGGGCGACTGGTTGTGGATTCTTCTGCCGTTGTGGAAAATTGTAAACGTCGGGTCGGCGACGCACTTGCCGTTTTCGAATTTTGCGGGGCGGTATTCGATGTCGTAGGTCTGCCACGCCTCGGGCTCTATCGACGCGTTCACTTGCGGCGGAGTCTGGCGGTAGATTGCCCCGCAGTCGTCCCAGCGGCCGTCGCGCCCGAACGAATTGTAAATCTGGATTTCGTAAGGACCGACGAAAATTCCCGAATTCCCGTCTCCCTTTGCGGGGATTTTGAATTCAATGTGCATTTTGAACGCCCCGAATTTTTCCTTTGTGCGAATCGTCCCCTCGTACTCCTTGCCGTTTTTGGAAAGTTTTCTGACGGTCATCGCACCGTTTCCCACCCTCCACGAACAGGGCGAGGTGTCGTGCGCAAACACCCAGTGCGAAGTGTCTTTGCCGTCGAACAAAACGAGTGCGTTTGCAGGCGCGGCAAGCCCGAGCGTCGGCGATTTGAAGTCGAGCCGTTTGAGCGTTATTTCGACGTTTTCGCCCCTGAAATTCGTGCCGCGCGCCTTTATTTCCGACGGCGTTATGACGCCCTTTGCCTTTGCTCCGAAGTACGCAATGGCGGGCATATCTATTTCGATTTTTTTGTCGGCGGGCTTTAGGTTTTTCGCCGAAAACAAAAGCTCCGAGCGCGCGAACAGCCCCGAGAGCAAATCGAATTTGTAGACGCCGTTGCCCGTTTTGACGACCCGCGCGAAAAGGTCGGGGGATTTTTCGTATGCGCGCGACTCCTTTACGAGCTTGCCCGCGTAGTATCCCGCAAATTCGTCCTTTGCGAACAGGCAGGCGGGCAGCAGCGCGACGGCTGAGAGAATCAAAAATTTCCGCAGGTTCATATTTTTCGCTTCAAATTCTATTTTTTAGCTTCGAATTTTGCGGAAATGTTTTTTTCGTACGGCGCGTCGGTTAGCAGATATTTGCCCATAAACGCTTCGAGGGGTGTCTTGCTGTCGGTTAGCACCGCGATTTTCAGACCGTCGTCGCCATTCAAAATATAGGCGAAGTCGGGCTTGGATTTTTCGCCGTCCTTCGTGCGCAGGAAGACCATTACTGTTGCGGGCGAGGCGTCGAGGGCTTTCAGGTATTTTTTACCCCATGCGAAGTAGTCGCCGAGTGCCTTTTTCTTTTCGGCTTCGCTCATCGAGCCGAATTGCGAGTCGAACGCCGCCTTTGTGCGCGGGGTCAGGAACTCTCCGTATTCCTTTATTTTCCAAGAGTAAAAAATGTTTTGCGCGTGGCGGTAGAATTTCGCGACTTCGCGCGAGTCGATTTGCGGATCGGCTTCGAGTGACACGAACGCGCCGTTTGCAAACTGCAAAAAGGGCAGGTCGCGCTCCTTCAGATTTTTTACCGTTTTCGCGTCCGATTCCGTGAACGCCGCGACATCGCCGCCGAATTTTTCGCAGCCCGCCGCTCCGTCCGCCATCACCTGCAAAAGCGGGTCGTTGAAGCTCGGTAGCCATTTGTAGCCGTCGGCGTCCTTTTGGAATACCATAAAATTTATGTTGGGTCTGCCTTTGGGCATCGGGGCGGTCGCGGCGGGGAAGACTGCGTAGAAGTCGCCGAGCTTTGCGGTCGCCGAAATTTTCGACGCGTCGGGGCGCGCGAGCTTTTTGAACGCCATTGCGCGGCGCGCGTCGGAGGCTGAAAGCCCCAGCGATTTTACGTCGACTGAAAGGGCGGATTTTGCTACGGTTTCGAGCCCCTGCGGGTCTTCGGGCTGCGCCGCGACAACGTAGGCGCGGGTTTTGATTGCGGGGGAGTCCGCCGACGGCAGGCTTATCGGGAATTTTCCGAAAGTTTTCGGTTGCCCGTTTGCGAACAGGCAGAGAGTTCCGAGGAAAGTTGCGGCAAAAGCCGCGAGCGTATTTTTCGTAATTTTCATAAATTTTAGTGGTGGTATCCCGTGTTGGCGGATATGGTTTTTGCCCTGTAAATCTGCTCGATTAGTATCGCCCGCGCGAATTCGTGGGTGAACGTCATCGGCGAGAGCGAAATCAACTTGTCGGCGCGCTTTTTCACCCTGTCCGACAGCCCGTAGGGCCCGCCGATTACGAATGCGCTCGAGCCGTTCATAAGGTCGGCTTCGAGCATTTTCGAAAACTCCCTCGAGGTGAAAAGCCGCCCCTCTTCGCCCATTGCGTAGACGCGCCCGCGGAAGTTTGCGAGTTTGCCCAAAATCGCGTCGGCTTCGGTCTCGGCGTCGGAGTCTTTCAGCTCCGTTATTTCGATGCCGCCGTAGCGCGTGAGCCGCTTTTCGTATTCGGCGCACAACGCCCTAAGCTCCGCGTTTTTCAGCTTGCCGACGACTATCAGTTTGACTCCCATTTTACCGAATTTCCCCCGTTGCGTATATGTCCACTATCGGCGTGTTTTCAAACTTTGTCCGCGCGAATTTTATCGCCCGCGCCGCCGAAAGCGTCGGGTTGTCGTCGTCGTTTTCGAAGACGTTTTCGCCGCCGATTGCCGCGTAGACGCCCGAGCCCTTGAGCACCCTCATTACGTCGGGGCGCACTTCGCAAAGCATCAGCGTGCGCCCGCCCGATTTCATTCTCCGCGCGAGCTCGTCGATGTCCATAACGCTCGTTGCGTCGAAGTTTATCGCGTTGCGCAGCTTCAGAATCAGCACCTTTAAATTCGGCTCGGCGGAAATGCGCCTCAGCTGGTTTTGCAGAACGTCGGACGCCCCGAAAAACATATTTCCCTCGACGTGCACAATCGAAAGCTCGGGGGCGGAGCGTTCGGTTTTGTCGCCGACTTTCCGCAATTCGCCGTCGTCGCGTATCGAATATTCGACGACCTCGGGCGTGCTCGCCTTTTTAAGAAACAGAATCAGTGACATTCCGATTCCCGCGTAAATTGCGTCGTCAAGCGTGCTGAACACCCCGACCAAAAAGGTCGCCGCGAAGACGAACGCGTCGCTTTTTGTGCTCATCAGCGCGAGCTTTATGTTGCGCGGTTTTATCAGCGTAAGGCTCGTGTAGACCACTATCATCGCCAGTGTCGCCTTCGGCACATATTGGATTGCCGACCCGAAGACCGTCAAAATCCCGAGCGTTATGAGTATCGAAAATAGGTTGAAAAGCGTCGTCTTCGCCCCGCTGAAAACCGAGATTGTCGAGCGCGTCAGCGAGCCCGACGCCACTGTGCCCGAGCCGAATGCGCACGCCACGTTCGCCGCCCCCAGCGCGAAGATTTCCTGATTGACGGGGAATCTGTCGGCTTTTGTCGAGGCGAGGCTCTTGCCTATCGAGACCGCTTCGATTGTCGCGAGCAGCGCGATTGCAAGTGCCGAAAGCGCGGCTTCCCTGATTCCGATGATGTCGAAATTCGGAACGGTCAATTTCCATTCCCCCGCGGTGATTGCCGTGAGTCTGTCGATTTTCACCCCCGCGCTTTCCGTCAGCCAGTAGCATATCGCGGCGCAAATGATTAGCGTGATTCCCTCGGCGGGGAGTTTTTTGAAAAAGTGTTTTATCGGCAGGAAAATCGCGAGCGTCGCGAATGCCATTGCCACCGACCACGGCTGCGTGTTTTTCAGGCTCTTTATTGTTGCCGCGACTGTGTCGGCGAGCGTTGCGGCAAATACTCCCTCGGGGAACGAAAATCCGAGGACATTTTTCGTCTGGTTTGCGACAATCAGCAGCGCCCCGACCGTAACGTAGGCGATAATCACAGTCCGCGATATGTACGCGATAAGAAAAGTCGTTTTGCTCACGCTTGCGAGCATCAGGAAAACCCCGACAAACAATATGATTGCGGGCAACGCCGCCATTCGCCCGATTTCGCTTTCAAACCCCGCCGCCGCGAACGAGCTCAGCAGCATAACCGCCGACGCGTTGCTCGGGCCGAGTGTTATGTATATCGAGCGGCAGAAAAACAGGGCGACTGCCGCCGACAAAATTCCGCCGAAAATCCCGTAATAAATCGGCAGACCCGCCACGAGCGCGTATGCCATATTTATCGGGAACGACAGCACCGCCACATTGAACCCCGCCTTTAAATCGGCGGCGGCGGACGCGCGGCTATACCCCTTGAACTGCTTCAAAAGGGGCGTTAGCGACACGCAATCCCAATTTTCCGAGTTGCGCGGGGCTGTGGGGGTGAATCTCAATTTTTATTCGAATTTTCCGAGGTCGGAGAGTTTTACGGTTGTCGAATGCAGCTGCTTGCCTTTCGAGTCGAAGAACGAAAAAGTTATCGCGCGGTCGTTTTCGGGGCCGTCGATTTTCACGATTGAAAAGGCGCGTTGGGTTATCGAGCTGTTGGGAACTCTGAAATAGTTCATTTCCTTTATCTCCTTGGCGGGGCGACCCGTGAGGGGGGCGGCGGTCATATCGTAAATGGGGTAGCCGCCCGCGCGAACGAGCCTTGTAAGTTCCCCGAACGGCTTGTTTGCCGAGAGGAACACGACGCCCTTGATTTTCGAAAATACGAGGAAATCCAAGAGTTTTTTGCGTTCGCTTTGCGTGTATGCGAGGTTTTCGCGCGAGGCGGACGGATTCCCGAAAGGCGAGTTCATCACGATGATTTTGAAGTTCGCCTTGGAGTTCTGCAAAGCCGCCATCAGCCAGCCGAGCTGTTTGTCGCCGAGTCTTGCGGGGCGCGAGTTTGCGTCGGTAAAGTACGAACGCGCGGAGCAGTCGTCGAGCACGAAGAATTCGGCGTCGGAGTATTTAAAAGAGTACGATTTGCCGAATTTGCCTCTGGGGTTTGCCCAGAGATTGTCGAAAGCGGCGGAGGCGTCGTCGAGCGACGCAATGTTGGAGTCGTTGCCCCTGCCGAAGAACGAACTTTCGGCGGCAACCGAGTAGTTGGGGCGTTCGGAAATCAGCTTTTTGATTTCGGGAATATCCCTTGCGGCGATTCCCCTGAGGATTTTTGCGGACATCGAGTCTTCGTCGGCATTGCGCAGGGTGTTCATTCCCTCCGCCCAAATGCAGAAGTCGGGGTTTTTCGCGCGGGCGGCTTCGTAGATTTCGTATTCGCCGCCGGGGGTTTTGAACGGCGGGTCGTACTGCTTGTCGTTCAGATAGTTTTCCCCGAAAAGCGCAAAGGAAAAGTCGGGCGGTGGGGTTCTGTCGAGAAAGTCGGGTTTTGTCTTAAACTGCCCGGAGGCGATTTCCGTCTTCCCGTCGTTCGCCTTTACCGAATAGGTGTACTTTGTGTTGGGCTTCAAATCGGAGAAATCCAGTATTGCCGTCGGAGTGTTCGTGGCGGTCGAAATCATAGAGGGAAGGGCGTTGACCGTCTTCCCGTCCGCAGTGCAGGTCGCGGAGAATGTCGCCAATTGGGGTTGTTGTGCGTCGTTGACCCAAATGCGGGCGTGTCTCATTCCGACGTCGCCGACCATTGAGGTTGCGGCGGGTAGGGCGGTAGAGGTTGCCAAAAGCAGGAGTATTGTAGAGATGGGGTTTTTCATAAATTGCGGGGTTTTGCCGTGGATTGTTCGGCGAGGTTCAGGCAGAGTTGGCGGAGGTCGAAAACTATTGTGTTTATGCGGCGAATCCGCTCCGCGCCCTGTTCGGACTGGGGCGTTTCGATTTCCGAGAGTTTCGCCATAATTTCGTTGAGCTTTACCGCCGCCATTTTGTAGTTGCAGCGGGCGAGGAGGTCTTCGCTAAGGTCGGTCGAGTTCGCACCCAAAGCCATAAAAAACGAGGTGTCGCCGATTATTTTCGAAATCTCCCAAACGAGCGGCGCGGATATGTCGGCTTCTCCCACGATTCTGCCGAAATGTTCCTGCAGGCAGCGCATTAATCCGCGCGTAATTATATAAACGGGGTGGTTGAGGAGAGTCCACGGTTCGTCGGAGAATTCGGCGTCGGAGTCTTCGCAATAGTCGTCTTCGTCGAGTTTGGGGATAGGCCAGCCGGCGATTTGCGCGATTTCCTCCAAGCTTTTTCCGCGCAGTTTGTTGACGCTATAAATGGAGGCAAACCGCGCGATTTCGCGCTCCGATTTCTTGAGGTAGTCGAACCAATCGCGTTCCGACCACCCAATCGGTGCATTCCCGTCAAAAAATTCATCTGAGTAAAAATCGTCCATTACCGACACCAATATCCCACCACCCCCTCTTTTTTGCAATGATAAATTGGGACAGTGCGGAAGTTTTTTCTGGGCTTGTGAAATTACCGTTGATACGACGTTTGAGTTTTGGCGTCCAGTGGTTACATACTTCAGTATGCGCCCACCGTGCGCCAAAACTCAAGCCGCCGTCTGAACGGCAATTTGACAAGCCTAGACAGCGCGGCTAAAGCC
>DJPO01000088.1:928-16630 GCA_002437405.1 Opitutia bacterium UBA6410 | reverse complement strand
AGCGGGGGTAGGAAAAATTGACAACGTCAATTTTTCCGTAGGGGGCAAGACCCCCTTTTTATAGTCCCCGCGCAAAATTGCGGAGCAATTTTGCTGTAATCAATAGGCTTGCATTCATTATACAGCTTTATATAGTGTGGGAAATTTTTATTTGGGACTTTGTCCCCCAACAGACTAATCACATGAACAATCCCCTAAACACGCTCACTGAATTTGAATCCAAACAGGCCGGCGCGAAAGGTTTTATTTATAGCCTCCCCGCCCTCGCAAAATCGGGCTTCGATGTATCCCGCCTGCCCGTCAGCATAAGAATAGTCCTCGAAAGCGTCCTGCGCAATTGCGACGGCAAACTCGCAACTGAAGACGACGTCAAACGCCTCGCCGCGTGGAGCGCGCAGAATCCCGCTGACTACGAAGTTCCGTTCGTCGTTTCGAGAATCGTTTTGCAGGACTTCACGGGAGTCCCGCTGCTCGTCGACCTCGCCGCAATGCGCGACGCCGCCGCAAAACTCGGCGCAGACCCCGCGTGCGTCGAACCGCTCGTTCCCGTCGATTTGGTCGTGGACCACTCGGTGCAGATGGACTTTGCGGGCACTGCCGACGCCTATCAAAAGAACCTCGACAAAGAGTTCGACAGAAACCGCGAACGCTACGAATTCCTCAAATGGGGACAAAGCGCGTTTAAGACGTTTTCGGTTGTGCCACCCTCGACGGGCATTATCCACCAAGTCAACCTCGAACACTTGGCGAGACTCGTGTTCAAGGGAACTTCGGCGGACGGAAAGGACTTTTTCTATCCCGACACGCTCGTCGGAACGGACTCGCACACGACGATGATTAACGGTCTGGGCGTAGTCGGCTGGGGCGTCGGCGGAATCGAGGCGGAAGCGGGAATGCTCGGGCAACCCGTCTACTTCAAAGTCCCCGAAGTTGTCGGCGTGCTGATGCGCGGCAAGCTCGAAGAGGGCGTTACGGCGACCGACTTGGCGTTGCACGTTACGCAAATGCTCAGAAAGGAAAAGGTTGTCGGCAAATTCGTGGAATTCTTCGGCGAAGGCGCAAAGAGCCTGTCGCTCGCCGACCGCGCGACCGTCGCGAATATGGCGCCCGAATACGGCGCGACTATGGGATACTTCCCCGTGGACGACACGACGCTCGACTACCTGCGCCTGACGGGGCGCGACGAAAAGCTCGTCGCCCTCGCGCGCGACTATTTTAAAGCACAGGGAATCTTCGGAATCCCCAGCGAAGGACAATGCGACTACACGAAAGTCGTGGAACTCGACCTCGCCGACGTGCGCCCCGCAATCGCGGGCCCGAAGCGTCCGCAGGACAAAATCGACCTCTCGAAAGCCAAGGAGGCGTTCGGGAAGCTACTCGAAGAAGCTGGCAAAGACCCGTCGAAATCCGTCGAGACCTCCAAGGGCACAATCCGCAACGGAAGCGTGCTCATCGCGGCAATCACCAGCTGCACGAACACCTCGAATCCGTCGGTTTTAGTCGCGGCGGGACTGCTGGCGAAGAAAGCGGACGAACTCGGACTGCGCCCGCCCGCGTACGTCAAGACGACAATCGCCCCCGGCTCGCGCGTGGTGAGCGACTACCTCGAAGCGGCTGGGCTGCAAAAGCACCTCGACAAGCTCGGATTCACGCTCGCGGGCTACGGCTGCGCGACGTGCATCGGCAACTCGGGCCCGATTGACGCCGAAATTTCCGAAGCGGTAAAATCGGCTGATTTGGTCTGTGCAAGCGTGCTTTCGGGCAACAGAAACTTCGAGGCGCGCGTGCACGCGCTGCTCAAGGCGAACTATCTGATGAGCCCGCCGCTCGTGGTCGCGTTCGCGCTTGCGGGAAGAATCGACATCGACTTCGACCGCGAACCCATCGCAAAATCGGCAGACGGAAAGGACGTGTTCCTCTCCGACATCTGGCCGACTTCCCGCGAAGTCTCCGACACCGTCGCAAAGTGCGTCCAAAGCCAAATGTTCGTAAAACGCTACTCGGATATGTCTGGCCCCGAGCGCTGGCAGAAAATCGAAAGCAAGCCCTCGGCGACCTACCACTGGGACGAAAAGAGCACATACATTCAAAACCCGCCGTTCTTCGATTCGCTCGGCAAGGAACTTTCGATGCCGTCGCTCGAAAACCTCAAGCCGCTCGCGATTCTCGGGGACTCGGTTACGACCGACCACATCTCCCCCGCGGGCGCGATTCCCGCTGACGGCCCTGCAGGCAAGTACCTGCGCGAACACGGGGTCGAGCCCAAGAACTTCAATTCGTTCGGCTCGCGCCGCGGCAACGACAGGATTATGACGCGCGGGACTTTCGCGAACGTGAGAATCCGCAACAAAATGGCGGACGGCGCTGAGGGCGGCTACACGAAAATCGACGGCAAAGGCGAAGTAGTCGCGATTTTCGACGCGAGCTGCGAATACAAAAAGCGCGGCGAAGGTCTGATAGTTTTCGGCGGAATCGACTACGGTATGGGAAGCTCGCGCGACTGGGCGGCCAAGGGAACAAAGCTGCTCGGGGTGCGCGCAGTCGTCGCAAAATCGTTCGAGAGAATCCACCGCAGCAACCTCATCGGAATGGGCGTGCTGCCGTTCGAATTCAAGGACGGCGCGGACGCGGATTCCCTGAAGCTCGACGGGACGGAAACTTTCTCGATACGCGGTCTCGAAGGCGGCCTCAAACCCGCGCAAAATGCGGTTTTGGAGATAACGCGCGCGGACGGCTCAAAGGACACGGCACAACTGCTGCTTAGAATCGACACGCCAATCGAAGTCGACTACTATATGTCCGACGGTATCCTGCCGCTCGTGCTGCGCAAAATCATCAACAAATAAGCCCGATGCCCGAAGAAACAAAATACCTCGTCGGAATCACCGGCACGACCGCCACAATGGCGGTCGTCGGCAAGGCGAATTATCTGAACTGCCGAAATGTCGGGGAGTTTTTCGCAAAGGCAATCGAGCGCGGCTGCCTGAAAATCGTCGTGGACTGCTCGCGCTGTCTGGGTATGGACAGCACGTTTTTGGGAATGGTCGCGGGGGCGGCTCTGAAAATCAAAAAAGTCGGCGGAGACCTGACGATGCTGAACCTCAACGACCGCAACAGGGAGCTTATCGACAACCTCGGAATCGTGAAGCTCGTGAAAGTCGCGGAAGACCCGAGCGCGATGCCAAAGCCCACCGACGAATTCCTGCCCTCGAACAACGCGACCCACGCGAATATCCTCTCCGCCCACGAAAACCTCGTCGAGGCGGACGACGCGAACAAAAACAAGTTCGAGGACGTAATCTCCTTCCTGAAAAAAGAGAATAAATGATTTACGCCTTCTTCATATTTTTGCTTCTCGCCGCCGCGTCCGGAACGTACTTCGGGATAAAACAGCAACGCAGGTACATCGGCGCGCTCGACGAGCTTGACAGAATGAAAGAGGAAAGGCAGGTAATCATCGACTTTCTGCACCGCAGCGCAGACGACATCGGAGAGGGCGCGAACCGCGAAAAAATCTACCGCCGCATTGTCCGCGCAACCGCGCTTTCGTGCGGGGCGATGAGCGCGTGCGCGTACGAAAAAGAACCCGACGGCAGGCTGGTAGTCAAGGCGAGCGAAGGGCTCTTCCCGCCCCAGACAATCGCCGTCGGCAAGCAGAAAAACGACCAGCTGCGCTGTACATTCATAGAAAACGCCCTGCGCCGCGAGACCGTCGAACCCAACGAAGGGCTCGTCGGCGAAGTCTCGGTTTCGGGCAAAGGCGTTTTGATAAAGGACGCCGCAAAAGACCCGCGCGTTATAAAACACAAAGACGACTCGCTGAAAATCCGCAGCTTTATGGTTGTTCCGATGATTTTCCGCGACCAGCTAAGCGGCGTTCTGGCGGTGGCAAACCCGATTAGCGGGAAGTCGTTTTCGGAGACGGATTTTTCGCTCGCAAAATCGCTCGGCGAGCAATGCGCCCTTGCGCTGCAAAACGCGGAGGCGGTCTCCGCGCTGATTATGAAAAACAAGCTGGAGTTCGACCTGCGCCTTGCAAGCAGCGTCCAGCGCTACCTTCTGCCCGAGCAGGTGCCGCAGACTCCGAATATGCAGTTTGCCGTAAAATACTTCCCGCAACAGCTAATCGGCGGCGACTTCTACGACTTCTTCAAGCTCCCCAACGGCAAAATGGGGGTTGTAATCGGCGACGTTTCGGGCAAGGGGATTTCGGCGGCGATTCTGATGGCTCTGTGCCAGACAAAGCTGCGGTACATCGCCATGACGGGCAAGTCGCCTGCCCAGACGCTGAAAGCGTTGAACGCCGAGATGGTCAAAGCGATGCGCTCGGATATGTTCATTACCATAATATATATGATAATCGACACCGACACGGGCGAAGCCGTTTTCGCCCGCGCGGGGCACGAACCTCCGCTGCTCGCAAAGTCGGGGGCGCAGACGCCCGCAGAGCCGATAAAGTCGAGCGGAATGGCGCTCGGAATGGTATCGGAAGAGCTTTTCGACGATGTAATCGACGACTGCCGCCTCAAAATGGACGACGGGGACGTTCTGGTAATGTACACGGACGGACTGACCGAAGCGACGAATCGGCAGGGAGTTGAATTTTCGGAGAAAAATTTGGCGCAAACAGTCTCGACATTGCGCTCGAGAAATGCCAATGATTTAAACGACGAAATAATAAAGTCGGTGGAAAGGTTTATGTCGCCCGCCAAAACGTACGGCGACGACCTCACGCTGCTGACAGTCAAAAAAATTTAACAATCAAATAAAGGACGAATATGGCCGGAGTCGGCAAACTTTTGAAACAGGCGCAAAAAATGCAAAAGGCGATGGAATCCGTACAGACGGAACTCGCAAATCTAACCGTGGAAGGCTCGGCTGCGGGCGGAGCGGTAAAGGCGACGGTTACGGGACAGGGAGTGCTCAAGTCGATTAAGCTCGATCCCGAATTCCTGAAGGAAGACGTCGCGAGCGTCGAAGAATCCATCGTCGCGGCAGTCGAAGACGCAACGTCGAAAGCCCGCGCCAAGAGCGAAGCCGAGATGAACAAAATCACGGGCGGCTTCTCCATTCCCGGGCTGATGTAGCCCGACCTTCGGCGTCGGGGCGCGCCCATTAAGTTCCGAAACGCCTCGGCGGAGCCGATTGTGCCGCCGACGCGCAAAAACCGCGATTCGTCGCGGTTTATATTTTCTTCAACCACTGCAAAAAATTTGCGTTAAAAAAAACGCGGATACGCCATGAGCAAATCGTTCGACAGGCTGAAAAACGCCCTGAAAAAACTCCCCGGGACGGGGCAGAAAAGCGCGGAGAGAATGGCAATGCACCTCGCGCTCGAAAACCGCGCCGACGCACTCGAAATCGCCGAAGCGATAACGGCGGCTCTCGGGCGGATTACCCCCTGCCCCGAATGCTTCGGACTCGCCGAAAACGGGCAGCTCTGCGAAATCTGCGCCGACGCCTCGAGAATATCCGACGCCCTGTGCGTCGTCGAAAAAGCCTCCGACATCGCCGCAATCGAAAAGTCGGGGGCGTGGCGCGGCAAATACCACGTCTTGGGCGGAAAACTCTCGCCCCTGAAAAAAATCGGCCCCGAAAAGCTCAACCTCGCCGCCCTATCCAAGCGCGTCGACGAATCGGGAATAACCGAAATAATCCTCGCCCTCTCAAACGACATCGAAGCGGAGGCGACCTGCCACTACATTCAGGAGCGCATAGCAGCCCCGCGCGCGGTAAGGCTCACGCGGATTGGGTTCGGACTGCCGAGCGGCAGCCAGCTCGGCTTCGCGGACTCGGGGACAATCAAGAGCGCGCTCGAATCCCGCAAACTTTTCTAAAAATGAAACGCCTATTAACAGTTTTTTTCCTGACCTTCGCGGCAGTGCTCTCGGCGCAAGTCGTCAACGAAATCGCGCCCGACCCGTCCGCAATAACCGCCGAAACGCGGACAACCGCAAAGCCCGCCAAAAACGACATCTCCTATTCGGACTCAGTCGTTCTCGGGCTCGTCGAGGGGCTTACCGAATACCTGCCCGTCTCGTCAACGGGGCACCTGATTTTGGCGAACTCGTTCCTCGGGCTCGACGACGAAGAGCCGCTTGTCGACGCAAACGGCGACGCCGTTTTGAACAAAAATTTCGAGCCGCTGACGCTCAAAGCCGCCGCCGACGCCTACGCAATCGTAATCCAGCTTGGGGCGATTTTTGCGGTCGCGATAATCTATTGGGAAAGCCTGCTGAAAATGCTTTTCGGGCTGATAGGCAAAAACCCCGAGGGGCTTAGACTCCTGCGCAACCTAATCGCGGCATTCCTGCCCGCGGCAATCGTCGGATTGTTTGCATACGATTTCATCGAAAGGGTTTTGTTCGGAGTCGTACCCGTAATCGCCGCACTGTTTTTCGGGGCGGTTTTGATGGTGGTCGTGCAAAGGCGGTTCGACAAGGCAAACGCATTCGCCTGCACAAGATTCACGAAACTTTCGGATATGAAAGTCCGTTCCGCGCTGCTCGTGGGAATCCTCCAATGCGTCGCGATGTGGCCGGGAACGAGCCGCTCGATGATGACGATTATCGGCGGATACGCGGCGGGGCTGAAACCCGCGGACTCGGCAAAATTCAGCTTTCTGCTCGGGCTAATCACCCTCTCCGCCGCCTCGCTCTTCAAAATCGTCAAGGACGGCGACGCCGTTTTGCGCGCGATTTCCGTCGGCCCGCTCTGCTTGGGAATGTTCGTGGCATTCGTCGCGGCGGCGGTTTCGGTAAAGTGGTTTGTGGGCTTTTTGACGCGCAGGGGGCTTGTGCCGTTCGCGTACTACCGCATACTTTTGGCGGCGTTGCTCGCGGGGCTGCTCTATTTTAACCTAATCTGAAATTGAAAATAACCGACTGCCATACGCACTTTTTCCCGCCCAAAATCGCGGACTGCCCCGAAAAATGGGCGGAGAAAAACGGCGAATTTTATTGGGGGAAGCTCGTCGGCAAACGCCCCGACGGCAAAAAGTCGCTTCAGGGATTCCCCGACGCCGACAAGTTTTTGCGCGATATGGATAGCGCGGGCGTCGAGCGCGCCGTAATTCAGGGGTGGTACTGGGTAAATCCCGCAACGTGCGACTCGGAAAACGCGCGTATAATAAAATTCGCCGCCGCGTACCCCGACAGGATTTCGGCGTTCGCATCGATAAACCCCGCAAAATTTCCCGACCCCGAAAGACAAATTTCAAAATTGCGCGACGCGGGCTTTTCGGGAATCGGCGAGCTGCACGACGGCGTCCAGAATTTCGACTTCCTCTCGGAGGAATTTTCGGGAATCGCCCGAGCCTGCGCCGAGGCGAATTTCCCGATTTGCATACACTTGACGGAAAAATCCGAAAGGCAATATTTGGGGAAAGTCGCGACAAACTTCGACGCCGCCTACGAAGCCGCGCGCCGAAATCCCGACACAAAATTCATATTCGCCCACTTTTCGGGCGGCGACGCGCTCGACGGATTCCCGCTTCCGCCCAACGTCTATTTCGACACCGCCGCGTTCCCGCTTACAAACGACTCCGCCGCCCTCGCCCGCGCAACAAAAAAATATCCCGACCGCGCCCTTTACGGCTCGGACTACCCCATTCGGCTCTACCCCCGCAAATTCCGCGAAGAGGAAATGGACACCATCGTCGGCGAGGCAAAAAGCGCAGTCGCGGAGGAAGTCGCGCAGAGTTTTTTTTCGCAAAATTTCGAGTTTTTATATTCGCGGTAGCAGCGCAAAGCCGCGCAGTTTCGCTTCCTCGCGCCGCACCGCTTTTACTCCGCCATTCGTGCGGGTAGCGGCAAAAAACCGCGTTCGGATTCGGACTCGGCGTTCCGAACTCCGAAAAAATTCAGAGATTCAGATTCCGAAAAACCCGCGCGAATTTTCGTAAACCGCGTCGGCAATATATTCTATGTTTTTTCCGAAAATCTCGGCGGCTGCCTTGGCGATTATCGGGATATTCGCGGGTTCGTTCACAGTCCCCCGCAGCGGGACGGGCGCGAGATACGGGCAGTCCGTCTCAAACATAAGCCGCCCGATTCCCTGCGCGAGCATACATTCGCGCATTTCCCCCGCGCTTTTGTAAGTCAAAATCCCCGTGAACGACGCCCGCCCGCCGCGCTCGTTCAGCTCGGCAAGCTCCGCAACGCTCCCCGAAAAGCAGTGGAAAACCACGCGCGAAAAATCCGTCCCCGCCCTTTCGATTGCGTCGATGCACTCGCGGACGCTCGAGCGGGCGTGGACGCAGATTTTCGCCTCGGGGAAGGATTCGGCAAGCTCGAGCTGGCGCGAAAAAATCTCCAACTGGCGGGCTTTCATAGCCTCGAATTCGTCGGCGTCCGACGGCGGGCGGTAGAAATCCAGCCCGATTTCGCCGATTGCAACGGGCGGAGTGTCGGACGCGAAAAACGACGGCAGCGCGTCGAACGCAAGCTCGCAGTTGTCGGAAATGTCCTCGGGGTGGATTCCAATCTGCCAGAAAACCTCCCCGCGGAAACGGCGGGCGAGCGACTCGTAGAAAAGCCAGTCGTCGGGCTTGGTCGAGCAAACGACGATTTTCTCTACCGACGCGCCGCGCGCGCGGGCGACGATTTCGTCGATTTTCTCGAGCGGCTTGAAGGAATCCAAATGGGCGTGGGTGTCTATGTATTTCATTGCGGGAATCGGGAATGTAATTTGTCGTAAATCGGGAGCGGGCGCGTCAACAAAAAATGCGGAAAAAAACAAAATTTTGGGGATTTTTTTCTTGCCCGAAATGTCAATATGGTCTTTGATAGCAGACTTTACCGATATTGCACAGTGCCGTATCGGTCGAAACAACCAAACAAACCTCAATAAAAGAAAGTATCCCAGGTTCGCCGAACAAACGGCGAATACGGAGCATAAGATTATGAATATCACAGTAAAAGACCTCCTCGACGCAGGCGTACATTTCGGGCACCAAACCCGCCGCTGGAACCCCAAGTCGAAGCCCTATGTCTACGACCACCGCTCGGGCGTCTCCATCATCGACCTCGAAAAGACCTATGCCCAGCTCGAAAAGGCAGCGGCTTTCATCGAAGGACTGGTCGCCGACAACAAGGACATCATGTTCATCGGCACGAAACGCCAAGCTCAGGAAATCCTGCGCGAAGCCGCAACTATGTGCGGTATGCCCTTCTGCGTAAACCGCTGGCTCGGCGGCACGCTCACAAACTTTGAAACAATCCTCACAAGCCTCAAGAAGTACAAGAAGTTCCTGAATATGGAATCTTCCGGCGAACTCGACAAGCTCTATGCCAAGGAAGCCGCCGCTATCCGCCGCGAAATGTCGCGCATGGACAGAAACTTCGAAGGTATCAAGGACATCTCCAAGCTCCCCGGAGCCGCTTTCATCGTCGACATCAAGAACGAAGAAATCGCCGTTGCGGAATGCCGCAAGCTCGGTATCCCCGTCATCGCGATGGTCGATACAAACTCCGACCCGACCCTCGTCGACTACCCGATTCCCGCCAATGACGACGCGGTAAAGAGCATTCGCCTCATCACCGAAATCATCGTCGAAGCTATCCAGAACGGTCTCAGCCGCAGAACGGTTCAGCCCAAGAACCCGCAGGTAATCGCCAAGGCTGAAGCCCAGCCCGAAGCTCAGGTCGAATTCAAAAAAATCGACGTAGAAAAAGTCGAAGAACCCAAGGCATAACAATGGAAATCACCGCGAAAATGGTAAGCGACCTGCGTGCCCGTACTGGCGCAGGTATGATGGAATGTAAAAAAGCCCTCGTCGAAGCGCAGGGCAACGAAGAAAACGCTATCGAAATCCTCCGCAAGAAGGGTGTCGCGACAGCGGCGAAAAAGGCCGGCCGCAACGCCGAACAGGGTGTTGTCGAAGCCTATATCCACTCCAACCACAAGGTCGGCGTGCTGATTGAAGTTGCCTGCGAATCCGACTTCGTTGCAAAGAACGAAGATTTCCGCGCTTTCGTACGCGACCTTTGCATGCACATCGCGGCATCCTCGCCCATCTGCATCAAGCGCGACGAAGTTCCCGCCGATTTGATCGCCAAGGAACGCGAAATCGCCCTCGCCCAGATGGCGGAAGACAAGAAGCCCGAAGCCATCAAGCAGAAGATTGTCGAAGGCAAAATCGACAAGTTCATCTCGGGCGTCGCCCTCCTCGAACAGCCGTTCGTCAAGGACGACAAGATGACAATCGAACAGCTCCTTACGCAAAAGATTGCCACTATCGGCGAAAAAATCGAAATCAAGCGCTTCACCCGCTACCAGATCTAACGATTTTTTACATCTTAAAGAAAGGACTCCGCAATCCGCGGAGTCTTTTTTTTGGTTTGTTTCGCTCCCCCGTATTGAAAGAGAGCGCGCGTGTGCGTGCAGAGAGAGAGAGGGGCGATAACTTGGGCGCGATGTTCCCTTTCTATCAGCCGAGCTGCGCGGCTATCAACCGTCGCCCTATCTGTCGGATTTATTTACGCGCCCCAGCCTTATTTATCGCAACAAAACCGCCGCCACCACCCCTTCACTGCCCGCCACTTCGTCGTCCTTCGGGCAATCCCTCTCCGCCCGCCAATCCTACCCTGCCGTATCCGAATTAAAAAATAGCCACACAAAAAATTCCGCCGTACAAAAGAAAAAAAATTCAACTGTTAAAATCGTACGCTTTAGAAAAAAAACTTGCCTAATCCTTGCTTCAAAATATTTTTTATTTTTTATGAAAAAAACATTTCTCTCCACAATGGCGGCAATGTTCGCCGCTGCCGCATTTGCGGCAACCGCCAACATCGACACAACAAAAAAATTCCAGACAATCGACAGCTTTACCGCCTCCGACGCTTGGAGCGGCAATTTTATCGGAAAATTTTTCGACGCCGACAAAAAGGAACAGCTCGCAAAATGGCTTTTCTCGCAGAAATTCGGAGAGGACGGAAGCCCCGAAGGTATCGGGCTTAGCCTGTGGCGCGTGAACCTCGGCGGCGGCACATGGGAGCAGGAGGGCGCGGACATCGTTCCGATTCAGCGCAGGGCGGAATCGTTCCTGACAAAGGACGGAACAAAATACGACTGGTCGAAAGCAGCTGGGCAGCAGTATTTCATGAAAAAGGCGAAAGAATACGGCTGCAACGCATTCCTCTTCTTCTCCAACACGCCGCCCGTTCAAATGACTCTCAACGGCAAGGGTTACAAGGATACCGACGACTTCCTCGTAAACCTGCGCCCCGACAAATTCACCGCATTCGCCGAATATCTGGCGGAATGTGCAAAGCATTTTACGGACGAAGGCTACAATGTCCGCTACATCAGCCCTTTCAACGAACCTGGTTGGAAGTGGTCGACCAACGCCCAAGAAGGAACGTCGTGGGGCAATCCCGACATCAAAAGGGTTTCCGTGGAGCTCGACAGGGAAATCCAAAAGCGCGGGCTTAACACCAAAATATTCATCTGCGAAGCCGAGCGTTTCGAATTCCTCTACGACGCCGATTCCTACATAAAAAATCCCGAAAGAAAATCGAGCAAACAGCGCGACGCCGACAAGCCCTGCGACCAAATCCGCGCGTTTTTCTCGCCCGACAGCAAGGACTACATCGGCAATCTGAAAACCCTTTCGCGCAAAATCGGCGCGCACGACTACCACACGGAAAAATCCGACGAGCAAATCGTCGAAGTTCGCGAAAAGCTCGCCGAATGCGTAAAAAAATACAACGTCGAATTCCTCGAAAGCGAATGGTGTATGCTCCCGTACATCGAAAATCTCTACAAAAAGCGCGACGGCAAATTGGGCGAAATGGACAAAGCCCTACATATGGCAAAGCTGATACACACCGACCTCACGACCGTAAACTCCTGCGGCTGGGGCTACTGGAAAGCCTTTGAAATAAACGGCTCGCACGCTCTGACGGGCGTTTTCCCCAAAAACGGCGACATCTGCCAAGGCGGCGAAATTACGGCGCGCAAAAAATTGTGGGCACTTGGGAATTACAGCTTTTTCATTCGCCCCGACTACAAGCGCGTCGCGCTCGAGGGAGTAAACGACCTCGACAAAATTTTCGCCTCGGCGTACATTTCGCCCGACGGGAAAAAACTGGTGGTCGTAGCGGTCAACGCGGCAAAGCAGGCGGACGAAATAAAAATCGCCCTGCCCGACACCCAATCCGCGCAATTCAAAAAAATCTCGCAATTCAGGACGAGCAGCTCCTGCGACCTTGCGAAAATCGACGAGCGCGAATTTGCAAACGCGCAAACAATAAAACTCCCCGCGCGGTCAATCACGACATTCGTTTTGGAAGCGGACAAATAATTCTTCCGAATAAAAAATCCGAAAGACAACGAACGCCCGAGAAATCGGGCGTTTTTTGTTGATTTATTTGAGATAACAATTTATCTATTTTCAATTTAGAAGAAAAACAAATATGAAGCAAAAAATTACCTATATCCTGCCCGCCGTTTGCGCATTGCTTTCCGCCTGCGCAACCTCGCAAAGCAATCCCGCAGCTTCCGAGCAAAACAAAACCGCGAACTGCGGACACAATTCCTACGATGTCGCCGCAATAGTCTGGCCCGCCTACCACCCCGCCGAACGCTGGAAGGAGCTCGGGATTTTCGGCGACGGCAAGGGCGAATGGCAAAATGTCTACGAGGCAAAACCCAAATTCAAGGGGCACAAGCAGCCGATAGTTCCACTCTGGGGCTATGAAAGCGAATCCGACCCCATCGCCGTAGCCCGCAAAATCGACGCCGCCCTCGCCGCCGGAATCAACATCTTTATGTACGACTGGTATTGGTACGGCGGCCGCCCGTTCCTCGAAGAAGCCTTAAACGACGGCTTTTTAAAAGCCCCCAACAACGAAAGAATGAAGTTCTTCCTGATGTGGGCAAACCACGATGTCGACAACCTCTGGAACAACAAAATCGGTAAGGACAAAAAGAGCGAAATACACTGGAGCGCGGACGTATCGTACGACGAATTCACAAAAGTGCTCGTCCCCCGCTTCATAAAATATTTTCAAAAGCCCAACTACTATAAAATCGACAACAAACCCGTCCTGTCGATTTTCCTGACGAAAAACCTCGTACGCGGAATGGGAGGGGCGGAAAACGCGAAAAAGGCGATTGAATACCTCGACAACGAGTGCAAAAAAACGGGATTTGCGGGGCTGCATTTTATGTCGATGAACACACCGTGGGATACCCCGATTGCTGGCAACAAAAACCCGACCTACGCGCAGGTCGCGAAGTACTATGGATTTGAGTCCAGAAGCGCGTACAACTTCGACGGCTGGAACAAAACCGACGACTACGGCAAGTGGAGCAGCCTCCAGCCCGCGTTCTGGGACTCCTACAAAAAGGATTTTGGACTCGCGTTCCCGATTGTCTCGACGGGCTGGGACAACAATCCGCGCTTCCCCGAAAAGGATTTCACGAAAATCTGCGAAGGCAAATCGCCCGCCGAATACGAAAAGGCTTTGAGAATGGCGAAAGACTGGGCGGACAAAAATATTCCCGCAGGCAAGCCGAAGTTGATTTTCATCAACGCGTGGAACGAATGGACGGAGGGCGAATATCTCGAACCCGACAATTTCTACGGCTATGAATACCTGAACGCCACGGCGCGGGTCTTCGGCAAATAATTTTGCCTTTTCGGTAAAATAATTTTTTCTTCAAATATTTGGCGGTGTCCTCTCGGGATACCGCCTTTTTTCGCGGCTTCGCGCAATGCCGCCCATCGTACGCAAAAAATCATACTCTCCGTCTCGTCCCGCCCCTGTCGGCGTTTAAAATCCCCGCCGAATCGCCCAAAAAAAAAGAACAAAAAAGCGCGCCCGAACGAAGCGCGCATTTTTTTGCTGAAATTAGTACCAGTGAAAATTACTTTTCAATGCCGTTGCTGCGCACATACGTCGCGGGCGATTCGGCGGGCTTGTATGTGTGGGTACGCCCCTGCGTAAAGGTAATCTGCTTGGGCGCGGTGATGTTGTTGTAGAGAATCGAAACTCCCGACGGCGGGCAAACGTAGTCGCCGAGCCCTGCGTCGATGCGCACGGGGCACTTTATGCGTTTTGCGAAATTCACGCTGTCGAAGTATCCGCGCGCAGGCAGATATTTCGGACGCCAGCCGTTTAGCCTACCGTGGTCGTTGCCCGAAATGTCGCACATCCAAGTTATGCCCGAGCGGCAATCGGTGACTTTCTTGTCGAGAGCCGCCATCGCGATAGCCTGAAAACCGCCCATACTTCCGCCCGAAACCGACAAATCCTTGCCATTCCACTCGGGGCGGGTGCGGATATATTCGAGCGCGCGGAGGTCGCGCAGCAGCATTTTGTCGAAATACGAATCCTGCGGCTTTGCGAGTTCCTTTTCAAAGCCGAAGCCCTTCAGCGCGCCCTTGTCGAGGTCGTCGTAAAAAGCCTTTTCGCGCCCCATTTCAATGCTGTGGGCGGAAACGAAAATCGTAATCTGTCCGCCGACAGGCCAGTGGTGCATATCGTAGACGCCGTATCCGCCGAAAACCGCCGCCGCGGGGAGCGATTTTTCCTTCGCGCCCTTGGGAATGCACAAATATCCCTTAACGGGGTCGCCGAGCGAAGTAATCTCGAACGTATAGAATTCGACGTTTGGCCACTGCGGGCACGGGAAAGGCGTGAGCTTCGCCTCCATCGGGACTTTTTTCAAAGCGCGCTTGCGCGCCTTCCAGTACTTGTCGAAATCCTTGGGCTCGGGAGTCGCCTGCTCGAGCTTGTCGAAATCCGCGCACGCGCCGCCTTCGTATTTGTCGGCGTCCTTGACGGGCATACCCTTGTCGTCGAGCAAAATCATTCTAAGGCGCACGTAGCCCGCCTTGTCGATGGAAGTCTTATATACAAAAGGCTTGTTCGCGTCGGAAACGAAAGTCCCCTCGTCAACAACGCCGTCGTCGCCCGAGCGGATATAGCGGACTTTTTTGCCGTCGAGAGCCTTGCCGTCCTCCTTGAGCGAAACCGAAAAGACCATCGGTTCGCCGCATTTATAGGAAAGTGCGTCTTTGTCGCACGTTCCCGTGAAATAGATTTTCGCCGAAAGTGCCGACATCGAAGCCGTCAGCACTGCGGCACTCCAAAACAATACTTTTTTCATACCCGAAAAAATCTACCAAACGGCAAAATTCCCATCAAGATAAAAAAACGCGCTCGGACTGTTTTATTCTTGATTGAAAAAAAAATCGCGTTTTAATTGGCACTTTAAGAAATAGACAATTTATGAACGACAAATTTTTCAGAAAAGGCCCGATAAACTCGGCGAAAAACAAGCCCACCCTGCCCTCCGATGCGGAATTGACCGACGCCCCCGCGTCCGACGAACGCAAAACCGTGATTCTCGACGAAGACCTCGAAGGGGTCGAGCTCGAAGACAGAATGTGGCTTTACTGGAAAAGAAACCGCAACTTTATAATCACGACCATCGTCATCGCGTTCGCGCTGGTAATCGGCATTCAGAGCTGGAAGATGTACAAATCCCACGCGTCGCAGGCTATTGAAAACGCGTACCTCGAAGCGCAGAATCCCCAGCAGCTCGAAGACTTCGCCAAGGCAAACGGCGGGACGACCCTCGCGGGCATCGCGCTCTTGCAAAACGCCGACGCGGCGTTCAAGGCTGGCAAATTCGCGGACGCAGAAAAATTCTACAATCAGGCTGCCGACGACTTGGGCTC
Organism: Opitutia bacterium UBA6410; assembly: GCA_002437405.1. Taxonomy (GTDB): domain Bacteria; phylum Verrucomicrobiota; class Verrucomicrobiia; order Opitutales; family Intestinicryptomonadaceae; genus Merdousia. The sequence goes on along the minus strand of DJPO01000088.1, from coordinate 939 downwards.
GACAATCCTCG
>DJPO01000088.1:452-805 GCA_002437405.1 Opitutia bacterium UBA6410 | reverse complement strand
TAAACAAAGCCTCCGAAATGCTCGAAAAGGTCTACAAGTCCGACGCCTCCGAATTCTCCGCCCAAGCGGGATACCTGCTCGCCCTCGTAAAAGTCCAGTCGGGCAAAAAGGCGGACGCCGAAAGCCTGCTTAAGGAAATCGCGGGCAACGCCAAAAACGGGGCGTTCGCGGCTCTGGCAAATCAGGAGCTTTCCAATCTGAAATAAGTCGTAGAAAAAAATTCCTCCCCAAAAAAATACGCGCTTCGGAAATTTCCGTTGCGCGTATTTTTTTGTCCGTTCCGAAGCAATTTTTTTGGGGGAATGAGCGACACACACACTCCCCCGCCAAAAAAATCGGGCAGGAATTAGCGG
>DJPO01000088.1:0-435 GCA_002437405.1 Opitutia bacterium UBA6410 | reverse complement strand
TCTTCAGCTTTTCGATAATCTCGCCGATAGTGGAAACGTTGGAATCGGCGAAAACATCGACGTCGAACTTCGCCTGAATCCGCACGGTAAGCTCAGCCAAATCGAAGGAATCGAGAGCCAAATCGCGGCGCAGGTCGGACTCGGGCGAGACGCAATCCAGCCTCTTGCGCCCGTTGTTAGTCAAAACCGTATTGATAATAGAAAGAAGTTCGCTCTGAAAATCCATAGTCCAAAATAAAACGTTTATCCCCCTTATGCGTCAAACCAAAACGCAACAATAAAAAATTCAAAATAAAATCTTGACACCCGCGCAAACAATAAACATATTAGGAGCTTTAATAAATTGACCAGTGGTGTAATGGTAGCACAAAGGTTTCTGGCACCTTTTGTTGGGGTTCGAGTCCCTACTGGTCAACCATAAAAAAGGGAAGCGGA
>DJPO01000080.1 GCA_002437405.1 Opitutia bacterium UBA6410 | reverse complement strand
CAATTTTTCCGTAGGGGGGTAAGACCCCCTGTCTAAAAATCCCCGTGCAAAATTGCCCCGCAATTTTGCTGACTATTACTTTTGGAACTTTTGGCGTTGACCTGTGTCTTGGTTGATATGGATAGATCAAAAAGCATCGAACTTCTCAACCTCGCAGTCGCCGAAGAACTCCTCTCGGTTCACCAATATATGTATTTCCACTTTCATTGCGACGACCGCGGCTACGAGCCTCTCGCCGCAATTTTCAAACGCATCTCCATCGCCGAAATGATACACGTCGAAAAACTCGCCGAACGCATTTTGTTCCTCAAAGGCGATGTCCAAATGAAACTTTCTGGAGCAATCCGCTATATCAATACCGACGGGCTCGCCAATGTCGAGGATATGCTCAAAGCCGCGCGCTCGCTTGAGGAAGGCAGCATAAACGACTATAATAAATGGGCGAATCTTGCCTCCTCTTATTCCGATAGCGGCACAAAAACCCTGTTCGAGGACATCATAAAATCCGAAGAAGACCATTTTGATATTTTCGATACCGAAATCGACAACCTCGCCACGTTCGGAGACTCCTACTTGTCGCTTCAGGCAATCGACCGCAGTCGGGCTTCGGGGAGCTCCGCCTCGCACCCCAACTAAAATTTCCCTCCATATAGTATGCGTATTCGGGGAGCTTGCGCGGCGAGAGTCGTTCAAGCTCCCCTCCTTTTTTGTTGAAATCCCGCCTACACTTTGATTACAAAAAATTATGCAAAACGCAAAAGCCACATTCAACCATTTCAACGTAAACGTCGTAGACCTCGAAAAAAGCATCGATTTCTACAAAAAAGCCCTCGGACTCGAAAAAATCGGCGGAATAGACGCGCCCGACGGCAGCTTTAAACTTGTCTATTTGGGCGACGGACAGACGGGCTTCAAACTCGAGCTCACTTGGCTTCGGGATAAAATCGGGGCATACAATCTCGGCGACAACGAAAGCCACCTGTGTATGTCGGTTGACGGCGACTACGCCAAGTGGCGCGAATTCCACAAACAAATGGGCTGCGTCTGTTTCGAGAACTTCGAAATGAATCTATATTTTATAGAAGACCCCGACGGTTACTGGATTGAAATTATCCCGCAAAAATAAACAGCACACCCGCGCGCTACAATCCAGCAAAAGTCTCGAAGCAACTTTGCCTTAATATTTCAAAACGCCGCCGCAGGAAAGGAAGCCAATTTTCGCCCAACAATTATCGGCGGGGGCGCGCAAGAGGCGGGGGTTCGTAGTCGTAGCGGCACATTACAGCAGCTCCGACATGTGCGCGCGCAAAAGGCGAGAGCCCATAGCCATAACTTCTCAAACGCGTTTGGGCGGTAATTTCAGAAGCCCGATTTCGTAAAGATGTCGATTCTTGCGGGCGGTATATTCAATGCGACGAATGAGACGCCATCGGGCTTCATCTTTTTGAACCCGAGCGACTTCGGCGACCTCGCCAAACTGTATGTGAATTGGACAAACCTCGCCCCCTCGGGCAAAACCTCTTCGGCGGCGGAGAGAATCGACGCCACGCACGGCTTCGGCAAACTTACCAGCGGCAGACACGAAATTATCGCGCGGATTCTCGGGAAGTTTTCCTCTCCGACAATCCTGCCGATGTTCTCCGCACTGTCGTTTACAACCTTTGCGTTCGGGAAACGCTCCTTTAAAATTTTCGCCAGCGTCGGCTCGAACTCCACACAATACAGCTCCGCCCCGCATTCGTCGGCGAGCGGCTGGAGCTTGGAGGTTATCGCGCCAGTTCCCGCACCCAATTCCACGATTATGTCGCCTTTCCCGATTTTCCCCGCCGACTCCGCCATTTTGCGGGCGAGAAAGCGGGAACTTGGGCAGACCGCGCCGACTTGCATCGGGTGGGCGATGTATTTGCCGATAAATTTTAGGGCGTCCAAAACGTGCATATGCTTATTGCGCCTGATAGATATCGTGGAGTCTGACGAGCCCGCCGAATTTGCCGCCTTCGGAAATTACGGGCAGGACGGAGAGCTTCGACTTGCGAGCCTCCATGAGCTTGACCGCCTGCCCGAGCGAATCCTCCGCCGCGGCGCAAACGGGTTTGCGGGTCATTATGTCGGAGCACTTCATCGAGTCCAAATCGACGGCGTTTTGGAGCATTCTGCGAACGTCGCCGTCGGTTACAAGCCCCTCGAGCGTACCGTCGGCGGAAATGGCGCACGCCGCGCCAAGCGGCTTGCGGGTCATCTCGATTACCACTTTTCTGATGGTGTCGTCGGCGGAGACAACCGCGCACTCGGCGGCGGGCGTCATAACATCGGCGACAGTCAAAAGCAGATTGCGCCCGAGCTGTCCTGCGGGGTGGAACTTCGCGAAATCCTCCTTCGAGAACTTGCGCGCCTTCATTAGAGCGCACGCGAGCGCGTCGCCCATCGCCATCGCGAGCGTCGTCGAATTTGTCGGGACAATCCCGAGCGGGTCGGCCTCGCCGTGGGAGGAGGCGTCGAGAACTATGTCGCTCGCTCTGCCCATCGGGGAATCGACGTTGCCGATTAGGGCGATTATCGTCGATTTGAATTTCTTGAGAATGGGGATTAGGCGGACGCATTCGACAGTCGCGCCACTGTTGGAAATGAGAATGGTCGGGTCGCCCGGTTCGTAGACGCCCAAGTCGCCGTGGACGGCGTCGCAGGCGTGGAGGAAGACGGCGGGCGTGCCCGTGCTCGAGAGCGTCGCGGCGATTTTCTGCGCGACAAGCCCCGACTTCCCAACCCCGCAAACGAGCAGTTTGCCCTTGTGCGAGAGCACCGTATCGACGGCGCGGGCGAAGTTGGAGTCGAGCCGTTCGACCGCCGAAAGTATTGAATTAGCCTCGCACTTGAGCACTTCGCGTGCGACCGATATTAAATCCGATTCGTTCATTAAGAGAGTTTTTTCAAAAATTCTTCCGCAGCCTCGAGGTCGGCGGGCGTGTCGATGCCGATTGATTCGTATTCGGTTTCGACGACGTCAAACTTGTAGCCCGCCGCGATAAAGCGGAGCTGTTCGAGCATTTCGCAGGACTCCAGTTTAGTGGATTCGAGCGAATTATAGCGAACGAGCGCCTTTTCCGAGTATCCGTAAATTCCGATGTGCCGCCAGTAGTCGCATTTTTCGAGCCACTTTTCGATATTGGGTTCGCCGCGGTTGTACGGCAGGGGCGAGCGGCTGAAATAGAGCGACTTGCCCGAGTTGTCTCGCAAAACTTTGACGACATTCGGATTGGCGAGCGTCGCGGCGTCGCCGATTTTCGAGACGGCAGTTACCAAATCCGCGCCCGTATTTTTGTGGGTCTGGATAATCGAGTCTATCAATTTCGGCGAGATAAAGGGCTCGTCGCCCTGCACGTTTACGACGAAATCGGCGTCGATTTTTTCAAAGGCTTCAATGATTCTTTCCGTGCCCGAGCGGCATTTTTCGGAAGTCATAATCGCGGGAGCTTTGATTTTGTCGGCAAACTCCATAATCTCGATGCTGTCGGTGAGGATTACGACTTTTTCCGCGAGGCTGCTTTTCAGGCAGCTTTCGTAGACGCGCTCGATAACCGCCTTGCCGCCGAGCAAAGCCAGCGGCTTGCCGGGGAAGCGGGTCGAGCCCATTCGGGTGGGGATTGCAATCGCCGCGCCCAAGAGCATCGCGCCCTGTACTGCGGCGTTTTGGCGGGCTTTGACGTCCTCCCAAAACTTGCGGGCGTCGGTGAGTTCCTCTGTCGGGACTTGAATGTAGTGTTTATAAATAGCGAATGCGGCAAGGGCGACGCAAACGACACCCGCGATTCGGTACAAAGCCTTATAAACGCCGAGAGACATTCCCATTCCGCGGAGTCGGGACATGGAATAATTGTCTTCGTGGGTTTCGTTTTTACGGAGCAGAAAAATGGCTGCAAAGAAAAGAGGGACAAGGATTGTCGCAACTTCAAATATAGTCAGAAGGATTTTCATTGGAGGTTGGATTCAACCACAAAAGCCCCCATACGTCAACCGTTTTTATAGGGGGAAATAGACAGCAAAATTGCGAAGCAATTTTGCGCGGTGATTTTTAGACAGGGGGTCTTACCCCCCTACGGAAAAATTGGCGTTGCCAATTTTTCCTACCCCCGC
>DJPO01000020.1 GCA_002437405.1 Opitutia bacterium UBA6410 | reverse complement strand
CTAATTATAGGGTACGGTTCACAAATCGGGGCTTTTTTATTGTCTGTTTTCCGAAATTTACGCCGAGACCGAATTGCCCAGCCCGATGACGAACGTCGAGGCAATCAGAACGAGTATGCCGAGCCAGAGCACCGTTTTGGTAAGCGCGCTCGTGCCCTTCCACTCCTTGAGTCCCAATGCCCAGAATGCCGCAAATATTATGATGAACGACATGTGCAGCGACCAGCTCGAAAAGTCGTAATCCTTCCCGAGCTGCGTAGTCCCCATTCCGTAGAAGAAGAACTGCCCGTACCAGCAGACGCCCGCTACCGCGCACAAAACCAAGTTGGAAAGCCCCAGTTTTGCGCCCGCTGAGACCAAGTCGCCCGCGCTCTTGTTTTTAAGCAGCATATATCCGCAAATCAAAAAGTTGCTGACAAAGCCGCCCATCAGCGTAACGACGAGCGTCGCGTTGTTTTTGAAGAAGTCCGCCGAGTCGGGCGCGCACGCCCCCGTGTCTACCGCTATGGATTTTGCAACCTCCGCAATCGGGTTTCCCGCGGAGAGCGAGAAGGAGAACCCCGCGCTCAGCAACCCGGAGACGATTGCGACCGCAACGCCCTTTTTGAGGTTGAATTCGGGCAGCGAGTCCGCGCACGCGCATTCGCGCTCCTTCATCACACCCGCAACGCCGTTTATGACAATCCCCAAGACGCCGAGCACGACGCCCGTCATCACGACGAGCCCGCCGACGGTCGAAAAGATGTCCAGAAACGTCCCGCCGACAATCGGGGGAATTAGCGTTCCGAAAATCGCGCAAGTGCCGAGCGCGACGGCGACGCCGAGCCCCAGCCCCAAGTAGCGCATAGTAAGCCCGTACGCGACGTTCCCGAAGCCCCACATTCCGCCGAATATCGCGGTGATTAGGAGGATTTTCCCGTCGGTTTGCGCAATGGCCTGCGGCCACGAGGGGATCGTGATTGTCGCCACGACCATCGGGGTTATCAGCCACGCGACAAGCCCCATAACAATCCACGCGACTTCCCAACGCCACTTCCTGACGAACTTAATCGGCACATAGAACGACGCCGACGCAAATCCGCCGATACCGTGGAGAAATACACCCAAAAGCGGATTCATTTCGGCTTAGCGTTTGAGGATTATGTTGCGCTCGTATTTTTTTATGGAGTCGAGCATTTTGAGTCCGCAGGGGACGTTTGCGCGCTTGCAGTATTCCGCCCAGATGTCGCCCGAGGGCAGGTTTTGCGCCTCTTCGAGAACGGCGAGCCGCTTGCCGTAGTCGCCCGACTTTTCGGATTCGCGGAGCATTGCAATCGGGTCGAGCAGGGCGAGCAGCAGGCTCTTTCTCGCCGCGCGCATGCCGACCGTCCACGCGAAGATTCTGTTGATGCTCGCGTCGAAGAAGTCCATTCCGATATGCACTTTGTCGAGCTGCCCGCAGCGGACGACTTCGCGCATTGCCGCGATTGTCGGGTCGTCGGAGACTACGACGTGGTCGCTGTCCCAGCGGACTCCGCGCGAGACGTGCAGCAGCAGTTCGGGTACGAACATCAGCATGGAGGAAATCTTGTCGGCGATTGTTTCGGTGGGGTGGAAGTGCCCCGAGTCGAGCGTGAGCAGCAGCTGGTTCTTGACCGCGTAGCCCATGAAGAATTCGTGGGAACCTACGACATAGCTTTCGCTGCCGATTCCGAAGAGCTTGCATTCGACGGAGTCGCGGTTGTATTTCTTGGAGATTTTCGCCGAGAAAATTTCGTCGAGGGACTTTGCCATGCGCTCGCGGGGGGCGAGTCTGTCGGCGGGGAAGTCCTTCATTCCGTCGGGCATCCAGAAGTTCGTGATGACCGTGTCGGAGAGTTCCTTGCCGATTTTTTCGGCAATCTTACGGCAGGCGATACCGTGTTCAATCCAGAATTTGCGCACCGATTTGTCCGCACTCGAGAGCGTGAAGCCGTCGGCTGCGAGCGGGTGCGAGAAGAACGTCGGGTTGAAGTCGATTCCCATTTTGCGCGACTTGCACCAGTCCGTCCAGCCCTTGAAATTGTCGTAGGAGATTTCGTTGCGGTCTACTTTCTTTCCGCCGAATTCGCCGTATATGGCGTGCAGGTTTATGCGCGTTTTGCCAGGGATATACTTGCGGGCTTCGTCGATGTCGGCGCGGAGCTCGTCGGGGTTGCGCGCCTTGCCGGGGAAGTTGCCAGTCGTCTGGATTCCGCCGCACCCGAGCGTTGCGTCGGGCGTTTCGAATCCGCCCACGTCGTCGCCCTGCCAGCAGTGCATCGAAAGGGGGATTTGGTCGAGGATTTCCATCGCCTTTTCGGTATCGACTCCGAAATCGGCGTAAATTTGTTTCGCTAATTTATAATTCGTTGCCATATGGGAATCAAATTTGTTTTATTTTGTTTTGTTTGCAAGTTTTTTTTGTTTTATTTTGAAATATTCGGCAAATTCAACACAATCAAAGAAAAATATGAGAAAAAAAGTATTGTATTTTCTTAGTTTTCGTTTAGAGTATTAGATAATAGGAAACTATATATATAAGGATATCGCAATGAAAAAAGCCCTAAACTTTCTTGTAGCTCCCGATAAGTTTCGCGGTTCGCTGTCGGCGTCGCAGGCGTCGCACGCGATAAAAATGGGTATTTTGGCCGCGCAGCCCGACGCCGTCGTCACCGAGTTTTCGCTGACTGACGGAGGGGACAGTTTTGTGGATACTATTGCGAAAGTCAAAAAGGGTTCGAAGGTTATCCGCCTGAAGACCATCGACCCGACGGGGCAGACTCTCACCGCAAAATGCGCACTGCTTGACGACGAAACCGCGCTCGTGGGGCTCACCGAAGCGTCGGGCATCAACCTCATTTCCGAATCCGACAGAAACCCCGCGACCCTCACGAATATCGGTTCGGGCAACATCTTGGCAAAGCTCGTCGAACGCGGCTATAAGAATATTATAGTGGGCGTGGGCGGAAGCGCGACAAACGACGGCGGGATTGGGCTTCTAATACCGCTGGGCTTCAAATTCCTCGACGCCGACGGAAAGGACATCGAACCCAACGGCAGGGGGCTTGCAAAGCTCGCGAAAATCGTTCCGCCCGAAAATCCCATTCCCGCGAATTTCACGGTCGCAACCGATGTCGCCACTCCGCTTTTGGGCGAGCAGGGTGCGGCGTTGCAGTTCGCCCGCCAAAAGGGCGCGTCCGACGCCGAAGTTGCAGAGCTCGAGGCGAATATGAAGATTCTTACCCAAGTTTCCCAAAAATGTCTCGGGTACAGCCGCCACGACGCCGAAGGCTCGGGTTCTGCGGGCGGCTGCGGATACGGTCTCATAAACTTTCTTGGCGCAACGCGCGTGAGCGGCTTCGAGCTTTTCGCGAAATACGCCGACCTCGACAAGTATATTAAAGGGTGTTCCGTGCTAATCACGGGCGAAGGCAAATTCGACAAAACCGACGCGCAGGGCAAAGGCCCGTTTCTGCTCGCAAAAATGGCGGAAAAATGCAAAAAGCCCGTCTGGGTATTGTGCGGACGCTGCGAGCTCGGCGACGACGATTTGTCGAAAATGGGCTTTACAAACATCAAAATCGGTGAAATCGTGAAAATCGCGCCCAATGCGATTGAGGCGAACAATCGGGCTGCGAAGTTCCTTTCGGCACTCGCCCGCGATTTCGCCGCAAACATCAAGCACTGATTCCGCCCGAAACCCCGACGCCGCCCGCTTGCGGCGTCCGCCGTTTTCTCGGAGGGGGCGCGGTTTTTGAACTTTTATTTTTAACAAAAAAATATGAAAAAATTCGGATTCATAGGCGCAGGCAAAATGGCAGGCGCGATTGTAAGGGGAATGATTTCCTCGGGCGCGGTAAAGCCCGAAGAAATCGTCTGCGCATGCGGAAACGACGATACGGGCAAACTGCTCGCCGCCGATACGGGTATCTCCGTAGCTTCGTCGCTCGAAGAGCTTTTGGGCGGGGCGCAGACGATTGTCGCGGCATGCAAGCCCCAGCAGCTCGCGCAAGTCGCGGAAGCTGCCGAAAAGGCGCAGGCGGGCTTGCTCATTTCCATTCTCGCGGGTACGACCATTTCGAGACTCCGCCAGTGCTTCAAAAACGTCGGAAAAATCGTGAGGGTTATGCCCAATATGCCCGCGCAAATCTCGCAGGGGATTTCCTGTTTTGCGCCCGAATCGGAGCTTTCGGCGGACGAGCTAAAACGCGTCGAAACGGTTCTCGGCTCAATCGGCGAATTTATGCAAATCGAAGAGGCGCGGCTCGACGCCGTAACGGCACTCTCGGGCAGCGGGCCGGGGTATATTTTCGAATTTGCCGCCGCGTTGATTGAAGGCGGAAAGCAAATCGGCTTTACGGAGGAAGAAGCCAAAAAGCTTACCGAAAAGACCTTGCTCGGCTCGGCAATGCTTCTGTGCCGCTCTCCGCTCAGCGCGGACGAACTGCGAATCGCGGTTTCCAGCCCTGGAGGAACGACCCTCGCCGCGCTCGACGTTTTTGCGAAAAGCGGCTTCCGCAAAACGGTTGCCGACGCCCTCAAGGCTGCGGAAAAACGCTCTGGCGAACTCTCGAAGCTGTAAAAAACGAAAAAACGCGAATTTGTCAAAAAACTCGGGTTAAAATCCTTGACAAATTCGCAAAAGTATGACAGCTTGCTTTCAACAACAGTTTAATTTCCACCGAAAATTTATATGAAAAAACTACTTTTAACCCCGATGTTTGCAATCCTCCTCTCCGCGTGCTCCTTTACCGAAGATGTCGCGGTTACCTCCGCTCCCGAAGGCGCGGACGTTTTCGTAAATAACGAAAAGGTAGGCCAGACCCCCGCAGTACTCGACCTCAAAAAAGACGGCATTTACGACATCAAGGTTGTAAAACAGGGCTATAAAGACGTAAACGTCAACTTGGCGGCTACAAAGAAAAATCCCTTCGTAAAGTTCGGCCCGTTGGTCGATATGGGCTATTACAAGGAACTCGGCAACGTCGACGCCAAGATGAAGCCCGACTTCCTCCCCGACGCTCTCGGCACGGACGTTTTCGGCGACCTCACCAAGGCAATCGCCAAAGCCGACCAACTCCGCAAGGACGGCAAAATTTCCTCCGAAGAACACTCCTATATGATTGCCACAATCACGGAATTCTTCTCCCAGAAATAAAATTTTTAACATTTCGAAAAAACCGCTCCAGCAGGGGCGGTTTTTTTGTGTGCAGATTGTGCGGGATTGGAGACGCGGATAGCGTGGAAGAGAGTCGGCGAGAGGTGCGGGAGGGGGCTGTCCCGTCGGAGTCAAGTGGGGTGCAAGTGCGGACAGGGCTTTCAGATTGTGCGGGGCGAGAGATTCGGAGAGCGCGGGAGAGAGCTGGCGAGAGGAGGGGAAGGGTGGACTGCTCCGTCGGAGTCAAGTGGGGTGTAGGTGCGGACAAGTCTTTTTATTGCGAAAAGATTTTCTGCTGATTGCTTAGAGAATAAAAACTGTCGGCTGTTGAAGTTTTTTATTTTTTTGTTGCGGGCACGGGATTTTGCCCGCGCCTTTTGCGGCGGAATTTTTGCGATGAAGATATTGCCGCAATTCGCAAGTTTTATAGACACGTCGGCAATGTATTTGTTGCGCGGCTTTAAAGAAAAAAGACTTTGGATTTTTTATCCGTATGTTTTCAATATATTGATATTTCGGGCGGAAGAGTTTTTATTGCAGTTGACTGTCCGTCTGTTTGATGTAAAACACCTTTTATGGAAAAGGCTTATTTTATATTGATGGCAGGATTGCTTGCGGGGTGTACGACTTTTGCGGGTAATGAAAACGGAAACCGCGAATTGGTTTTCTCGGACGAATTTTCGGAAAACGGCGCGCCGAATCCCGCAAAATGGGATTTCGAACACGGCTTCGAGCGCAACGAAGAGTTGCAGTGGTATCAGCCCGAAAACGCATATTGTCAAAACGGTATGCTGATAATCGAAGGCAAAAAGGAAATCAAAGAAAACCCGAAATACGACCCGAATTCGAAAAACTGGAAATTCTCGCGCAAAAACGCGGAATATACGTCGGCTTCGGTCATAACCAAGCCCGCTATCAACCTCAAGCGTGGAAGCCTCGAAGTTCGGGCGCGCATTCCGTTCGGTAAGGGCGCGTGGCCTGCGATATGGCTTTTGCCCGACAGTTTCCGCAACGGAAAAAGAAACCTGTGGCCTGCCAGCGGCGAAATC
>DJPO01000004.1:18397-31089 GCA_002437405.1 Opitutia bacterium UBA6410 | reverse complement strand
TAGTATTCCAAATACTAAATTCCGCGGTATCTAATAATGTATATTCGGAATATGAAAAGAACATTAACCACATTCTCGACATTCGCGCTCTTTGCGGGCGCGGCTCTTGCTGCCGATCCCGAATTCATCGGCGGCGGAAGAACGACTGAAGACGTATCTTCCGTTGAAAATACGCTTTCGTCAGGTACATACGGAAACGTTGCTGGCGGCACGGGCGGAGTCCAGAACGGAGATATAAACTCCAACGGCGCGGTAAACGGCGACGTGTTGCTCAACCTCGAAAACGTAAACATAACGGGTTGGATTATCGGCGGCAATACTGCCAACTCGTCTTTTGACGCGCAGGGGAACGACTATTTGAAGGGAGTTTCGGGCAAGATTACCGTCAACTTCAATGATGGAACGGTTCTGGACAACACCGAGAAGTCGCCGAATGTCGCGGGATTGCGCGGCGGCTTGAGCGGCGCATATACGCACGCGACAGTCGGCAGCATCGAGCTGAACCTCAACGGCGGCGAAATAAAAAACAGCTTTGTAATGGCGGCGGGCGGCAACGGCTCGGCGAACATTCTGGGCGACGTAGTCGTCAATGCCAACGGCACGAACATTTACGGGCGCACTTACTCCAGCGCGACGGGCAAAGCCGCCATAATGGGCGTTCAAGGCTCGTATGATCCGACCAGTGCAAAGTACGGCTACGGCGCAGACGACCGCGGCGACAGTATGAGCTCGTATCTCGGCGGACGAATCAAGGGCGCGCTGAGAATCAACGTTTCGGGCGGCGAAATCAACGGCAATATTTGGGGCGCGTATGCGGATTCGCGCATTGACGGCGGTACGCATATTCTGCTCTCGGGCGGTGTCGTCAACGGCGACGTGAACCTCGGGGTTGCGGAGTACAACGCCTATATTGGCGCGTCCGACGTAACGCTCGTCAACGATGCCGTAGTCAATGGTACGATATACGGCAAGATGAAAGCCGACTCCCGCGCGAAGGAACGCTATATGGAATCGGCAACTCTCAATATCGGAACTGCCGAAAACGCGTATGTCGGCACGGGTGCTTTGAAAGTTTCGGACTTCGACAGAATCAATGTCGCAAAGGGTACGAATGCGGTTATCGAAAGTTTGTCGTTCACCCAGACCGGGGCGGTTACATGCGGCGTTAAGATCGCGGACGGCGGGTCGCTTGTCGTAAACGGCGACGTTGTTCGCAACTATAATAATGTAACGAACATCGAGGGCTATGATTCGCTCGTTGCGGGGCTCGACGGCGGAGACGCGGTTGTCAAGGGCACTGTCAGAACGGTTATCGACGGCGCGGACACCAACATTATAAAATTCTACGGCGGCAACGGCGGAAATCAAAAAACCGGCGAATACGTCTACAACGGCGAAGTAAAAACCGGACCCGTTCCGAAAGGCACTTCGACTGTCGGCGCGGTTGACATCACCGTCAACAACGGCACAATTTCTGGCTTCATTCTCGGCAGCGGCGCAATGCACAGCGATGTCGAGGGTAATGTCGACATAAAAATCAACGGCGGCAATATCTCGGAAATTCAGGGAGGTGCTTGTGGCGCAAATGTCGGCGGAGACATCAACATTATCGTAAATGGCGGGAAAATAGGAAAAATTGAAGCAGGCGGTTGCGGAAGCGGTGAAAATATCCGCGAAGACGGCATTGTCGGCGGTTCTACGAATGTAGTTCTCGGCGGAAATTCCGTAATCACGGGCGACGTTTACGGCGGCGGTTGGAGCGACGGCGAAAAATGGCGCGACACCGTCAAGGGCAGCACGAATATTACGCTCAAGGATTCCGTCTCTGTCGGCGGCAATCTCTACGGCGGAAGCATGGGCGGAACGGGCACGATTGTCGGCACGAAGAATCTCTTTGTCGGCACGACCGAAAGCGCATATGTCGGTTCTTCTGCTCTCAAGGTTGCGGATTTCCAGAAAATCGCCATCGTAAACGGTTCGGCGAATTTAGCCTCGTTCACGCAGGCTGCGGAAGGCACGCTCGTTTCGATTTCCGACAAGGGAAAGCTTTCGATGTCCCTCAACTCGGCTTCGCAACTCTCCGACACTTCTTTTGAAAATGCGGGCGAATTGGTCTTCAAGCGCGGCTCGCTTTCCGACAACGATTCCGTCGCCCTCAAGAGCTACACGGGTTCGGGCAATGTTTCCGCGTACGGCGGCACTTTCTCCGACGGCGTATTTACGGCGGGCAAAAGCGCGGCGTTCGACTCCTCCGCAATCACGGTCGGCACGGGCGTCAATGACGTTCAGAGCGTAAAGCTCGCGGACAAGCTTGTGCTCGACTTCAATGTAGCGGGACTCGGCGAAGCGGCGATTACCGTCAACGAAGTCAAAGAATCGACCAATACGGCGGGTATCGACGGAAAAGTCCTCGCGGCGTTCGACGTCAACGTTTCCGACAACGACAACAACTACTCGGTTGTGTTCAGCGCGTATGTCGGTGCTCTCGAGGACGCCGGCGTTCTCACGGCTTGGCACAAGGGCGCGGACGGCGTCTGGACGAAGCTCGATACGGCAATCGACTATGCGAATGAAATCGCAAGCATAACGGTTGACGGATTCAGCTCCTACGCATTTGCGGCTGCAGTTCCCGAACCCGCGACGATAGCGGCGATACTGGGGGCGGTAGCATTGAGTTTTGCGGTGTTCCGCAGAAGAAAGTAATCCAATAAAAGCTGCGGCGGGGTCGGTGTATGCCGCCCCCGCCGTATTTGTTTACAAAGAGGGAAAGAGAAAATATGAGCCACGGAATTTTTGTATCGTTCGCGTTTTTAGCGACAATACTTGTGTTTTTCTGCTGCTTTTTCTGCCTGAATTTCAGGTGTCCGAAAGACAGCGACCCCGACGTGCAGGCGTTCGTAAAAATGCGCAGACTCTTCGGGAACGTTATTTTGATTTATTGCACGTTGGCGGTATCGTTCGTATACGGCCTTTATGTGCTCTCGAAGTTTATCTAACTATTGACTCAGCTTCCAGTCTACGAGTGTAGCCTGCGGGGTTTTGCGCCTGTTCCATCTGTTCCAGCCGAGCTTTACGGCCATATCTATTTTTTTGCCTGCGGGCGGTATTCTGCCCGCCATTCTCCACGCTACAGCGTTAATCCAGCCGTTTGAAAGCGGTATCTGGAAGCGGAAATTCACCCCGCCGCCGAAAATTTCGGGCGACTTTGGCAGTACCACCGATTTCAGCGCGAAAATCGGCTCCCTGTTTCCCTCGCCGAACGGGTGCAGCAGCTCCAGTTCGTCGAGCAGTTCAATCCCCACGTCCGACAAATCGAGCGTCAGGTTGATGTTGATTTTCGGGGAAAAATCTATGTCTTTGCCGTATTTTTCGATTATCACGGCGTTGATTCGCCTGCGGAATTCGTCGATTCCGCCGCTTTTTACCGAGACTCCGACGGCCATCGGGTGTCCGCCCCAACTGCCGAGCATATCGGCGCACGGGGCGAGGCATTCGACCAAGTCGATTCCGTGAATGCTGCGCCCCGAGCCCTTGACAAATCCGCCGTCCTCTTCGCCGAAGACGATTACGGGGCGGTGGAATTCGCGGCTGAGTTTGCCCGCGATAATCCCGACGACACCTGGGTGCCAGCGCGGGTCGAAAACAACGACGCACGGGTCGGAATCGAAGGAATTTTCCTCGACCTGTTTCATTGCGTCTTCGAGCACGCCGCGTTCGATGTCCTGACGCTCCTTGTTGATGTCGTTGAGTTCGCAGGCGGCGCGGTAGCAGGTCGTGAAGTCGTCGCCGAGCATCATTTCGAGCGGCAGGGAGGCGTCGGCGACGCGCCCGCTGGCGTTGATTCTCGGGCCGAGTTTAAAGGATATGTCGATGGGCGTGATTTCCTCGCCGAGGGCGATTCCGCTCGCCTGAATCAGGGCTTGAATGCCCGTGCGGCGCGTGGATTTCAGGCGTTTGATGCCGTTGCGCGCCAGTATTCGGTTTTCGTCAACGAGCGGCACGAGGTCGGCGACAGTCCCGAGGGCGACGAGGTCGAGGTAGTCCTTGAGGTTGATTTCCCAAGCCTGCCGATTGCCGCGCACCCGCATTTCCTTTATCAGCCCGTGGGCGAGTTTGAAGACGAGCCCCACGGTACAGAGCTGCCGCCACGGCGCGCCCTCGAAGTCGAAGACGTGGGGGTTTATCAAAATGTGGTTTTGGTCGGTCGCGTCCTTCGCCTGATGGTGGTCCACCACGATTAGGTCGATTCCGCGCGACAAAATGTATTCAATCGCCTCTTTAGCGTTTGTTCCGCAGTCGAGCGCGATAAGCAGGTCGGTTTTCCCCGCCGACAACGCCCTTTCGAGCGCGGCTTCGCTGAGTCCGTAGCCCTCCTCCATTCGGCGGGGGACGAAGTACGAGGGGTTCAGCCCGAACAGCCGCAGTATGCTCACAAGCAGCGTGGTGCTCGTGATTCCGTCTACGTCGTAGTCGCCGAAAACCAGAATATTCTGTTTTTTTTCAATCGCCTCTATTATCCGCAGCACGGCGGGTCGCAGATTCTTCAGGCGGAAGGGGTCGTCGAGGTTCGCGAGCTTGGGGCTCATAAACATTTTCGCCCTGAGAGGGTCGGAGTACCCGCGCTGCAAAACGAGCGCCCCCAGAATGGGACTTACGCCGAGATACGCGCCCATATCCGCCGCGAGCTTTTCGTCGTACTGTACATATTCCCAAACCATTTTGTCCATAATTACGCAAGCGGCGGGCGATTTCAACACAAAATTGCGCCACAAAATCAATGCGGCGCGAGAAAATCGAAGTACGGCAGGTTGCGCAAAATCATAAAGAGCACAATTACTATTAATAGGATAATCGGCACGCAGGGCTTTTGAAACGGCTTGGGAAAGAGCAGCATTATCGGCAGAATCGGCGCAAAGATTACGGCGAAGATGTTTTGCGAAACAGCCTCCCCGAGCCGCCCGTGCAAAAGCGCGTGAAGTGCCCTAAGCGAGCCGCATCCGAAGCAGTGCAAGCCCGTTATCTCGTTGGTCGGGCAGGGCGGGAAAATCGCGGAGTTCGCGCCGTCGGACGGGTCGAAAAAATACAGAATCAAAGCCGCTCCCACAACGAAGAGCACCGCGCAGATGCGGAGCATCAAACCCAGCAAAAATGCGCGGCGTATTTTATCCGATTTCCCGAACATTCTTTTTTTCTTTTTTTCTGGTGTTTTGGGGTGTCCGAAAACTATATATGGCGGGGCGGGGGAAGGAAATTTTTTCCCTCTCTATGATACGGCTTTGACGGTTTCCCACAGGTGCAGTAAAAAGATTACGCAAACGTAGACGATTGCAGCGTTGATTGCGGTCGAGGGAACAAGCCCCCAAATGCCCCAGCGGCGCGCGGTTTTGACGGACTTCCCCGCGCCCGCGAGGTCGCCGCCCGCCGCGAGTTTTACCGCTTTTTCGGCGTAGAAAATTCCCGCCAAGGCAAAGTAGTTGCCCAGCCCGAGGAAAGTCGCCCAGCAGAGGGCTTTCGCCGCCGAGATTTCCGCCGAAAGTTTTTCCGATGTGTCCAATATGCGCTTGGTGTTAAGTTTAGATGAGTGCGGCGACGACTCCGAAGACGAAGTAGCCGACACAGCTAATTGCGCCGATAGCCAGCGCAAGCATTCCCCAGAATTTTGCCTTTTCGGAATTGACTTTCGCGAGCTCGTAGTTGCCGACAGCCAGTGCGGAGTTTACCTGCACTGCGTAAACTATCGAGATGACCCCGAACGGCAGACAGCAAAATATCGTCGTCAAAACCGCCAAAACAAGGTGGTTGTCAATGGATTGCGCGCAATTGGCGCACTGATTAAGATTCTGATTTTCCATATCGAAAAATATTTTCCGAATTCCCCGAAATGTCAAACCCAAACGTTTCCGAAAATTTTTCGAAAAAAATGCTTGACTGTTTTTCCAATCGTGCAAAATTGCGTCCATAAATTCAAAAAAATGAGAAATTGGTGGCGCAGTCGTAAGGTCGCATAGAGTTTAAAAACGGTTTTAAACTTTTGGCGGCCTTTTGTCTGGCCGCTTTTTTTTGGCCTTCAAAATGACACCTACAAAAACAGAATTCACCGCACTCGCGGAAAACGCGAACGTAATTCCCGTCTACGCGGAATTGCTTGCGGATATGGAAACACCCGTCTCGACTTTCGCAAAGCTCGACGGTTTCGACGAATGCTTTCTGCTCGAAAGCGCGGAGAATATCGACAACTGGGGGCGTTATTCGTTTATCGGCTGCAACCCCGAGGCGGTCTTTACGCTCAACGGCAGGCACTCGGTTCTGAAGTTCGCGGATTCGTCCGAGATAAAATCGACTTCCGAGGACGGACTTGCGCCGCTCGCGCCGCTTAGGGACTATCTCGAGGGACGCAAGCCCGCGCGTTTGGCGGGGCTGCCGCGCTTCTTCGGCGGGGCTGTCGGGTACTTCGGCTACGAGTGCGTTGGACTCTTCGAGCGCATGCCCGAGCCAAAGGGAAAGGCGGTCTGGGACGACGCGCGCTTTGCGGTATACAACGACATCATAATCTTCGACAATCTCCGCCACACCGCAAAGATTGTCGCCTGCGCCCACACCGACAAGTTCGAATCCCCCGAAGCCGCGTACGAAGACGCCGTCAAGAGGGTCGAAAAACTCTCCGCCGTGTTCAAGTCGCCGCGCCGTGAAATCCCCGCCGCGAAGAGCCCGGCAGCGCCCATCAAGCTCAAGTCTAACATGGCGCACGAGGATTTCGTCGAGATGGTCGAGAAGGCGAAGGACTATATTAAATACGGCGAGGCTATCCAAATCGTCCCGTCGCAGAAATTCTCCGCCGAGGCGACAGTCGAACCGCTGGCGGCGTACCGCGCGTTGCGGCTTATAAATCCGTCGCCGTATATGTTCTGCCTGAAGACGCCCGAATCCTGCCTCGTCGGCTCTTCGCCCGAGACTCTCCTGCGCTTCAGCGACGGCAAGGCGGAAGTCCGCCCGATTGCGGGAACGCGCCGCAGGGGCAAAGACGAAAACGAGGACATGAAGCTCGCCGACGAGCTGCTCTCCAACGAAAAGGAGCGCGCCGAGCACCTGATGCTTGTCGACTTGGGGCGCAACGACCTTTCGCGAATCTGCCGCGCGGGCAGCGTGCAGGTCGGCGACTTTATGAAAATCGAACGCTATTCGCATGTAATGCACTTGGTCTCCGACGTGTCGGGGATTGTCTCCGACGGCGTAGACGCGTTCGACGCGCTCGCGGCGGCGTTCCCCGCAGGGACGCTCTCGGGCGCTCCGAAAATCCGCGCGATGGAAATCATCAACGAGCTCGAGCCCGAGCGCAGGGGCCCGTACGGCGGGGCGGTCGGGTACATCGGCTTCGGCGGAAATATGGACTTGGCGATTACAATCCGCACGCTTCAAATCCGCGACGGCGTGATGTCGGTGCAGGCGGGCGCGGGCATTGTGTTCGACTCCGACCCCGAATCAGAGTACGAGGAAACGCGCATGAAATCCCGCGCCGTAGCCCGCGCGCTCGAGACCGCCGCAGGCATAGATTCACTTGATATTTCAAATTTGGCGAGGTAGAAAAATGGTTCTTCTAATAGACAATTACGATTCCTTCACATACAATCTCGTACACTACTTCGAGACGCTCGGGGCGGATATGAAGGTTGTGCGAAACGACGCCGCGACCCCAGAGGAGCTGATGGCGCTTTCACCCAAAGCCGTCGTGGTCTCCCCCGGCCCGAGCTCCCCGAAAAACGCGGGCATTTGCGTGGATTTTATCCGCAAGTACGCGGGGAAAGTCCCGATTTTCGGGGTATGCCTCGGAATGCAGTCGATAGGGTACGCGTTCGGCGGCGAAATCGTGCTGGCAAAGCGCGTTATGCACGGGAAAATCAGCGCGATTACCCACGACGGCACGGGCGTTTTCAAGGGAATGCCCAATCCGCTGGAGGTCGTGCGCTACCACTCGCTGGCGGTCTCCGAGCGCACTTTGCCGCCGTGTCTGCGCGTGACGGCGCGGGCGGAGGACGGCGAAATAATGGGGCTTAGGCACAAGGACTTTCTGGTCGAGGGCGTGCAGTTCCACCCCGAGTCGATTATGACGTTCGGCGGCAAGAGAATGCTCGAAAATTTCCTTACGGAAGCGGGCGCGCTATGAACGGTTCGGCTACAAAAAAGAGCCTCGCGAAAGTCGCGGCGGGCGGGAATCTGTCGGGCGACGAAAGCGCGGAGGTCTTCGGCGAAATAATGTCTGGGGAAGTTGACGCCCCGATTCTGGCGGCGTTCCTGACTGCCCTGAAAATGAAGGGCGAGACCGTCGAGGAGGTCGTCGGCGCGGCGCGGGCAATGCGCGCGCGGGCGGCGTTCATCAACGCGGGCTCGAAAGCCCCGATTGACACCTGCGGCACGGGCGGCGACGGGCTCGACACTTTCAATATTTCGACGACCAGCGCGTTTATCGTGGCGGGCGCGGGAGTCGCCGTGGCAAAGCACGGCAACAGGGCGGCAACGAGCAAATGCGGCTCGGGCGACGTTCTGGCGGCACTCGGTTTCAATCTCGACGTCCACCCGTCGGTTATGGAACACTGCTTGCAGGAGGAGGGAATTGCGTTCCTCTTCGCGCCGAAAATGCACCCCGCAATGCGCTACGCCGCGCCCGTCAGAAAAATGCTCGGCTTCCGCACGGTTTTCAATCTGCTCGGGCCTCTGCTCAATCCCGCCGGGGCTGTCGGGCAGGTCGTGGGGGTTTTCAGCGCGTCGTATACGGAGTTTCTCGCCGAGTGCCTCGGGCGTCTGGGAGTCCGTCGGGCGTTTGTCGTCCACGGCGCGGATGGAATGGACGAAATTTCGATATGTATGTCAACGCGCATTAGCGAGCTTAAAAACGGCTCGGTGAAGACAAGCGAGTTCAACCCGCGCAAGTATTTTCCCGACGGCGCGAATTTCTCGGAGCTCAAGGGCGGCGACCCGAGCGAGAATGCGGAAATCACGCGCGGAATTTTGACGGGCAAAATCCGCTCGGGCGCGCGCGACGTGTGTATTTTAAACGCGGCGGCGGGGATAATCGTAGGTGGCGGCGCGGACGGCTTCGACGAGGCTGTCAAAAAGGCGGCGGAATCGCTCGACTCGGGCGCGGCGTACGAAAAACTCAAGATACTTGTGGACTTTTCCAACCAGCAAAAATGAAGACGATTCTCGACGATATTTGCGCTTTGAAACGTGTCGAACTCGAGTCCGAAAAGGCGGCGGAAAGTTTCGATTCGCTTTATTCGCGGGCGAAGGACACCCCGCACCGCGCGTCGTTCGCGGCGGCAATGCGCAGGGCTGCGGACGGGACTCCCGCGCTGATTGCGGAGCTCAAAAAGGCGTCGCCGTCGGCGGGACTTATCCGCGCGGATTTCGAGCCGCAGACGCTGGCGCGGGCTTTGGCGGACGGCGGGGCGTCGGCACTGTCGGTTCTGACGGAGCGCAACTTTTTCAAAGGCTCGCCCGAAAACCTGAAAATCGCGGCGCGGACGGTTTCGATTCCGCTGTTGCGCAAGGATTTTGTCTTCGACGAATACCAGATTTGCCAAGCGAAAGTCTGGGGGGCGTCGGCGGTTTTGCTGATTGCGGCAATGCTCACGAAGTCGCAGTTTTCACAGCTGCTCGGGTTCGCCGAGTCGCTCGGACTGGACGCGCTCTGCGAGGCGCACACTCCCGACGAAATCGAAATGCTGCTTTCGGGCGGCGCGAAAATCGTCGGCGTAAACTGCCGCAACCTCAAAAATTTCGAGACCGATTTCGAACGCGTCGCGGAGCTTATAAAGCTCGTGCCGTCCGACAAAATCCGCATTTCGGAGAGCGCGATAGGCTCGCGCGCGGAACTGCTGAAAGCGGGCGGATTCGGCGCGGACGGCGCGCTCGTGGGTTCTGTAATAATGCGCGCGGCTTCGCCCGAGGCAAAGGTGCGCGAACTGCTCGGAAAACAATAAAATGGGCGCGAAGGTAAAAATCTGCGGAATCACGAACCCCGACGACGCCAAGGCGGCGGAGGCGGCGGGCGCGGATTTTGTCGGTCTGATTTTCGAGCCGAAAAGCCCGCGCTATGTGGACATAACGCAGGCGGCGGAAATCGTCGGCGCGTTGCGCGGGGCGGCGAAGCCCGTCGGCGTTTTCGTCTCGGCGGGTGCGGATTTCGTAAGGCGCGCGGCGGCGGAATTGGGGCTTTTCGCGGTTCAGCTGCACGGCGGGCAGTCGGCGGATTTCGCGCGGGAAGTCAAGTCGGGCGGAGTCGAAATTTGGCGCGCGGTTTGGGCGGACGTTGCGCAGGCGGCGCAGATTGCGGGCGAATCGGACTATCCCGCAGACGCGCTGCTTGCCGACGCAAAGACAAAGGCGGCGGTCGGCGGCACGGGCAATCTCTGCGACTGGCGCGCCGCCGCCGAACTTGCGAAAATCAAAAAGCTCGTGCTCGCGGGCGGAATTTCCCCCGAAAACGTCCGTCGGGCGGTCGAAGCGGTCAAGCCGTGGGCTGTGGACGCAAACAGTGCGGTGGAAATAAATCCACGCAAAAAGGATTTGAAAAAAATCGAAATTTTAATCGAAAACGTTAAATGAACAATCAAACGCAACACAATGGAAGGTACGGAATCTACGGCGGCCAGTATGTCGCCGAAACGCTGATGCCCGCACTCAAGGAACTCGAAACGGTCTTTCACGAAGCCGTAAACGACCAGTCTTTTTGGGACGAATACAACGCGATTATGCGCGACTATGTCGGGCGTCCGTCGCCGCTCTACTTTGCACGCAGGCTCACCGAATACTGCGGCGGCGCGCAGATTTATCTCAAGCGCGAAGACTTGAACCACACGGGCGCGCACAAGGTTAACAATACCGTCGGTCAGGTGCTGCTCGCGCGCAGAATGGGCAAAAAACGCCTGATTGCCGAGACGGGCGCGGGTATGCACGGCGTCGCGACCGCGACAATCGCCGCGCTCTTCGGAATGCAGTGCGACGTGTTTATGGGCGCGGAGGACGTGCGCAGGCAGGCGCAGAACGCAGCCAGAATGAAAATGCTCGGCGCGAACCTCATCGCCGTCGAACTCAAGCACGGCACGGCGACGCTCAAGGACGCGATGAACGAAGCCTTGCGCAACTGGGTCGCGACAGTCGAGGACACTTTTTACGTCATCGGCACGGCGGCTGGCCCGCACCCGTATCCCGAGATGGTCAAGAAATTCCAGTCGATAATCGGGCGCGAATCCCGCGCGCAGATTCTCGAAAAGTGCGGCAGACTGCCCACGCAGGTCGTCGCGTGCGTCGGCGGCGGCAGCAACGCAATCGGTATGTTCGCGGGCTTTATGGACGACGATTCCGTCGGGCTTTACGGCGCGGAGGCGGCGGGCGCGGGTATCGCAACGGGAAAACATTCGGCGAGCCTCAACGGCGGGTCGGTCGGCGTCCTTCACGGCAACAAGACGTATCTTTTGCAGGACGAAAACGGGCAGATTCTCGACACCTATTCGGTCTCGGCGGGTCTGGACTACCCGGGGGTCGGCCCCGAGCACTCGTATTTGAAGGATACGGGCAGGGCGCACTACGAGCCGATTGACGACACCCAGGCGGTCGACGCGTTTATGAAGCTTTCGAGGCTCGAGGGGATAATCCCCGCGCTCGAGTCGTCGCACGCGGTTGCGCTTGCGATGCAGAACGCCGCGAAGCTCTCCAAGGACGACATCATAATAGTGTCGCTTTCGGGCAGGGGCGACAAGGATATGGACTCGGTAATGAAATTTTTGAAACTTTAAAAAATGAAGACAATCAGAGAAATTTTCGAAAAGAACGCGGGCGAAAACCGCGCGACGCTCATAACGTTCATCAGTTGCGGCGACCCCAATTTGCCGTTTACCGAAAAACTGGTAAAAACCGTCTGCGCTGCGGGTGCGGACATCGTCGAGCTCGGCGTTCCGTTTTCCGACCCCATGGCGGACGGCGCGACGATTCAGGCGGCGAGCCAGCGGGCTCTCGCGGGCGGGGCGACTTTGAAGAAAGTCGTCGAAATGGCGGGCGGACTTCGCCGCGACGGCGTCGAAAATCCGTTCGTGCTATTTTCGTACTACAACCCGATTTTCAAGCTTGGGCTCGAGAACTCCGCCAAGCTTTCGCGCGAAAACGGAATAAACGCGTGGCTTTCGGTCGACGTTCCTCTCGAGGAGTCGGGCGAGATTTCGGGAGTGCTCGCCGAAAACGGAATCGACCTGATTCCGCTTGCCGCCCCGACTTCGGGGCTTGAGCGCGTGCGCAAAATTTCCGAAAGCGGCTCGGGCTTTTTGTATTACGTCACGGTCGCGGGCGTCACGGGCGCTCGCAAATCGCTGCCCGAGACTTTCGCGAAGCGTCTGGCGGAAGTCCGCAAAGTCTCCGTTTTGCCCGTCGCGGCGGGGTTCGGGATTTCCTCCCCCGAGATGGCGCACGCTGCGGCGCAGTCGGCGGACGCGGTAGTCGTCGGCAGCAGGCTCGTGGACTTGGCGTTTACGACGTATCTCGAAAAGGGCGAAGAAGCCGCGCTTAAAGCTGCGGGCGATTTCGTCGCCTCTCTCGCGGCGGCGGTTCGCCGCGACTAACGCAAAGCGTTTGATTCGATCAACAAAAACCCCGCGACATTCCGTTGCGGGGTTTTGCTTTTTTTGCGAAGACCGATTGCCGCG
>DJPO01000004.1:0-18349 GCA_002437405.1 Opitutia bacterium UBA6410 | reverse complement strand
TTCGCCCTTTAGCGGTACGGTATGCCCGTGTCTCTTGATTATCGGCGAGTGTTTTATCGTTTTTGTCGCCGCGGGAGGTGTCGCGGGCTCGGACGTTCCGCCGAGGTCGATTTTGCCCGTCGCCATCGCGAAGATTGCGTAGACCGACACGACAATCAGAATCAGCGCGCCGACCATTTCGTTGCGCCCGAACGCCTTTCGTCCGTTCTCCTCGCAAGCCCAGACGTAGACGGGAATCCCGAGGGTCAGCAGGATAATCGACGCCAAGAGGTATTCGAGCCCCGCCGCGTAGATGAGCCACAGCGCGTATATCGCCCCGACTCCGCCGCTTAAGAGCGCGATTTTGTGCATTGCCGACATCTGCGGCACGACGCTTCCGAGCTTCCGCTCGTCCGAAATTTTGAACAAATACGCGGTGCTCGCCAGATACGCGGGCAGCACCATCACGCCCGTTATGCTGAGCATCGTGTTCCACGCGTTGTTGGAGAAGAACACAAGCAGCATTGCAATCTGCATAAGTGCGCTCGTAACCCAGAGCGCGGCGGACGGCGAACCTTTTGCGTTGGATTTCGCGAAAAACTTCGGGAACGTGCCGTCGCGTGCGCAGGCATAGGGCATTTCGGCGGTGATGATTGTCCACGCAAGCCAGCTTGCAAGAACCGAAATCAGCAGCCCCGTGTTCATAAGCCACGCGCCCCACTCCCCGACGATGTGCTCGAGCACTCCCGCCGTTGACGGATTCGCGATTGCCGCGATTTCCCCCTGATTCATAACACCGAACGGCAGAATCGAAAGCAGCATAAATACTACGAGACCTCCGACAAAGCCCATAATCGTCGCCTTGCCGACATCGCCCTGAGTTTTCGCGCGCCCCGAGAGGACGACCGCGCCTTCGATGCCGATGAACGCCCAAAGCGTGACGAGCATCGTGCTTTTTATCTGCGCGCCGAGTCCGCCGAGGACGTGCCCGTTTATCGGGGTTTTGCCCCAGAAGTCGAACGTGAATTTATCCCAGTGGAACGCGAAGATCAGGACAATCGCGAAGATGAAAATCGGGACGAGCTTTCCGATAGTTCCGATAAAATTGATAATCGACGCCTGCCTGACGCCCGAAAGGACGATGAAATTGAACGCCCAAATCAGTATCGAGCCGCCGACAATCGACCAAATGTTGTTGCCGCCCGTAAAGACCCCCGGAAAGAAATAGTTGAGCGCGTCCATCGTGATGACCGCGTACCCGACATTCCCGAAAATCTGGCAGAGCCAATAGCCCCACGCGATTGTGAATCCCGCGTAGTTGCCGAATCCGTCGCGGCTGTACATGTAGATTCCCGCGGTGAGGTTCGGCCGCGCCGACGCGAGAATCCTGAAGGAATTTGCGATGAAGAAAATTCCGATACCCGTGATAATCCACGCAATGATTACCGCTCCCGCCGCGGCGTTCGCCGCCATATTCTGCGGGAGACTGTAAATTCCGCCGCCTATCATCGAGCTCAGGACAATCGCCCCGAGCCCGATTGCTCCGAGCTTTTTGGCTTCGCCCGAAGCGGCGGCGGATCCGCTTTTCTGCGAGTCCGCCATAGCCGTCGTCCTTTCCTATGCCGTCGCGGGGGTGGCGTATTCGAAGTTGAGGAAACCCAGCGCCGTGAGGCAGTAGCCGAAATTCTGGTCGATGTTCAGGAAGTTGTGGAACATCTGGAATTCGCTGTGCTTTTCGACTCCGCGTATTTCGAGCTCATGCTTTAGCGATTTCGAAAGCCACATTTCGGCGTGCGCTTTTGCGATGTCGTCGTCGAGGTACGTGTCGAAATATTCTACATATTCCGCCGCCCAGCCGCCTATTAGCTCGCCTTTTTTGTTCTTGCCCCAGCATACGCCGACGCCCGTTGCGATTGCCTTGTGGTCTTCCTTGCGCGCGCCGTTGCCAGCCATAATAACTTCGAGAACCGCGCCGTGTTTGAAGAACTTCGCCACCTTGTCCACGGGATAGATTTTCCCGAAAAGCTCCTTCGGCAAAACCGAAGTGTAGGGGATTACGTTGAAGTTTTCGATTTTCGCCTCGAGCAGCGCGGAGTCGTAGCAGAACGTTTCAAAGGGTTGCGGCGGAATGCCGTCCTGAGCTTGGCCTGCGCCGCCTGTGTGGAATGCGAGTGTGGGGTATCTTGTACCTACTACCATATTGATTTCTCCTTTTTTTGTGTGTTGCGAATCCGATTTCGGATTCGGTTGGGATTGGTCAATAGGTGTCGAAATCGGCGTACGGATACAGACACACGGAAAGTTTTTTTGTTCGCGCATTGCGCGGCGCATTTTGGGCGCAAGTACGAAATCCACAAAAAAGGACACCGCCTCGGTTTTACCCGAGGCGGTGCATATTATACATATGATGGGGGAGGAAAATTTTTTATTATGTTTGTATGTTCGTAGATTTATTTGGAAATTGCAAGAAAAATTTTTCGGATTTTTAAAAATTTTTAATTTTCCCCGCGATTGCGTCCGCACATATTTTTGCGGTCGTCCACGCGGCTTGGAGGTTGAAGCCGCCCGTGATTGCGTCGATGTCCAGACATTCTCCCGAAAAGAAAAGGGAATCTTCGCCTTTTAGCGAGCAGGTTTTGAAGTCCACGCACCCGCAGTCCAGCCCGCCGCAGGTCGCGAATTCCCCCTTGTGGGCGGATTTCCCCGAGACGCGGATTTTGTCCGATTTCAGGGCTTGGCGCAGGGCGGCGGCGTCGGATTTCGAAAAGTTCGCCCAGAGCTTTTCCGTCGCGCCGATCCGCCCGCAGGCGTGCTCCCACAGCGCCTTTGCGACTCCGAAAAGCGGCGTGTTGCGCGCGAGCTTTTTCGGCGACTCCTCTCGGGCACGGTTGATTCGTGCAAAAAATTCTTCGTCCGAGACTGCGCAAATCCAGTCCGCCGCGATGTCGAATTTGTAGCCGCACTGCGCAAACGCCCGCGCCCCGAAAGCCGACAGCGCGAGCACCGCAGGGCCGCTTAGCCCGAAGTGCGTGAAAAGCACAGCCCCGCGCGAAACAAAAGTTTCGCCGCAGGCGGTCGCCGAAAGTTTTGCGTCGGGCGCGGATATTCCCGCTAACTTTGCGATGGAGTTTTCCGCGTTTTGTGCCTTGAGCGAAAAGAGCGACGGCACGGGCGGAACGAACTTTCCGCCGAGCTTTTCGACGGATTTTGCGAGGGATTCGTCCCATGTCCCGCCCGTTGCGATTAGGACGAAATCGGCTTCGGCGAAGTTCTTTTTTTCGCCGCTTTCAAGCCCTATCCGCCAAGTCCCGACTTCGGTTTTTTCGAGGGTTTTTGCGCGCGCCGAAAAGCGGAATTTTGCGTTTTTCGCGGCTTTGGCGAGCGCGTTTGCGATTGTCCGCGAGTCGTCCGATGTCGGGAAAACCCGCCCGCAGTCTTCGACTTTCGAGCGCACTCCGAGGCTCGCGAAAAATTCGCGCGTTTGCGTGCAGGCGAACCTTTTGAACGGTTTGCGCAGGTATCTCGCCCCGCGCGGATAAAAATCTTTCGGGTTTTCCGTGTCGGTTGCCGTGTTTGTGAAATTGCACCGCCCGCCGCCCGAAAGCAGCACTTTTTTTAGAGGGTTGTCCGAGGCTTCGTAGACCGAAATCTCAAGCCCCACGATTTCCCCGAGCTTCGCCGCGCAGAACATTCCGCCCGCGCCCGCGCCGATTACCGCCAGCCTTTTCATTCGCCGCGACTCCCCGAAAACGCTTCGCCGATTCTGTTTAGCGAAAACAGCGTGAGGCTGAAAAATACTGCGGGGAAGACGAGCAGCCACGGGGCGTCCTCCATATACTCCGCGCCGTCCTTTATCAGCGCGCCCCACGACGGAAGCGGCGCTTGGACGCCGAGCCCCAAAAAGCTCAGGAACGACTCCAGCAGCATTACGCTCGGGACGGTCAGCGCGGCGCAGACGAAAATCGCGGGCGCGGCGTTCGGCAGAATGTGCCTGAAGACTATCCCGCGCGGGCTTTCCCCGAGCGCGGAGGCTGCCTCGACGTACGCTTTCGATTTTATCTCGAGCGTACATGCGCGGACGATTCGCGCCATCGTCAGCCATTCGACTGCCCCTATCGCCGCAAAAATCAGCCATATCGAACGTCCGAACGCGACCGTAAGTAGAATCACGAATATCGTAAACGGCAGCGAATACGCGATGTCCACAATACGCATCATAAGCGAGTCCGTTTTCCCCCCGCACATTCCCGAAACCGTCCCGTACGCCACTCCGATTACCGACGCCACGAACGTCGCCAAAATCCCGACCGCAAACGAAACCCGCCCGCCGTAGAGCGTGCGCGCGAGCATATCGCGCCCCAAAATGTCCGTGCCGAACGGGTGCGCAAGGCTCGGGGCGGACGCGCCGAGCGCGAGGTTTTGGGCGTCGTATCCGTAGGGGGAGACCAGCGGCGAGAGCGCGCAAAGCAGGGTTGCGGCGACTATGAAAACCGCGCAAAAGAGCGTTATTTTGTCTTCGAAAATCGGGGCGAGCGCGCGGCGCAGGCGCGTTTGCGGCTTGTCGGAATCGGCTGCGGGAGGGGGCGTTTTCATCGTTTCATTTCCCTTGCTATCTTCGGATTCACCGCCGCGAGGGCGATGTCCGAAAGCAGATTGAAGCCGATTATGAACGCCGCGTAGAGCATCACGCAGCCCATAATCATAGTGTAGTCGTTGTCGAGCGCGCTGGATATGAAAAACCTGCCGAGCCCGGGAATCTGGAAAATCGTCTCGACGACGAACGAGCCCGTCATAAGCCCCGCCGCCGCAGGGCCGAGATACGCAATGGCGGGCGCGACGGCGTTGCGCAGAACGTGCGCGAAAAGTATCCGCAGCTCTCCCGCGCCCTTCGCCCGAGCCGTTCTGACATACGGAAGGCGCATTTGCTCGCGCACGCTGTTGCCCGTAAGGCGGGCTATCCACGCGGCGTAGAAGAGCGCGAGGGTAATCGACGGCAGGACGGCGTCGGAGGGCGACTGCCAGCCGAGCGAATTGAAAAGCTCGAGTTTTGTCGAAAACGCAAGAATCAGAAGCGGCCCGAGCACGAACGCGGGCAGGCAGATTCCCATAAGCGACGCCCCCGAGACCAACGCCCCGATTCCCCCGCGAACCGCCGCCGCAAGCCCGAGCGCAAACCCCGCCGCAACTGCAATCGCGAGCGCGTACGAACCGAGCTCGAGCGAAACCGCCGCCTTTTCGCGCAGAATTTCCGAGACTTTCCAGCCATCGTATTTATAGCTCGGCCCCAGCTCCCCGCGGGCGAGATTGCCGAGAAACTTCAGGTACTGCACCCCGAGCGGCTTGTCGAGCCCGTAATAGGCGTTGAGCGCGCGCACGGTTTCCTCCGATACGGTGCGCTCGCGGTCGAACGGCCCTCCGGGGACGAAGCGCACCATAAAAAACACCGCCGTGATTATAATCAAAAACACGGGGACGGCTTCGCAGATTCTCTTTAGAACGAATTTAATCATCGGCGTTCGGGGCGTCGAGCGACACTCCCAAAAAGTTGTGGTAGTCGAGCGCATTGGCGTCCCAGCCGCGCACGAGCGGCGAAATCAGGAAGCTGCGCGTATAAAAATAAATCGGAATCATCGGCGACATTTCCAAGAGCCGCGCCTCCGCCTTTTCGAGGTTTTTCGCCGACTGTTCGGCGGAGGGCGATTTCGCGGCGGAGTCGAGCAGCGCGTCGAACTTTGCATCGGCGAATCCGCTGTGGTTCAGCCCGCTGTTCGATACGAAGTTTTGCAGAAAGTTTTCCGCCGCCGCGTAGTCGGCTACCCAGCTCGAGCGGGCTACGGAAAAGTCGCCGCCGCGCCGCGCCGCTAGATACGCGGGCCACGAGAGATTGTAGAGCTTCACGTCCAAGCCGAGGTTTTTGCGCCACATATTCGCGACGGCTTCGGCTATCGGCTTGTGTTGCTCGGAGGTATTGTAGGTAATCGTGATTTCCCCGATTCCGCGCCCGTCGGGGTAGCCCGCCTTTGCGAGCATTTCGCGGGCTTTTGCGGCGTCCTCTCGGATTTTCGACTTATCGGGCAAAGTGTATTCGCCGCAGTAGGGCGGGACGAACGACAGGGCGGGGGACTGTCCGCCCTTCAGGAATCCGTCGATAATCGCGCGGCGGTCGAGAGCCATCGAAAGCGCCCTGCGCACGAGTGGATTGTCGAGCGGCGGGCGGGTCGTGTTTACGAGGTAGTAGTAGACCCCGAGCCACGGGTCGGAGCGCAGGCTCTGCGGAAAGTGTTTTTTAGTGTAGGCGATGCGCGCGGGCGCGACGGACTCCGTAATATGCAGCTGCCCCGAGCGGAACGCCCTGTCTTCGGTATTGATGTTGGAAATCGGCAGGAAGTCGACCCCGTTTAGAAGCAGCTTTTCCGACGCCCTGAAATGCGGGTTGCGCCGCAGGGAAACCCTGTCGTTTATGCTCCATTTGGCGAGCGTGAACGCGCCGTTGCAGACCATATTTTCGGGGCGCGTCCATTCCGATTTGCGCGCCTTGTCCGCGCCGAATTTTTCGAGAGTCGGGCGGTGGAGCGGGTAGAACGCGGGCATATGCAGGCGTTTTAGGAAGTCGGGCTGCGGGCGTTCGAGCTCGACTACGAGCGTGTCGGGCGACTGCGCGCGCACGCCCAGTTTGCCCGCGTCGGCGAGCTTGCCCGAATGGAACGCGCGCGCGTTTTTTATCGGGTACATAAGCGACGCGTATTCGCCCCCGATTTGCGGCGACAACGCCCTCCGCCACGCAAAGACGAAATCGTCCGCGCAAACTTTCGAGCCGTCCGACCACTTCGATTTGGGGTCGATTTTGAAGACGTACGTTTTACCGCCGTCGCGGATTTCCCAGCTTTCCGCCGCGGCGGGTACGGTTGCGAGAGTTTTTGTGTCGAGCCCGACGAGCCCCTCGAAAAGCCCCGCGAGGATTTTCGATTCGCCGAAACCCGTCGCGAGGGACGGGTCGAGCGTCGCGGGGTCGGCTGCGTTGCCTATCAGCAAAATGCCGTCGCGCGCGGCGCGCATTGCGGGCGTTTCGGGCTTCCCGCACGAAATCAGGCAGGCGCAAAATGCCGCCGCGAAAAACTGGAGCAGTCGGCGCATATCAGAAAGTCGGCACGGAGGCTATGAGCTTTTTGGTGTACGGGTGTTGCGGGTTGGCGCATAGGCTTTCGGACTCGCCCGTTTCGACGATTTTCCCGCGCGTCATAACCATTATTCTGTCGCACAGGTATTCGACCACCGCGATGTCGTGCGCAACGAACAGCATCGTCAGCCCCAACTTTTCGCGCAAATTGGCGAGCAGGTTGACGATTTGCGCCTGAACGGAGACGTCGAGCGCGCTGACGGGCTCGTCGCAGATTATGAATTCGGGCTCGACTGCGAGCGCGCGGGCGATTCCGATTCTCTGGCGCTGCCCGCCCGAGAACTCGTGCGGGTAGCGTTTCATTTGGTCGGGGGATAGCCCGACAGTTTCGAGCAGTTCGGCGACCCTGTCGCGCTTTTGCGCGTGCGCCATATTTTTAAAGTGTATGTCCAGCGGCTCGGAGATTATCTGCAAGATGTTCATTCGCGGATTTAGCGAATTGAAGGGGTCTTGGAAAATCATCTGGATTTTCTTGCGGTAGGGCATAAATTCGGCGTTGGAAAGTGCCGAGATTTTTTCGCCGCCGTAGAAAATCTCCCCTCCCGAAATCGGCGCGAGGCGTATTATCGCGCGCCCAGTGGTCGTCTTGCCCGAGCCGCTTTCGCCGACGAGCCCGAGTATTTCCCCCTTTTTTACTTCGAAGGAAATGTCGTCGACCGCGTTGAACGTCTTTTTCGCGCGCGAGAAAATCCCGCCGCCGATTCCGTATTTTACGCACAGGTTTTCGACCCTCAAAAGGGGTATGTCGTCAAAGTTTTGCATAGTCTATCGGGCGGAGTTTTTCGCCTTTGTGTCCGATTCTCGGGATACAGTTTATCAGCGCCTTTGTGTAGGGGTGCTGCGGGTTTTCGAGGACGTCGGCGCACGCGCCCGTCTCGACGATTTCGCCCCTGAACATCACGATTACCCGCTCGCACAGATGCCTGATTATCCCGAAGTTGTGTGTGATTAAAAGCAGCGACATTTTGCGCCTAAGGCGGACGTCGGCGAGCAGGTCTATGACCTGTTTTTGGATTGTGACGTCCAGCGCGGTCGTCGGTTCGTCGGCAACGAGCAGTTTGGGGCGGCACGCCAGTGCCATCGCAATCATCGCCCTTTGGAGCATACCGCCCGACATTTCGTGCGGGTAGGATTTGAGCCTAAGGCGCGCGTCGCGTATCCCGACGTCTTCGAGCGATTTTGCCGCGACTTCCCGCGGGTCTTCCGAGCCGTCCGAGTGCAGTTTTACCGCTTCCTCGATTTGCGAGCCTATCGTAAAAAGCGGGTTGAAAGAGGTCGCAGGTTCTTGGAAGATGTAGGCGATTTTCCCGCCGCGTGCGGCGCGCAGGGTTTTGCCGTCCATTTCGTAGACGTTTTTGCCCTCGAGCAGTATTTTGCCCGAGACCGTGCAGAGCGGCGGGGGCGGTAGCAGGCGCATTAGGCTCATCGCCGTGACGCTTTTGCCCGAGCCGCTTTCGCCGACTATCGCCACGCTTTCGCCGTCGCCGATTTCGAAGTCGATACCCTTGACGGCGTCGGTTTGTCCGCGCCGCGAGTCGAAGCGTATCTTGAGATTTTTGACTTCCAGCAGGCTCATTTTTTTGCGGGATTTTTTATGTAAATTGACAGGATATTTTTGCCGTTTTCGCGTTGGTATTCGACTTTTTCGGCGTATTTTTTCACGAGGAACACGCCCAGCCCCCCGATTTTGCGCTCGTCCGCCCCTGCGGCGGTGTCGGGAGTCGGCGCCTGCGTTAGCGGGTCGAATGGGGCGGCGGAGTCGGAAATTTCGGCGAGCACGCAGCCGCCGTTCGGTTCGAGCGATATTTCGATTTTTTCGTCGGGCGAGAGTCCGCAGCCGTACGTCGCGCAATTCGTGAAAATCTCCTCGAGGCACAGGTTCAGCGCGAACGCCGTGTCCGCGCCGATTCCCGCGGATTCGCAGAAAACCTCGGCGTCGGACGAAATTGCGTCGAGCGACTCGAGCACGGCGGGGTATGTCCTGCAAAATTTCATTTGAAAACCACCTCGCATAGCGAAAAGTCGTCTTCGAACGACTCGCTGTTTTGCGCGCGCTTCGAAAAGCGCATCATGCTTTCCACTTTGCTTGCGCCCGATTCCGCGGGGGCGGGCAGCTGGGCGGCGAATTCGTCGAGCGACATAATTTTGCCGTCGCCTTTGCGGACTTCGTACACGCCGTCGCTGAAAACGTACAGCTTGGAGTTCGGCGCGACTTTCACGCTATCCTTTTTATAGACGCTCTCCGCCATTCCGCCGACTATGAATCCGTGTGTCGTAAGCGGCGTCGAAGAGCCGTCGGGGGCGACGAGCATTGCGGGCGGGTGTCCGCCCGACGCGTACGAGAGCGTGCGCGTTTTTCTGTCGTAGACGCCGTACCAAAGGGTGAAATACATTCCGTTTTGCTTGTCCATATCGAACGCCGCGTTCAGCGCGTTCAGCACTTGGTCGGGCTGGGCGAAGTCTATCCCCGAGAGCGTGCGCGAGCGCAGCACGTTCATCGCCGAAACCGACAGCAACGCCGCCCCGACCCCGTGCCCGCAAACGTCGAGCAGGTAGATTGCGAATTTGTCGGAGTCTATCCAGTCGTAGCCGAAGCAGTCGCCGCCAAGCTCGGTTGAACTTTTGAAGACCCAGTCTGTGTGCAGGTCGGCGGAGTCGATTTTCGCGGGGAGCAGGCTGATGACGTAGTTTTCCGCCTCGTCGAGCTCGCGCTTTAGGGCGTTTTGGCTCTCCTGCAGTTTGCGCATTGCCTCGTTGCGCTCGCACAGAATGTTGTAGGCGTTCGAGTGGTATTGTATGCGCGCGAGCACTTCGAGCTTGTCGGGGAATTTTACCATGTAGTCGTTCGCGCCGTTTTCGAACGCGCGGTATTTGACCGACGGCTCCTCCTTCGACGAAAGCACGACGAGCGGGATTTCGCGGGTTTCGGGGCAGGCGCGGAAAAATTTCACGAGGGTCAGCCCGTCGACTTCGGGCATAACGAGGTCTTGGAGTATGACGGTCGGGCGGATTTGCTTTGCCGCGTCTATTGCCTTTGTCGGGTCGGAGCAGTAGTGCAGGCTGGTCGACGGCAGATCCGCCAGCATTCGCTTGGTGGCCTCCGCGATAATCTTCTGGTCGTCCACGAGCAGCACGCGGATTCGCGCGGCGGGGGCGGTCAAAAGAGTCTGGGCGAGTTCGTTCAT
This sequence comes from Opitutia bacterium UBA6410, assembly GCA_002437405.1. Classification (GTDB taxonomy): domain Bacteria; phylum Verrucomicrobiota; class Verrucomicrobiia; order Opitutales; family Intestinicryptomonadaceae; genus Merdousia. Next base: position 8,008 of record DJPO01000004.1, on the reverse strand, counting down.
ACGTTCCCAATATCCGATTAAAACAAAGGCAATGCAACAAAAAAAGGCGCGAGGAAGTGCCGCCCGCGCGGTATTTCTGTTGACTTTATCGTTGCGCGGTTGTTGGATTCGGATATGCAACAATCCATTAAGTTTAGGAATCTTGCCATAATCGCGCACGTCGACCACGGCAAAACCACTCTTGTTGACCAACTTTTACAGGCCGGCGGCGCATACCGCGACAATCAGGTCGTCCAAGACCGCGCCATGGACTCCATGGACTTGGAGCGCGAAAAGGGCATTACAATCCGCGCAAAAAACACTTCGATTCAGTGGCGCGGCTACACTATAAATATAGTGGACACCCCCGGACACGCCGACTTCGGCGGGGAGGTCGAGCGCGTTATGAAAATGGTGGACGGCGTATTGCTGGTCGTCGACGCGCAGGAAGGGCCGCAGGCTCAGACGCGTTTTGTGTTGCGCAAGGCTTTGAAGGAGGGCTTGAAGCCCATTGTCGTCGTAAACAAAATCGACCGCCCCTACGCCGACCCGCTCGGCGTCCGCGACAAGGTTCTCGAGCTCCTTCTCGACTTGGGCGCGACGGACGAGCAGTTCGACGCCCCGTTTGTCTACGGCTCGGCGAAGGACGGATATTTTATGGACGAGCCGGACGGCGAGCGCAAGGACTGCACCCCGCTTTTGGAGAAAATAATAAAATACATTCCCGCCCCGAGCGACGCCGACAGCGGCGGAGAATTCAAAATGCTCGTCTCGAACATCGGCTGGGACAACTACGTCGGCAGGGTCGCAATCGGCAAGATTTCGTCGGGGGTCGTCAGAAAGGGCGACACGGTTTGGCTCGTCAAGGGCGACGGCGAACGCTTCAAGGGGGCGGTCTCGCGCGTTTTCGAGTACTCCGACTTGGCGACTCAGGACTCCGCCGAGGGCATTGCGGGCAACATCGTCGGCGTGGCGGGCTTCGACAACGTAGACATCGGTGAGACCCTGTGCGCGTCGGAGGAGGCCGAGCCGCTGCCGTTTGTGGCAATCGACCCTCCCACGATTTCAATGGAAATTTCGATTAACGACAGCCCCCTCTTGGGGCAGGACGGCAAAAACGTAACCTCCCGCGTAATCCGCGACCGCCTTATGCGCGAAATGCGCACGAACATCTCGATTAAAGTCGAGGACACCGACAAGGCTGGCGTATTTTCGATTTCCGCAAGAGGCGCAATGCAAATCGCCGTTTTGGTCGAGACAATGCGCCGCGAAAACTACGAAATGAGCGTCTCGCGCCCCAAGGTCATCTTGAAAAAGGACGAAAACGGGGCGGTTCTCGAGCCGTTCGAGACGATTTTCGTCGAAGTCCCCGAGGAAAACACGAGCGCAATATTAAAGCTTCTGTCGGCGAGGCGCGCGCAAATCGAGTCAATGGAAACCGTCGGCGGGCGCACGCATTTCGGGGCGCAGATTCCCACGCGCGGGATTATCGGCTTCGAGTTCCAGCTGGTGAACATCACCTCGGGGCACGGGGTTTTCTCGCACCTGTTCAGCAAGTACGCGCCGTTCGCGGGGGAAATCTCCGACAACCGAATGGGCAGGCTCGTTTCGATGGAAAACGGAGTCGCCAGCCGCTATGCGATACTCGGGCTTGAGGAGCGCGGGCGGCTTTTCATCTCCCCGCAGGATCAGGTCTACGCGGGCGAAATCGTCGGCGAAAATCCGCGCGCTGTGGACATTCCCGTAAATCCCTGCCGCGAAAAGCATTTGACGAATATCCGCTCGGCGGGCAAGGACGCCACCATTCCCCTCACGCCGCCCGTGGTCTTCTCGCTCGAAAGGGCGATTGAGTACATCGGCGCGGACGAGCTGGTGGAGGCGACTCCCCACCACATAAGAATGCGCAAGCGCATTTTGGACATCAACACCCGTATCCGAACCGAAAAGAAGGAGGGCAAGCTGGGTATCTGACGCCCGCGCCGCGCGCGCCCCGACCCGCGTCGACAGGGCGTGTGTTGCTTTTGGCTTGCCAAAATTTATTCGTTCGAGATTATTGCCGTAATAAAAATATTTCCGAATTCTCCATATGAGCGACCCTATCAAACACGAATGCGGCATTGCCGTAATCAGACTTCTCAAACCCCTGAGATATTATCAGGAAAAGTACGGCACGCCCCTGTACGGCTTCAACAAGCTTTTTCTGCTCATGGAAAAGCAGCACAACAGAGGGCAGGACGGCGCGGGAATCGGCGCGGTCAAGATAGGCGTCCCCCCCGGCGAAAACTACATCTTCCGCGAACGCAACGCCCACCCGAACGGATTGGCGGAAATCTTCGCCGACCAGCTGAATATCTATAACGAAAAGGTCAAGGCGGGGGTAATCCACCCCGAATTCCCCGAGACCGTAAAAAGCAACTTCGACTACGCGGCGGAACTGCTCATCGGGCACTTGCGCTACGGCACGAGCGGCTCGTACGACAAAAACACCTGCCACCCGTTCGCGAGAAAGAGCACTTGGCCCGCGCGCAATCTGATGCTTGTTGGCAACTTCAACATCACCAATACCGAGGAGCTCCAAAAGGCGCTGATTCAGCGCGGCATACACCCCGTTTTCAGCACCGACACTCAGGCGATTTTGGAGGAAATATCCTTCCATTTGGACATCGAGCACGGCGAAATCTACCGCCATCTGCGCGACGAAGGGGTCGCTGGGGAAGACATTTTGCGAATGATGAACGAGCGTCTCAGCCCGCTGCGAATCGTAAGCAACGCGGCGAAAAACTGGGACGGCGGCTACACAATTGCGGGGGCAATCGGCAACGGCGATGCATTCGTTTTGCGCGACGCCCACGGAATCCGCCCGTGCTTCTATATTAAAAACGACGAAATCGTCGCATTCGCCTCCGAGCGCGTTCCGCTCATGACGGTTTTCGAAGCCAACGCCGAAGACGTCAAGGAAGTCGCCCCAGGCAACGTGTTCGTCATCAAGAGCGACGGCACCTGCTACGAGCAGCCCTACAAGCCCGCAGGCGAACGCAAATCCTGCACCTTCGAGCGCATCTATTTTTCGCGCGGGAACGACCCCGAAATCTACTCCGAGCGCAAGGCTCTCGGGCGTCTGCTCTGCCCGAGGCTCTACGAAAGCATCGGCAGGGATTTCAAAAACAGCGTCTTCAGCTATATCCCCAATACCGCCGAAATCGCCTACTACGGAATGCTGCACGGCCTGCGTATGATTCGCAGGGCGCAGGTTAAAAAGGAGCTCGTCAAGGCGGTCGAAGAGGGTAAGGATTTTTCCGACGAATTTTTGGATTCGCTGATTCTCGACAACTGGCCGCGCGGCGAGAAAATCGTCCACAAGGACATCAAGCTGCGCACGTTCATTTCGCAGGAAAAGGACAGAATGTCGCTTGCCTCCCACGTCTACGACATCACCTACGGCGTCGTAACCCACAAGGACACCCTCGTCTGCCTCGACGACTCCATCGTCCGCGGCACGACCCTCCAGCAGCAGATTTTGCGCATTCTAAGCCGCATCAATCCCAAGAAAATCGTGATAGCCTCCACGGCTCCGCAAATCCGCTATCCCGACTGCTACGGTATCGATATGAGCGAAATCGGCAAGTTCATCGCATTCCAAGCCGCAATCAAACTGCTGAAGGAAAGCGGAAACTCCGAGCTTATAAAGGAGGTCTACCGCCTCTGCTGCTCGCAGAAGGACAAGCCCGCTTCGGAAATCAAGAACTACGTCAAGATGATTTACGAGCCGTTTACCGACGAGTGCATTTCCAAGAAAATCGCCGAGCTCGTCCGCCCGCACGTCGCGTGGGACGGCGAACTGGAAGTCGTCTACCAGACAATCGACAACCTCCACAAGGCGATAACCTCCTGCACGGGCGACTGGTACTTCACGGGCAATTATCCGACCCCCGGCGGCTTCGCAGTCCTGAACAAGGCGTTCATCAACTACTACGAAAACCGCGAAGGCCGTAGCTACTAATATACTGCGATGAAAGATTTTTCATGGTCTGGCAAGCGCGGGGCGGGCGTGTTTATGCACATCTCGTCCCTGCCGTCGCGCTGGGGAATCGGCAACGTCGGGGCGGCTGCGGACGCGTTTTTCGACTTCCTCGACAAGAGCGGATTTTCGTATTGGCAGATTTGCCCGCTCGGGCCAACGGGGTATGGCGACTCGCCGTACCAGTCGTTTTCGGCGTTTGCGGGCAACATATATTTTGCGGACTTGGAGAAGCTCGCGAAGGACGGATTTTTGGATTATTCCGACCTCGCGCCGCTCGAGTCCCTCCCGCGCGAAAAATGCGACTTCGGGGCGATTTACTCGATAATCCCCGACCTTATGCGCAAGGCGGCGGAGAACTTCCAGAAGTCTGCGACGGGGCTTCAGAAGGCGGCGTTTGCGCGCTTTTGCAAATCGCACGCAAAGTGGCTCGAGCCGTATTCGCTTTTTATGGCGCTCAAGCACAAATTCGGCGGCAAGCCGTGGTATGAGTGGGCGGAAAATTTCCGCACATACGCCGAAGCGAAAAAGCAGAGCCTCGAGCTCGCCGACATCGACGAAACTTTCTCGGTAAAATTCGGGCAGTGGGTGTTCTTCTCGCAGTACGCCGATTTCCGCAGGAAAGCCAAGGACTTGGGAATCGGGATTTTCGGCGATCTTCCGATTTTCGTCTCGCTCGACTCCGTTGAAGTCTGGCAGAGGCCCGAGCTTTTCGACTTGCGCCCCGACGGTATGCCCGCCAACGTCGCGGGAGTCCCGCCCGACTATTTTTCGGAGACGGGGCAGCTTTGGGGCAATCCGCTCTACGACTGGAAAAAGTCGAAGGACGCCGTGTACGAATTTTGGTTCGAACGCGTCGGCGCGGCGTTGGATATGTTCGATGTAATCCGTTTCGACCACTTCAGGGGATTCGCCGACTACTGGGCGATTCCTGCGGACGCGAAGGACGCCCGCGAAGGTTCGATGAAAAAAGGCCCGGGGGTCGATTTCTTCGCAGAGCTTCGCAAACGCTTTCCCAAGGGCAGGTTTGTCGCGGAAGACTTGGGGCTTCTTTCCAAGGCGGCGTACGCGCTGCGCGACGAATTAAAAATCCCCGCAATGGCGGTTTTGCAGTTCGCGTTCGGCGGCGGCTCGGAAAATCCGTATCTGCCCCACAACATCAAGCGCGAATGTGTTTACTATACTGGCACGCACGATAACAACACTTCCTGCGGTTGGTACGCTCAGGCGTCGGAATCCGAAAAGGACGAGTTCCGCCGCTACTTCCGCGCGTCGGGCGACTGCCCGAATTGGGATATGATTCACGGGGTGATGATGAGCGTCGCCGAGATGGCAGTCTTCCCGATGCAGGACATCGCGGGGCTTGGGGCGGAGTGCCGCACGAATACCCCCGGAGCTCCCTGCGGGAACTGGCAGTGGAGGCTTTTGCCAGAACAACTCGAGAGCGTCGAGCGTCTGAATGTCCCGTACCTGCGCAGCATTATGGAGCTTTCGGGCAGGTTGCGCAAATCCGCGAAAAAATGTGTTGAAATTTAGGGGGACGGGTCTAAAACTCCGATTTTAAAGATGAACCAGACAGATTCGACAGAGCGGGGGGAAGTCGAAATCAAGGGCTTTTCCGTATCAAAGGGCATCGCGCACGGCGAGGCTTTCCTCCTGTTGCACAAGGAGCTCGAGACGCCCGTCTACGAAATCCGCGACTCCGACAAACCCGCCGAAATTAAGCGTTTCGAGGACGCAATCCTAAAGACGCGCAAGGACATCACCGACGTAAAAAACGAGCTTTCCGAAAAGGTCGGCGACGCCGAAGCCGCCATTTTCGACGCCCACATTCTCGTTCTCGAGGACGTTGCGGTAATGCAGGAAACGCTCTCGATGTTCAACGAGAAAAACTACAACATCGAGTACTGCTATTCGTCGGTAATCAACAAGTTCATCGACGCGTTCGAAAAAATCGACGACCCCTATATTAAAGAGCGCATCGCCGACTTCAAGGACGTCTCGCGGCGCGTGCTCGGCAATATGCTGGGGGTTCAGACCTCCAAAATAGGCGCGCTTAGCGACCCACTCATTCTCGTAAGTTCGGATTTCGCGCCCGCCGATTTCGCGCTCGTGGACAAGAGCAAAATTTTGGCGATTGTCACCGAAAAAGGCTCGCAGACAAGCCACACGGCGATTCTCTCGCGCTCGCTCGGCATTCCGTGCATAGTCGGGATTCCCGAAGTCGCCGACAAGGTTTCGACCGGCGATATGTTGCTGGTGGACGGGTACAACGGTATGCTCGTCATCAACCCGTCCGAGCGCACGCTTTCGCACTACACCGAGCTTGAGTCGGCGCAAAAGGAGGTCGAGGCACTGTACGCGACTTCGCTTCCGTACCCGTCCGTAACGCCCGACGGCCGCGCGTTCTCGATGGAAATAAACATCAGCTCGCCCGACGACATCACCGACTTTGCGATGAACTGCTGCGACGGGGTCGGTCTTTTCCGAACCGAAAACTTTTTTATGTCGTTCGGTACGTTCCCCGACGAGGAAGCCCAGTTCAAGCAGTACCGCGACGCTGCTCTGGCGGCGCGCGGCAAGCCCGTCGTAATTCGCACGCTCGACTTGGGCGGCGACAAAAATCTCAGCCTGATGAAGAGCGTAAACAAGGAGGAAAATCCGTTTATGGGCTATCGGGCAATACGTTTTTGCCTCGACCACAAGGACACCTTTTTGACGCAACTGCGGGCGATTCTGCGCGCGAGCGCGTACGGCAAAGTCAAAATCCTCCTGCCGATGATAAGCTCGATTCGCGAGGTCGAAAAGACGCGCCTGCTCGTCGAACAGGCGAAGTCGGAGCTGAAAAAGCAGTCCGTTCCGTACGACGAAAACATTGAAATCGGCGCGATGATTGAAGTGCCGAGCGCGGCTCTGACCGCCGACATAATCGCGTCCGAATGCGATTTCATAAGCGTGGGCACTAACGACTTAATCCAGTACCTGCTCGCGGTAGACCGCGTAAACGATTTGGTCGCAAATCTTTACGAACCCACTCACCCCGCCGTAATCCGCACCCTCGATATGGTCGTCTCGGCTGGGCAAAAGGCGGGAATCCCCGTTTGCGTCTGCGGAGAAATCGCCGCCGACCCGATTTTCGCCCCGCTTCTCTTGGGTATGGGCGTCACGGAATTCAGTATGTCCGCAAAGTCGGTTAGCGAAATCAAATTCCTCCTGCGGAAAGTCCCGATTGAAAAGGCGAAGGCTTTGCGCGACGAAATTCTGACGCTGAAACGCTCGCGCAACATCGCCAGCCGCCTGCGTTCATTCCACTACGAAGCTCTCGAACGTTTCCTTAAATAACGCTATGCCCGACGCCGACATAACCCGCGCGACGGACGCCGTAAAAGCGGCGGGCTTGGACTGCTCCCAAGAACGCGACGACCTCTTTTACGCCTCGCTCGACCACTCGCGCTACAGCTTTATGCCCGCTCTGCGCGTGTACGCGCATAATGGCGGAGACATCGCGAAAACGCTGGAGATTGCCTCGCAATTCAAAGTGCCGATAACTCCGCGCGGGGCGGGAACGGGCTGCGCGGGCGGTTGCGTGCCCGTGCGCGGCTCGATTGTCCTCGACCTCTCCAAAATCGACTTCATCGAAATCCAACCCGCCGAGCGCGTCGCGCACGTTGGGGCGGGGGCGATAACGGCGCAGGTAGACGCGCAGGCGGCGAAGCACGGGCTTATGTATGCGCCCGACCCGTCGTCGCACAAATTTTCGACGATTGGCGGGAACATCTCCTGCAATGCGGGCGGATTGCGTGCCGCAAAGTACGGCAACACGCGCGAAAACGTCTACGCCCTGACTGCGTATCTGCCCGACGGGCGCAGGCTGGACTGCGGGCGCGCGCTGAAAAAATTTTCGACGGGGCTGAATCTAAAGGATTTTTTTATAGGCTCGGAGGGCACACTGGGCGTTGTCGGCGAGGCGTGGCTGAAGCTCGTGCCGCGCCCCGAAAGCAGGGCGGTTGC
>DJPO01000085.1 GCA_002437405.1 Opitutia bacterium UBA6410 | reverse complement strand
CCGAAACGCCGTATCAAGCCCGATTTCACAAGCCCCAAAAACCGTGGGCTTGGGATTACCTCCTAGTTATCCTTTCTGTACTGTTAGTTTGCGAACACCCAACGCGCTGGTTGCGACTATGCTCGAATAGTGTTCAACTGTTATGTCCGTGTATTTTGCGTGTTCGTCGCAATACACCCTGAACGCTCCGCCTTCCTCAGTCGGCGTGTAGAAACGCTTGAGATTCGACGGCTCGTCCTTCGAAAGCGTGTTCTGCGCAAAGAACGCAAACACCGCGTCCGCGAGAATCTTGCTCTTCGTTGCGGGCGCACTCTGGTAGCGCGACGAAAGAACTTCGCAGCCGTCGAGCATAAACTTGCCCGCAAGCTCGTCCTTCGCCATCGCCGCACCCTTGAACGCAACCGCGCTGTTTTGCGACTCCAGCGACGTCATTCGCAAATCCCACGCGCTTTCACCGAAGAGCAGCCTGTTGGGGCGCACTCCGCTTTGGTCGGCGGCGAGCATAAGCATATTGCGAATGTCCGCGTCGGGGTTTGCGCTGGCGTTCCACGACTTCGCGGAATTGTCGGACGCCGCAATCGTCTCGAGCGCCTTTACCGCGCGGCGCAGTTCGTTGCGCAACAGCCTTTGCATGAGCATTTGGACGTAGCGTTCCTGCCAGTCGTCGCCCGAAACTTCGTCGTGGTCGACGCGAATGGTGAGCCCCTTGTTGATTGTCTTTTCGTTGACGGATTCGCCCGCGTAGCTCACGCGTTTGAATTCCGCGCCGATTGCGCGCACGTCGTCGCTTTCGGAATAGAAGGCTTGGGCGTTGTCGCTCTTCTTGAATTCGAAGCGTCTGCCGACGGGAATTGGGGGCGCGATGAAGTCGAGGATTTTGGCGGTGTTTTCGGGGTCGACCCAGCCGACCGTGAATGCGGTCAATGCTTCGGAGTAGTTGCCCGCCGAGAACCTGTTTTCGTTTGCGGATATGATTTCAGACATATTTTTACCTTAGTTTTTTGCGAGGACAATCCACGCGATTTTCGTTTGACCCGACGTACCGTTTGCGTCGAGGGTGAAGGTGAGTCCCGTCGATGTTGTCGCGGCTTTTACCGTTTTTTCCGAGCCCCCAGCCGCTGCGATAGAAGCAATCGCGACGTACCCGCTCGAGAGGTTGCCGAGCGTGAGACTTGCGGTTGCGGTCGAGGTGCTCCATTCGAATACGCCGCAGTCGAAGACCTGCCAAGCGCGTTCGCCGAAGCCCTGCGGGGAGACTTCCACGGGGCAGTTTGCGGCGGCGGAGCAGAGCGCGACGCCGACCTTGTACGATCCGTCCGAAGCCGCGGGGCTGACCTTGCCGCCCGCGGCGGTATAGAGGCTGTCGCCCGCGACGACATTGGCGGCGGTTTTGCAGACGAACGTGCTTTCGGGGCAGCCGCCGAGCGCGACGGACATAATTTCGCCCTTCGAGCCTTCGTCGAGGCATACGCCGAGGGGTTTGGAGTTTGCCTTTGCGATGGCGAATTCGCCTTCGGTTGCGGCTGCGGCGACTACGAGGTTTTGCGAATCGACGTTTTCGGACGCCGTCATCGTAATCGAGCCCGCGTGCGTGCCTTCGGCGATGTTGCAGAAGGCGGTTTTGCCGAACGGCAGCGCGGCGAGAGCGCGGATTGCCGAAACGGCGGAGTTTATTTTATTCTTCATTTAGTTCCTTGGTTTGTGGTTTTGTTGAAACCGAGTATTTTTTGCGCAATTGCGCGAAAGTTTTTACATAGGGCTGGTTGGATTCGCTCGCGGCGCGGGCGGCGAGCTGGGCGATTTGCTTTGCGGTCGGTATTTTTTGCGGCTGCGGCTTTTGTTGCTGCGGTTTTTTCGCAAGCGCAATGCGCGTCTGGACGACCGCTTCGCGAGAGAGTTTCGCCAGACGCTTTGCCCCGTCCGCACACTCGCGCAGCGCCTTCGCCGCATCGCCCGATTCGCGCCCGACGGATTTCAGGGCTTCGAGGTCTGCTGTTTTGCGGACGGAGCGGATAATCCTGCCGCTTTCGGGAATGTTCGGGTTGTTCGTAAGCCCCGCCGAGACGAGCTTTATCGGGCGGAATCTGCCGTCGGGCAGTTTCTCCATTCGCCAGCGCGGGGACATCGCCCTCAGTTTTCCGTCGGAGATTTTTCTGAAGGCTTCGTCGGAATATTTCGCCTCGACGGCGATTCCGTCGCCAGTGGAAAACATTCGCGAAATTTTCCCGACTGGGCGCGCCTTTGACTTCGGCGATTCGTCGGGGTGCCCGACATACACGGGGATTCCGCAGCCGAGCAGCGTGGAAAACCGCGCGGAATATTTCATCTTTTCGAGCGATTTTTCGTCCACGACCTGCATTCCGAGCCTGTGAGGCCACTCGCCGAACGGGCTTAGAATCTGGACGAGCGTGTTGTTAAATTTCATCTTGCGTTTCCTTTTCTGCGTTTGCCGCGCCCGATTTCCCGTCGGAGGCGAGCGGGAATGCGAACTGCCTTGCCAGCTCTATCGGGTCGGGTTTCAGCCCGACGGCGCAGAGGCGTTCGACGATTTCCAGTTCGTTTTTGCGCTCGCCGTAGTCGGGCAGTTTCAGGCGGAACTTCGCAAGCGGAACGTCGTCGCCGTGCGCGAATTTCACGACCTGCGGGTCGATCTGCCTGTTGAGCGTCTCGGCGATATTCGCGGCGTCGTCCTCCTCGATTAACGTACTTTCGTACCACTGCGCGCTCGCGCCTACACTGTCGGCGGCGCTGATTGTCGAAAGGTCGCTGCCTCGCCAGAGCGCGCTCATCATCTTGTCGATGCGCTCGATTAGCGCGGGGTACGGAAGCTCGCCGCGCGTCGAAACGTCGATTGCGTCCATTTCCGTGCCCTCGGAGAATACCGCGTGGAATTCCGCGCCGAAGTCGCGGACAGCCTCGCAGACGCTCTCCCATTGCGGAGTCCCAGGGAAGGCGTCGGTTTTCGCCTTAATCCCCGGCATACCGTTGCGCTCGCAGTATATGAGCCAGTCGCGCATGGGCAGCTGTTTGTAAAGATACGCAATGGACGAGGCGAACATCAGCCCGTCCCCGCGCGAAATCAGCCATTCCTCGGGGTCGAGCTCCGCGCCGTCGGTGAGCTGCCCCTCGTGTTCGAGCAACCGCAGGCGTTTTTGCGTGTTCTCGAAAAGCCAGAGCGGATATTGCGTGAAAGTGCCGCATACGCCGCCGCGTTCTTCGGAAAATTCGACCTTGTGGACGGCGTATTTCATCGCGGCGCAGTCCATCATCTGGCTTATGAGCAGGCGCAGCCCGCCGATTTCGTTCCCGTCGCAAAACGATTTGGCGACGACGTTCGAATAGAAATTGCGCAGCGTCTTCTGGTGTTCGCGCGCCTTGGGGGAGTCCTCGAGCGGGACGATTTCGAATTCGAGCCGCGAGACGGATTTCTTGCGCTTTAGATTCAGTCCGCAAATGACGTCGTCGCGCGATAGAATCGCCTCGAAAATTCTCGCCGCCGCCGCGGGGCGTCCGTTTTCAAACGCCTCCAGCGCCCGCGAGAGCGTCTCGGGGCGCAGGTTTCTGATTGGGTTGAGCCGCGTGCTCGCAGCCCGCGTATATATGTTTGCCGATATGGGTTGTGCGTTCATGGTTGCGATATTATCACGAACATGCGCATGCGGCAAATTTACTTTGGGAATTTTGGATTCGCCGAGTCTTTTGGGAACTTTTGAGCACTCGGGCACGGCGGTTTTCCCCGCACCATTTCAACTGTCCAAAAGTAAAAAGCCACGTTTGTTGTTGAAGTTCCGAAAAAATTCCGCTAAATTCCGTGGCATATGAAAACAACGGGTATATTCGGACTTTGCGCCCTTTTCGCAGGGGCTTCTTTGATTTCAACAGCTACCGCGTGCGCGGGCGAAACCGCGCCTGCAACATCGGTGGCGGCGAACGCGAATGCGGTTGCGTCGCAGCCCGCCGCTCCGAAAGCTCCGCACTACGAGCTTTCGGACTACCGTAACTTTTTCGGAATGGGCTGGTCGGCGGACTCCAACAGCGACCTGCTCGCGTACGCCCGCCAAATGGGCTATACCCATATGATGTACAAACGCGGAATGGAAAAAGAACCCGCCGCAAAAGGCATGAAGTTCTTCTGGAGCGACCCCGAATTCGGCGCGCGCCAGAGAATGCTCGACTATTCGAAAAAATACACGCCCGAGCAAATCGACGACATTCAGAAAAACTACGTCGTGATTTACCGCGACAAAAAATTCCCCGACAATATGGCGTCGTCCTGGTTTGTCCCCCCGAGCAAGCGTTCGCTCACGCTCGACTTCCAGCAGCAGCGGGTAATCGACGATGTCGTCGGCAGAATCATAGCGCAAATCAAGCGTGTCGAAAAGGCGAACCCCGACTTCAAGTTCGCGGGCTATACTTGGGACGTCCCGCACCCGTCGGGCAACTTCCGCCTGCCGCCCAAGCCCGAAATCAAGGATATCCACAAGGCACAGGGGCGCGAAGTGTCGCTCAAATACTGGTTCGGGAAGGATTCAAGCGAACCGTTCGACGGCTGTACGCACGAATACGACACATACTCCGAGGGCAAGCTTGCCTTCTACAACAAGCTGCGCGAAGAGGGCGCGAAAATCAACCCCGACGTAAAACTGATTTCCGAACCGTACGTCATTTATAAAAGCTGGATCGGCAAAATCACCCCCGAGCTCGCCGCCAAGATGAAAGCCCGCAATATGGAGGGCTACCGCTTCGACTTCCTCTGGCAGGAATCCGACGGCGACGATTTTGTGACCGACCCGAAAATTGCCGAGAGCGGCTACGACTTCGCCCACGTCGGCTCGTCCACGCCGAATATTTCTGACACAGCGAGAATGCTAAACGAAAGCATTTCGGCGGCGAAACACGGCTCGTGGACTTGCTGGTACGGCAGGGCGGGCGGAACGAGAAATTCCCCCAACTATAAATATATGCGCGAAATTCCCGCGCGCCTGAAGCTTTTGAAGGCAGTCCCCACTTGGGAGAACCTCAACAACACGCCTGTTTCGGAGCGCAAAGCGGACGCGGAAAACAAGTCGTACGACAGCCCGACGGCGCATATGGGCTTCGACTGCGTTTGGGGCAAACACCCGCGCGACAACAAAATCTTCGCGGTGTTCCTCTCCCCGAACGCGCAATTCAAGCTGCCCGAGGGCGCGCAGGTCGACACAATTTACGCGACCGACGGACTCTTCCGCGAACTTATGGAACTGCGCGAGCGCGACAAATCCGTGAAAATCGCCCCCCGTATCGCGGTCGAAGACGGCTATGTAAAACTGCTTTCCAACGACCTCATCAACGAGGGCTTGGTGATTACGCTTAAATAGTCCGAAACATTGCAATCTATTGGCTTGTCATAGCCCGCATACGGGCTACGATAACCGCCATGATAGTTGCTTTAAGAGGAAAGCTTGTAAAGAGTTCGCCGCTCTACGCCGTGCTGGACGTGGGCGGCGTTTATTACGGCGTCAACGTGCCGATAACAACCGCCGAACGCCTGCCGCGCGCGGGCGAGGAAACGCTTTTGCACACGCTCGCCGTCTACCGCGAGGACTCCCAAACCCTCTACGGATTCGCGACCGAGGGCGACAGGGATTTCTTCGCGATTCTCGTCGAAAAAGTTTCGGGAATCGGCCCGAAAATCGCGCTTAATATGCTCAGCCGAATGTCGGTGCAGTCGCTCAAAAGCGCGATTGCAGCGGGCGACGTATCGCTGCTTTCCAAGTGCCCCGGAATCGGGCGCAAGACGGCGGAGCGGCTCGTTCTGGAACTGCGCGGAGTGCTCGGCGCGGCGGGAGTCGGCGAGACCTTGGTGGCGGCGGAATCTGCTGGCGGCGGTTCGTCGGCAAATGTGTCCGACGCGCTCGCGGCACTCGTGGCTCTCGGGGTCAAGCCCGCGGACGCCGACAAAGCCGTGCGCGGCGCGCTCGCAAAACTCGGCGCGGACGCAACGGCGGAGGATTTAATCAAACACTCACTTTCATCGAGATAGAAAAATGACAAAAGAGGAAATAATCGAGGCTTTGAAAGCCGTAAAATACCCGCCCTACAGCAGGGATATTGTGTCGTTCGGAATGGTGAAATACGTCAAGGCGGACGGCGATTTTGCGGAGGTTCGGATTTTCACAGGCGGCGCGCCCGAAACGGCGGAGCAGATTACGCGCGAGGCGTCCGCAGTGCTCGCCGAAAAATTCCCGCACGCAAAATTCAACGTGTCGCTGCTGGCGGAAGACCCGTCGAAGAAGCCGCCGACGCCCGCAAAACAAGTCCCCGAGGGTTTGGCGGAAGTCAAATTCATCGTCGCGGTCGCCTCGGGCAAGGGCGGAGTCGGCAAAAGCACGGTCGCGGTGAACTTGGCGCGCGCGCTCGCGCGCAAATACTCGAATGGCGGCGAAGCGCGCGTCGGGCTGATAGACTGCGATGTCCACGGGCCCAGCGCGGCGATTTTGTTCGGCGAAAAGGTCTTCCCGTCGGTCAACGAAAAGCAGAAAATCATACCCCCGCAGCTCGGCGGCGTAAAGGCGATTTCTATGGGAATGCTGGTGGACGACTCCCAGCCGCTTCTCTGGCGCGGGCCCATGGTAACGGGCGCGATACGTCAGTTCGTCGAGGAAGTCGAATGGGGAAAACTCGACGCAATGGTGCTCGACTTGCCCCCAGGAACGGGCGACGCGGTGCTTAGCGTCGTGCAGTTAATCCCGATTTCGGGCGCGCTGATTGTCACGACGCCCAACGAACTCGCCGCAACTACGGCAGTCAGGGGCGCAATGGTTTTCGAAAAAAGCGACGTAAAGATTTTGGGAGTCGTCGAAAATATGGCGTATATGCAAATGCCCGACGGCACGCGCGAATACATTTTCGGCGAAGGCTTTGCCGACGATGCCGCCGCGAAGCTTGGTACAAAAGTTTTGGCGCGCATACCGCTCGATAAGACGCTCCACACCCAAAACATATCCGAACAGACTACGCGGATATTCGACGCAATCGCGGACGAAATCGCAGGTTAGCCCGCGTCGAAAAATCCTTACGATAAAACAAAAAACCCCGCAATTTTTGCGGGGTTTTGCTGTTTTTACGCGATTGCGGATTTTCAAGCCTGCCCGAAAAATCCGCAATCCGCACTATCGACACTTGCCGAACATATTGTTTGTAAACGGGCCGATGTTGAGCCGCCACGGCGGGAATTTTTCGCACTTCGGCCAAGTGTATGTTCCGTCGGAAGCTCCGTTTTTACCGCCTGCCACGTCGCGGCGCACGAAAATCCACGCGGGTCTGGACGCGCCCGCACTTTCGGGCAGGTCGGACATCATAAGCTTTACGCGCCGCCCGCCGTTTTCGGTTTTTTCGATTGAAACGTTCGCCGAGTTGCGGAAATCGCGAACATTGCCGCTTTTGTCTACGGACACTTCCCACGGGAAAACCGTGCCCGCAGCGTCGGTGAATATCACGGTAAAGTTGTCGACGGCGTAGTCGCCGAAAAGTTCGGCTTCAAAGTCGATTGCGCCCGCGGCGTTTTCGACTATCCGCCAGCGCGTGTATTTGTCGCCGTTCCACTGCCCGTTCGCCGCAGCCTTGGGGGCGTTTTTCTCGAAGTCGCTTTCGGGCAACACGCCGCCGCTTTCGAGAATTTTCTTCGCGTCCGCGATTTTCGAAAGCGTGTCTTGAAGCGTCCCGATTCGCCAGTGCAGGCGCGCCGAAGAGTAAAGGTGCGTCT
This sequence comes from Opitutia bacterium UBA6410, assembly GCA_002437405.1. Taxonomy (GTDB): domain Bacteria; phylum Verrucomicrobiota; class Verrucomicrobiia; order Opitutales; family Intestinicryptomonadaceae; genus Merdousia. The sequence continues at coordinate 5,250 of DJPO01000085.1, read as the reverse complement.
CCGCCTCGGAGTGGAATCCGAGCCGCGAGTCGGCGTCGCAAAGCCGCGCCATCTCCGCCGAATTTTTTATTTCGGTTTTTGCGATTTCCGCCATTTTTTCGAGCATAGCCGCCGCCTTTTTCGGGTCGGATTGCGCGCGCGAGGCGTAGTAGGCGTCGCGGCGGAGTTTGTAGAATTCGAATATGTTGCGCGCGCTTTCGATTTGCAGCTTCATCGCCCTGATTACGCGCATGTCGGCGAGCCGTTCGGCATCGTCGGGGCGCAGCGATTTTTCCAGCGCGTCAACGTCGGAGTCGGCTTTCCGCAGGCGCGCACACATTGCGTCGGCGAGCGCGAGGACTTCGTCGATTGTGTGGTTTTCGAGGGCGTCGCCGATTGTCTCGCCGTTCGGGGCGAAGTCGGGCTCCCACGTCGGCGAGAGCGGGCGCATTCCGATGTCGAAATAGAGCGGCCAGACGACTCCCGCGTGCATGGGCCCGTAGTACTGCATATTGTTTGAGAGCGGGTAGTGCGTGTATCCATCGGAGTACGCCTCCCAGATTTTCGCGATTCTCTCCGCCGCTTCGCCGTCGCCCCATACGGGCTTTGCGAGCCTCCTTAAAAATTCTCCGCGCGAAGTGTCGAAGTTTTCGAACGCCAATTCGCCCGCCGCTTCGTTCATAACCCCAGGGTAGTTCCCGAAATACCAGCACTGCATTACGCTCGAGCACCCGCGCTTTTTCATCTGCCTGTATTTGTCGTAGAGCAGCCCCGGGGCGGGGACGAACGGGACTGTCGCCATTTCGTGCGAATTGCCGACCTGAATTTTTGCCGACAACGCCGCCCCGCCGCGCCGCGCAGCCTCGGCAAACCTCACAAACGCGGGCGATGCCCCGCGGTACGAAAGCCAGTAGTCGCCGCCCGACCTCCACCGCCCGAGCTGTTTTGCGAGCGCGCCGCTTTCAAAGTTGTACTGCACAACAGCCCCATCGGGGAGTCCGTCCGCGAGCTCGCAGACCCAGTCGGGTCGCTCCGCCTGCGGGCTGGGTTGGTAGAGCCAGCTGATGAATTGCGCCTTCGGGTTGTGCTTGCGCATTCCCGCGAGCATCGCTCCGACCGTCTCGCTGTGGATTTCCCCCTTGGGGCGGTTTGCGCAGCGCGGGCAGTTGATTTGCCCGCTTTCGCCCTCGGCGGGCAGAGTGCTCAGGCAGTTTGTAATGCGCTCGCCGTGGCTGATGTTAATTGCCCCCGCGAGATTCGGAACGTGCGCGAATATGTCGGAAAGCGACTCCTCAATATATTGCAAAACTTCCTTGTTCGAAGTGCACATAGCGTAGTTGTCCCCCCAACCGCGCGCACCGCGCCAGTTCGGGTGCGCCTTGAAAAGGCTCTCTTTGTCTCCGCTGCCAAGCGGCGCGGGCTCGATGAAAAACAGCCACGTTTTGATTCCGTAGCGCGCGCATTGGCGGACGGTTTTTTCGAGCTTTGCGAGCCGCTTTTTCGCGAGCGGATCGCGCTTTGTAAAAGACGTTTCCGCGAGGTCGCGCAGTTCGACCGTCAGCCACAACCCGTTGATTCCCTCGCGCGCGAGCCTGTTGAGGTATTCGTCGGGGTAGTAGTTTATATCGTCGAGCAGTTCGTCGCGGTTGAACGGCGGGCGTTTTATCGGGCCGAAGAAACACCGCGATATGCGGTTCTCGAGCCACGGCTTGCGCTCGACCACACCGTACGGGAGGAACGCCCCCTGCTGCGCGGCAATGCGGTTTTCGAGAAAATATACGGCTCTGCGTATTCCCTCCGAATCCTCCGCAACAAGCTCGATTCCGCCTTTGCCGACGGACAGCCGATAACTTTCAGCCCCCGCGACTTTCCCGCGCTTCAGGACTATCGGGACGGCGCGGTTCGAATTCCCGTCGGCGGAAAGCGCGGAGACTTCGCGAACTCCGATGTCGCCGAAGAACGCCCACAATTCGGCAAGCGCAGTGTCGAGGTTGGACTGCGCAATCCCGAAGCGGTCGTCGATAAAAAATCCCGAGTCGAGCGGAAGCTCGTTTTCGCCCGCCTTGCGCGTCCATTTGGGGCGGAACGGCTCGCGCTTTTTCAAGTCCTCCATAAACCCCCATTCGGAGTGTCCCGTCGGGGCGGGATAAGCCGCAGTCTGCGGATTTTGCGGCGCAGGGGAGTCGCCCGCCTTTGCGCCTGCGAACGCGGCGGCCGACAGCAATGTCATTGCAATGTATAACGAAGTAGTGCGTAGCATATTGGCAATACTCTAACGCGCGTTCCCCGCCTGTAAATAATAAACGTAAATTCGGCGGCACGGGGCAGCGACTGCGTCTTCCGAAACGCCACCCAGCGCGCGCCGAATCCCGCGCCGAGTGTGCCCGACTACCCTTTGAACAGCGAAACCAGCTCGTTCAAAGTCGCCTTTGCGTCGCCGTACAGCATTCGCGTGTTGGGTCTGAAGAACAGCGCGTTCTCGAGCCCCGAGAACCCCGTGCCCTTGCCGCGCTTTAGCGCAAGCACGGTCTTAGCCTTGTACGCTTCGATAATCGGCATTCCGTAAATCGGGCTGGACTTGTCCTCCGCCGCGGCGGGATTGACGACATCGTTCGCTCCGATTACAATCGCGACATCGGCGGTTTCCAAAATCTTGTTGGCTTCGTCCAACTCCTTCAGCTGCTCGTACGGAACGTCCGCCTCCGCCAAGAGCACATTCATATGCCCTGGCATGCGCCCCGCAACGGGGTGGATTGCGAACGCGACTTCCGCGCCGTTGTTTTCGAGAATCCCCGCAAGCTCCTTGACCGCATGCTGTGCCTGCGCAACCGCCATTCCGTAGCCGGGGATAAACACGACGCTCTGCGCAGCCTCCAAAATATAGTAGGCGTCCTGCGCCGAGATGGACTTCATTTCGCCCTCGACTTTCCCCTTCGCCGCGCCGCCGCCCGAGCCGAACCCCGAGAAGAGTACGTTAAAGAGCGTTCGGTTCATCGACTTGCACATAATCACAGTCAGAATGACACCGCTTGCCCCGACGAGCGAACCCGCCACAATCAGCACGTTGTTTTCGATGACAAACCCCGCCGCGCTCGCCGCCAGACCCGAAAGCGAATTCAGCAGGGAAATCACGACGGGCATATCTCCGCCGCCTATCGGCATAACCGCGACAATACCCAGCAACAGCGAAAGCGCGATTGCCGCGCACATCGCCCCGTACGCCGCATCGTAGCCGCCGAGCACGACGAACGCGACCGCCGCAACCGCCGAAAGCACCGCAACCAGCGCATTGACAATCTTCTGCCCCGCGTAAACCGTGGGCTTGCCCGATATTTTGCCCGACAACTTAGCCCAAGCGTAGACCGACCCCGTGAACGTTATCGAGCCCACGAGAATCGTCGCTATAATCGCGAATTTTGAAAAGTAGCCCGCCTCGACGCCCGAGACCCCGTCGTAGTGGAATTCCGCCCACGCAACCAGCATCGACGCCAATCCGCCGAACCCGTTGAGCAGCGCGACCATCTCGGGCATGGAAGTCATTTTCACCTTTTTAGCGGCGACGTACCCCGCAAGAGTTCCGACAACCAGCCCGCCCGCGAGAATCGCCCAAGTGAAGCGGTCGGAGGCGTCGAGAATCTTCGCGTCGAAGAGCGTGAAGACGACGGCTATGAGCATGCCGGCCGACGAAAGCAGATTCCCCTTCCGCGCGGTTTCGGGCTTGCCGAGCATTTTGATTCCGAGAATGAAAATCGCCGCCGAAACAATGTACGCCAAATTTATGATTTGCGGATTCATCGTTATTTGTCCTCCTTCTTCTTGAACATCGCGAGCATTCTGTCGGTGACCAAATATCCGCCGACGACGTTGATTGTCGCCAAGACGAGCGCGGCGACCCCGAGGGCGGTCGCGAACATACTGTTGTCCGTTCCGCCCGTTGCGAGAATCGCCCCGACGATTGTTATTCCGCTAATGGCGTTCGAGCCGCTCATGAGCGGGGTGTGCAGCTGGCTGGGAACTTTCGAGATAAGCTCGAAGCCCAGAAAAACCGCCAGCGTGAAGATAAACAGCAGGAGAATCAGTTGCATAATTAATTATTGTTGGACGAAGCGTTCGTCGGTTATTTTTCCGTCGCGGGCGACTATGCAGGATTTCATAATCGGGTCGTCGGGGTTGATTTCAAATGCGCCGTTTTGCGAGAAATGCTCGATGAAATTGAAGACGTTAGAGCCGTACATTTGGCTCGCCGTCTCGGGCACGGACGCCTCGGGGCATGTGCAACCCATAATCAGGACGCCGTTGGGGGTTATTACGTTTTGGTCGGGCTTCGAGCCCTCGACATTGCCGCCGCTTTCGACCGCCAAGTCCACGATAATGCTGCCCGCCTTCATTCCCGCGACCATTTCGGAAGTGATGATGACGGGGGCTTTGCGCCCGAAAAGTTTTGCAGTCGTTATCACAACGTCCGCCTGCGCGCAAACTTTCGCCATACCCTTACGCTGAAGCTCGATTTGCTCGGGCGTCAACGCCTTGGCATAGCCCTGCGCCGTCTGCCCAGTTTCGCCGAGGTCGATTTTGACGAATTTCGCGCCCAAACTCTTGACCTGCTCCTCGACGACGGGGCGGGTGTCGAACGCCTCGACCCGCGCGCCGAGGCGCTTGGCAGTGGCGATAGCCTGAAGCCCCGCAACCCCCACGCCGACGATGAAAAATTTGAGCGGCGAAATAGTCCCCGCAGGCGTCATCATCATCGGCACGATTTTCCGAGCCGCCGCAACCGCCTTGATTACCGAGCAGTACCCCGCCAAATTCGACTGCGAGCTAAGCACGTCCATTTTCTGTGCAATCGTGCTTCTGGGAATCATCTCGAAACTCGCGGCAGTGACACCCGCGTCGGCAAAAGCCTTTATCAGGGGCTTTTCGTTGAACGGGTCGAGAAGACTCAAATGGAACGACCCGCGTTTTCGCCCCATAACCTGAGTAATGGAGGGGGCGCGGACGGACACGACAAAATCGGCATCGCGCTCGGCTTCGGGTTCGGCGATGGTTGCGCCGACAAGGGCGTACGATTCGTCTGGGAATCCAGCTTTGACTCCCGCGCCGCGGGAAATTTCCACGTCCCACCCGAGTTGAACAAGTTTTTTGGCATCGTTTGGAGTAAGAGCGACGCGCGTTTCGCGAGGGTCGCCTTCCGCAATCACAAATAACTTTCTCATAAAGTTATTATCGGAAGGGAGAGTCCAGTGCGCAAGTTTTTTTTGGGCGCGTGAAATC
>DJPO01000008.1 GCA_002437405.1 Opitutia bacterium UBA6410 | reverse complement strand
ATCTTTGACGAAGAGCGAAAAATAAAGGATTCGGTTTGTTTTTCCGAATCCTTTGTTTTTTATTCTACAGCAAAAGTTGTGAAGCTCTTTTACTGTAATTTTTTTCGAGAACTTCCGCTCTGGTTTATTTCACCAGTTTAATGCCTGCGGGCAATTCCAGCTTTTTGTCGAATGTGCCGTCGGGTTGTTTATTCCATTGGAATTTGATGTCGCCCTGCGGCGTGGGGTAGACGATGTTCCCGCTATCTTCAATCATTTGCGGATTGAAGGAGACTTCGCGCCAGGCGGGCGCTTTTTGGCGGATTCCGCCCAAAATTCTCGGCATCAGGAACAGAGGGTGTGCCGTCCATGCGTGCGACGACGAGCCCGTCCGCCAGTCGAAGCCTTCGAATGCCGAGCCGTATTCGCCCATTTCCTTCCAACGCTTGAGAATGTCGGCGTAGACTTCCTTGCCGTAGCCTTCGTCGATGAGAAGTTCGTAGAGGTAGACAATCCAGTAGCTCGACGGCGGCGCGCTCAGTTCAAGCTTTCCGCGCAGGTACGGGAGCATTATTTCGTTCTTTGCCTTTTCGAAATCGAAGCCCTTGAGGTTTGTCATGCGCGCCAAAACCTGCGCCTGAATGCCGTTGTTTTTCGAGGGTTTGCCGTTCGGCAAAATGCCGTCGATTGCAAGTCCGCCTACGACGAGGTTTTTTTCGATTGCCGCGCGCAAAACTTTTGCGCGGGCTGCGTATTTTGCGGACATCGCCGAGTAGCCGTTTTTGGCGCAGGCATCGGAGACGGTGTCGAGGGCGTACAAGAGCCACAGATTCAGAATCGCGGGATTGCCGTCGCGCTGGACGTTACTCCAGTCGAGGAAGAGCCAGTAGCGCGGGTCGTAGCGGGCGAGCCCGTTGGCGTCGGTTATGCCGTCGAAGTAGGAGAGAATACCGTCGATTGTCTTTTCGTATGTCGCGAAAATCGACGCGTCGCCCGTCTGCCAATAGTAATCGTAGAGGGTGAGAATCCAGATTATCGAGTAGTCGGGCAAGATGCAGTGGTGCGCCATTGTCGGGGCGTGCCCGTAGGTCAGTCCGTTGGGTGCCGTCTGCATTGCGATGCTGCGGATTCCGCGCCAGAGCAGACGCGGGTCGTTGCACATAGCAAAAGTGTTCCACGCCTGCACGCGCGCGTCTCCCCACCATTGCGCCTGTTCGCGCCACGGGGTGTCGACATAGGCGTCGAGCGAGCAGAGCCGCTGGGTGTGTTCGCACGCCTTCCAGATTTTGTCGGCGGCGGGGTTGGAGGTCTCGAACTTGCCGTCGGAGCGGAGCGGATACGCCTCCCAGCGGAACGAGGGCTTGATTTCGAGCGTCGAGTCGGGGTTGGCGCGGACTCTAATCATCATATAGCGCGAGCCCATCGCGTGGTAAAATTCGTGGTAGTTGTCGCCCGCGCGCGCAATCATGCGGCTGCCGATGGAGACCGCGCAATGCTGCTTGTAGTTGTTGCGTAGCACGAGGTTGTCCAAGACGCGTTCGTCCATCGTAATGTCGATGATTTCGCCGCCCTTTGCGCCCCTGACTTCGAGAATCGGGACGCCGATTTGCACGCGCCCCAAGTCGAAGAGGTAGCTGCGGAACGTGCCCTTGGGCGACGGCGGAACGGTAATCGTATCGCCGTTGTTGTGCGCGCTCTTGTGGGACTGGTCTTCGTTGGAAATCAGGACGTTGATGTTGCGGACTCGTTCGTCCTCCGAAAAAGTCTTGCCCGAGTTTTCGCCGATAAGCTTGGGGGACTCGATAATCTTCCATTCTTCGAAAGGCGTAAAGCGCGGTTCGAACGTGTAGTAGGGCATTTTATTCCAAATTCCCTCGTTGTCGGACACAACCCACTTGGAGTCGTCGAAATCGTAGAACTTCCACGCTTCCGTGGGGGCTTTGCGCATATCGATATGCTCCTGATTGTTCAGCTGCATCGAGTAGGGAACGGTGTCTCTGTCGCACCAGTCCTCTCTTATGCACTTGGTTTTGGAGTTCGTCAGAATTTTCTTTCCGCCGCCCAAATCGACGCCGTAAATCACGCCCGCCCAGCCCTCGGAGATGTATCCGAACGTGTCGCGACCGGCATTGTAGGCGCGCACGGCAATGGTATTTTTGCCCTTTTGCAGATACGGAGCGATATCGACTTCGTCATACGGCCACGATTTTTGATAGCCTCTTGCGGGGCCTTTGCAGATGAATTTTCCGTTGACGTAGAGGCGGTAGTACTGGTCGGCCGTGATGTACAAAACCGCCTTTTGCGGAACAGTGTCGAGCACGAACGGCGAGCGGAACAGCGCGTAGGAATTCGTGATGTCGACGTTGAGATACGGGCTCGGCCAAATCCACTTTGCCTCTTTCAAAATCTGCGGGACGTTTTCCCAGATTTTCGCGTTTTCCTTTATCGGATAATTGTCCCAAATCCGTACATCGTACGATTTTTCGGCAGCTGCGCAAAGCGAAAACGCAGCCGCGCACGCCGAAATCATTGCCGCAATCTTTTTCATAGAGTCAAAATTCTCCCTTCATGTATTCGTGTTCTTTAAAAAATCATTTAACCCCCCAACAAAACACAAGGCAAGCAAAAAAATCCAACAAGGCGGCGCGAACCGCAATTTTTTCTTTACAAGACTGATTCCGTCCAATAAAGATTCTCCCATATGAATATACATATGAGAAAACTGATTACCGCCGTCGCGGCACTCTCCGCCGCATTTTATTCGACTACCGCCTTTGCCGACTGGAAGCCTGCAGGCGACAAAATCAAAACCGCGTGGGCGGAAAAAGTAAGTCCGCAAAACGCCCTGCCCGAATATCCGCGCCCGATAATGGAACGCGCGCAGTGGCTGAATCTAAACGGACTCTGGGACTACGCCATTACCGCCAAGGACGCCCCGCGCCCAGACAAATTCGACGGGCAAATACTCGTCCCGTTCGCGGTGGAATCGTCGCTTTCGGGCGTCGGAAAAATGTTGGGCGAAAGAAAGAGTCTTTGGTACGAACGTTCAATCGAAATACCCGCCGACTGGAAAGGTAAAAACATTCTGCTGAATTTCGGCGCGGTTGACTGGAAAGCGGAAGTGTTCGTCAACGGCGCGAAAATCGGCGAACATACGGGCGGATACACTCCCTTTAGCTTCGACATCACAAAAAGCCTCAAAGACGGCAAAAATACGCTCGCAGTCCGCGTTTGGGACTCCACGGGCGGAGTCCTCCCGCACGGCAAACAAAGGCCCAAGCCCGAGGGAATTTTCTACACCCCCGTGTCGGGCATCTGGCAGACCGTGTGGCTCGAACCCGTTTCCGCAACGCACATTTCCAAGCTCAAAATCACCCCCGACTTAGACTCCTCGAGCTTCGCGATAACCGTAAGCAGCGCAGACCCCAAAGCCGTCGCAAACATAAAAGTTCTCGACAACGGCAAAGTCGTCGCCGAAGCGTCCGCCCCCGCGAACAAAATAGCAAACATTCCCGTCGCCAACCCGAAGCTTTGGTCGCCAAAATCGCCGTTCCTCTACGACCTCGAAATCACCCTCTCGAAGGACGGGCGGAAAGTCGACGAAATCAAAAGCTACGCGGGTATGCGCAAATTCGCCTTAAAAGAACTAAGCAAATGGGCAAATCGCGAATTCCAGCTCAACAACCATAAGTTCTTTTCGTTCGGACTCCTCGACCAAGGCTACTGGCCCGACGGGCTCTATACCGCGCCCACCGACGAAGCACTGCGCTTCGACATTCAAAAAACAAAGGATTTCGGGTTTAATTCAATCCGCAAGCACATCAAAGTCGAACCCGCTCGCTGGTACACATACTGCGACAGAATGGGGATTGTCGTCTGGCAGGATATGCCCGCGCAATTTGCGGGAGAATACAAACAATGGCAGCCGCGCTCCTACTTCAAAGGCGAAACGCAAAAGCCGAATGAATGGGCGGCTCAAAATTATAAAAAAGAATGGCGCGAAATCATCGAGTCGCTCGAATCGTATCCGTGCATTGCAATATGGGTACCTTTCAACGAAAACTGGGGACAGTTCGATACGGTCGAAATCGCCGAATGGACCAAGCAACTCGATCCGACCCGACTCGTCAACGCTGCGAGCGGCGGCAACTTCTTCGACTGCGGCGACGTGCTCGATACCCACGACTACGGACGCCCGACAATGGCGCTCTTCGACGGCAAAAAGCTCAACGTAATCGGCGAATACGGCGGAATAAACTGCCAAATACAGGGGCATCAGTGGAGCGAAAAAAACAACTGGGGCTACGGGAAGTCGCGCACGCCCGAAAAGGCGACCGAGGCGTTTATCAACCTTACAAACCACTTCATAAAAATGGCGGAATTCGGCTGTCAGGGCGCGATTTATACGCAAACCACGGACGTCGAGCTCGAAACAAACGGGCTGATGACCTACGACAGAAAGGTGATAAAATTCGACGAAAAGAAAGTCCGCGAGGCAAACCTCAAACTCTCCAACGTCTTCGGCAAATAATCGAAAACGCGCACGGAACAAAAATAAAAAAAGCGGGAGAATTCTCCCGCTTTTTTGCGCCCCAATTTCCGCCGAACAGGGCAATTTAAATCGTTCCGTTGTCCACAAAAACGTTCTGCCCCGTAATCGACCGCGCATCGTCCGAAAGCAAAAACGCGACGGTTTCGGCGACAGACGCGACATCGACGGCGGACTTCAAGCTCGTTCGGTTGAAAATCCTCTCCTTTTGTTCGTCGGAAAGCGTCGAGCTCATCGCGGTCTCCATAAATCCCGCAACTACGGTGTTGCTGCGAATCGAGTATCCGCCCCACTCGCGCGCGGTGTTTTTCGAAAACGCCTCCAGCGCCCCCTTCCCCGAAGCGTACATCGCAAGCCCCTTGTAGCCCGTGTGTGCGCTAATCGAGGAAATGTGGACAACGCTACCCGCATTTCGATGCAAAAGCATCTGGCGGATTGCATACTTTGTTATCGCCATCGGGGTGAAAACGTTGACATCGTACATCGCCTTGAGCTTTTCGAGATTCAGGTTCGTTATGATGTCGTCGTACGCGACAGCGGCGTTGTTGACCACGCCGTCGAGCCTCACGTCGTTCGTGATAAAATTTTTGAAAACGTCCTCGTAGACGCGCTCCGTTTGAGAGAGGTCGAATTTTTTGAAAAACAGGTCTCCCGCAAACTTGCCGTCGAGCGCCCTGAATTCGTCGGAATACGAACGCGCGACGGCGTAAACATTGTGCCCGCGCGAGAGCAGAAGGCGACAAATTTCAAGCCCCAACCCGCGCGAACAACCGGTCACCAAAATATTCATGCGCCAACCCTACCCGCCCGCAAAAAATTTTGCAAGAACGATTGTGCCAAACGGCGGTTCGGGGAAATGCGCTCGGCAAATCCCAGAATCGGCTATTTCTTCATTTTCGCCGTGCAGCACATCGCCAAAATCACGAGCACCGCCACAAATATGCTGCCCAAAAGCAACGAAGCGGACACTGTCGTAAGCGTGTAAATTACCGAATACGCCGCAATGTTCGAGAATAGCACGACCGACGCCGCCCTGCGGTTGCCAAACGCCGCGAACGCGTAAACCGATACCATCAAAGTGGTGACCGCCGCGCATATCGCAAAGCTCGCCGTAAAGCCGATATACTCCGAACTCGAAAGCGTCAGGAGATAGAAGAGCGGGAAGACCGTCGCCGCAACCGCCAACTGGCAGTTGTGCAACTTTGTCTTTGCGGCGCGTTCGGCCAACATCAAAATCGCCATAAATATTGCGACAAAGAAATACGAGTAGGAATTCAACCTCCAAAGTTTTGCATACGGCATTAACGGCACGATTACGTCAACTCCGAAAGTCCGCGTAGAAGCTGCGTCGAATTTTTCGGGGACTTTTGGAGTGATTTTAAACAAAGAGCCCAAACGCCACTGCGCGGAAAAACTGCCGTCGGAAATCGTGCGCGTATCGGGAAGCATCGCGCCGACGAATTTCGGGGAATCCCATTTCGAATGAATTTCGTACTCGCCTGCGGTGTCGAGCGGGGCGTATTTAAAACTTTCGCTGCCGCGCAAAACGACGGACAAATCGAGCTTCAGCCCGTTCTTTGCCGCCTCCGCGGGAATCGGCAATTCGAAGGCATATTTATCTTCGTTGAAAGAAATATTGGCGTCGCGCCCGTCTATTTTCGCCGACACCGATACTACGCCCGACGCGTCTGCAACCTTGAAGAAAATCGACGGAGCATCGCCTTCGATTTTCTTAAAATCTGCATTTACCGACACGTTTGCCGTATACAAAACGGTCTTGTAAATACCACGATACCGAATTTCGGGCAAAAGTTCGGTGCGCATTTTTATGTTTTTCGGAGACTGATAGACTCCTTTTTGATAATCGTATGTGTATACAGATGAAATAACTTGCGAGTACCCCCACATCGAGTTAATTTCGCTCTGCGCTCTTGAATACGACCCTTCCCTTCCGAAAAGAATCATGCAGATGGCTGCTACCGCCATCACTTGGGCTGCCAAAATGGCGAAAATATACGCCGACCTATTTTCGTCGCCCGATTTTTTTGAATTTTCAGTATTATTGAAATTTCCCGTGGTCATAGATGAGTCCTTTTTTTGCGTAAAAATATTCTATACCCTCTATTCGCGTTTTATGGAAAAATCTCCAACCACGCGCAAAAAAATACACAAAAAAAAGCGCACTCCATTTAATTAACCCAAAAAGCAACTTCCCGCGCGGGACTGATTTCAAAAGAAAAGCAATCTCACAGGAGAGATTGCCCCCAAATTTTACCGCTCATCGTCAAAGATAGAGGGATGAGGGTAGAAGAAGCAGAAAAAAAGGGAGGCAAAGAGGACGAAAGTCCTACAATGCCTCTTATGCTATTTAGTTTTTATAGAGTAATACGAAGTTGGCGAAAAGGTCGAGACTTTTTTGCGAGGTTGGAATACAAACAAGACGGTATACCGTCTTGTCGCGGATGTGGGCACAGAGATGTTGTGTTTTACGATCATTATTATAGGAAGGCGAAAGTAGCGTCGATAGATGGGCAAATATACAATGTAATAATAAAAGCGCGTCGATATAGGTGTCCGAA
>DJPO01000073.1:15969-18311 GCA_002437405.1 Opitutia bacterium UBA6410 | reverse complement strand
AATTGGCTTTGCCAATTTTTCCGTAGGGGGCAAGACCCCCTCCTTATAGTCAGCGCGCAAAATTGCGAAGCAATTTTGCTGACTATTTAGAATCGAGGATTTGGCGCGATTTTTCTAGGGCTATGTCTATGTTCTCTACGACATACTCCTCGCCTATTTTTTGTAAGAATCCCGACTTTTCCATCATGTGCAACGGCTGCGAATGCGCCCCCGTTATCATCATGATTATCCCCCTCGCCCTCATTTTTTCGTAGAGGTTTTCCAGAATTCGCAACGCCGTCGCGTCCATCGCCAACACCGTTCTCATTCTCAAAATCGTTATCTTGGGAGCTTCGCCCATCTCAGTCAAAATGCTCTCAAGCTTGTCCGCCGCCCCGAACATCAACACTCCGAATATGCGGAACACCATAACCCCCTCGGGTATGTCTTTGCCCTCGAGCGAGTATTTAGAAAGGTCGGTCTCGAGCTTTTTGTCAACCAACATAACCTGCGTCGTCTGCGAGACTCGGCGGATAAACAACATTGCCGCCAATATCATTCCGACTTCGATTGCAAGCGTAAGCCCGAATACGACAGTCAGCAGGAATGTCGCCAAAAATACCGCGTCGTCCGAGCGCGGCAGGCGGCGCATTTGAGCAAATGCCGACCAGTCGCCCATATTATACGCCACGACGAACAGAACTGCCGACAGCGTCGCCAGCGGAATGTATTGGGCGTAGGGCGCGGCGAAAATCAAAATCCCGACGAGCACGACGCAGTGGACTACGCCCGCAATCGGGGTGCGCCCGCCGTTTTTGATGTTAGTCGCGGTTCGCGCGATTGCCCCAGTTGCGGGGATACCCATAAAAAACGGAGCGGCGATGTTCGCCATACCCTGCGCAATCAGCTCCTGATTGGAGTCGTGCTTGTCGTCAATCATACCGTCGGCGACCACCGCAGAGAGCAGCGACTCAATCGCAGCCAGCATCGCGATTGTCACGGCGGGCATAACGAGCTCCTTGATTTCGGAGAACTTAAATTCGGGCAGAGTGAACGACGGCAGAGAATTCGGGATTTCCCCGAAGCGCGAATAAATCGTCTGCGTGTCGAGCTTCAGAACCGCCGATAGGATTGTCACGATGAAAATCGCGCCGATCATTCCGGGGACGCGCTTGCGCCACGATTTCGGCCAATAGCAGATTATCAGAACGGACACGATCCCGACCACAAAAGTCTGCCAGTTTATCGTGCCGATGTGCTCCCAGATTGCCGCAAGTTTGGGGATAAAATCCTCGGGGACGCTCTTCATATCCAGCCCCAAGAAGTCCTTGATCTGCGTGGACATTATCAAAATTGCGATACCGTTGGTAAAGCCGATTGTGACGGGTCGGGGGATATACCTGATGGCGTTTCCCATTTTTGTAAGCCCCATCACAATAAGAAAAATCCCCGCCATTACGGTCGCGACCGCAAGCGCGCCGTAGCCGTATTGAGAGATAATCCCCGCGACAATCACGATAAATGCGCCCGTCGGGCCGCCAATCTGGACTTTCGAGCCGCCGAAGACGGAAATGATAAAGCCCGCGACGATTGCGGTATAAAGCCCCTGTTCGGGAGTTACGCCGCTTGCGATACCGAAAGCCATCGCGAGCGGAAGGGCGAGAATCCCGACACTTACGCCGGCGTTCAGGTCGGCAAAAAAAGAAGAGCGGTTGTAGCTCTTCATACAGGTCAGAATTTTCGGGTTAAACGATATGTCGGGGTGTTTCATTCTTTATTTAGCAGACGCCTGAAAAAACCGTCGTCGGCGAATTTTTCGTCGGGGAGGTATAGGAAGCAAAAGCAGCCTTCGCAAACGCCTATGTTTTTGTTTTTTTCGAGATATTCGATTTCGTCCGCTGGTACGGGTTTGCCGCAAGAGGCGCATTTGCCGTCGACGACTTCGGAGAGTCCCGAAGTGCCGCCCGCTTCGAGTCTGTCGAAATGCGACAGGGCGAAAGAGGGGATTTGGCGGCGGTTTTCGATAATGAAGTCGCGGAGGATTTGCACGTCGTCGTCGGACGCAAGAGGGGATTCCGAGAGGCGTCGAGCCTCGCGGATACGCAACAGGCGCAAGATGATGTCTTCCGTATGCTTCACATAGCAACTACCGCACAAAATTAAACCATTTGCAATATAAAAAAGAGGGGGTCTTGCCCCCTACGGAAAAATTGGCGATGCCAATTTTTCCTACCCCCGCTTGGCGCGTGAAAGCGGCAGTGCCGCCTCCATAGAAGGGGCAAGCCCCTTACGAAGATTGGCTTCGCCAATACTTCTATCCCTACGGAACGTAAGTTTTCCCCAGTCTTCCGTACGCACGCCAT
>DJPO01000073.1:0-15882 GCA_002437405.1 Opitutia bacterium UBA6410 | reverse complement strand
TGGCGATTTCTGCTTGCAGAAATGCCAAAGGGGGCGACAGTTAAGCCCCCTTTCTGAGGCGACGCGCCTAGACAGAAACTCGCTGACGCTCGTTTCGAAAGTTTTAGAAAAGGGGGCTTTGCCCCCTTCGTTAAAAGACCTTGCGTCTTAGTCTCTTCTTGCCATTAGAAATTGTAGGATATACCAGAACATTAGGGCTATCGCTGCGAACAATCCCAGTGCCGCCGCTACATACTGGTCGTTCCTGTACTGCCTTATTATCGCACTTGTCTGATACAAAACTACCAGTCCTGCGAAAATTATCATTGCTCCCGAAAACCATAGCCCCAGCTGCATTCCGAATAGTATCGCGCAGACTATTATCCCGAGCGCAACGAACGAGGCTATCGTCAAAAACGAGCCCAAGAATGAAAAATCCTTTTTCGAGAAAAACGCATACGCGCTTATCCCCGCCGTCAGTGCCGCCGTTATAATGCCTGCCTGCGGAATCGTGTCGGGCGCGATTGCGTTTGCCACTATCAAAAGCGGCAGGAAAATCACCGATTCCGCGATGACGTACAGCGCAAAACCCGCATACTGCTTCGAGAGCGTCGCCCCGTTGACAGCCCACGCGTTCGCCACCCACGAGACCCCCATAAAAGCCAGCAACACAATCAGCCAGTTGTTGCCCGCCACCATTTTTTGCGCAAGCTCTACGGCGGGTTGCCACGTCACCAAAAAGGACTCGAGCGCGATGAATCCCGCAAAGCCCATCGCCAGATTCAGGTATACTTTTCTGATGAATTCGGAACGCTCGGACGCGAGCGTCATCGTATCGGTATTTGTGTTTATATACATAGTGGTTTCGACAGTTTTGGAAGCGGAGTGTTCATTCCCCGCGATTGTTTCATTTTTTTGTGGCTAATATCGGCGGAATATTCAAACTTTTTACACAATGGAAAGCGAAAATTTACAAATGCGCCCCGACGGCCGCGCGGTCGACCAGCTTCGGGAAATCAAATTCGAGCCGAATTTTGCCCCCAACGCCACGGGGTCGGTTTTGGTGTCTTTCGGGAACACGAAAGTCATATGCGCGGCGACCGCCGAAAAGCGCGTGCCGTCGTGGATGAACGCCCTCGAGCCGCCGAAGGGCTGGCTTAGCGCGGAATATTCGATGCTCCCGTACTCGACGTTAACGCGCAAACAGCGCGCGACTTCCGCAAACAAAGTTGACGGGCGGTCGGTCGAAATCCAGCGGCTTATCGGGCGTTCGCTCCGCGCGGTTATGGATCTCGAGAAAATCGCGGGAGTCACCATTTGGATTGACTGCGACGTCCTTCAGGCGGACGGCGGGACGCGCACGGCTTCGATAAGCGGCGCATACGTTGCGGCGAAACTTGCGGTAAAAAAACTGCTCGCCTCGGGCGACATCGCCGAAGATCCGTTTACGGACTCCGTTGCGGCGGTCAGCGTCGGAATGCTCGGCGGGCGCGAGATTCTCGACCTCCCGTACGCCGAAGACAAAGACGCCGACGTCGACGCGAATATCGTGATGACGGGCAGGGGGCGTTTTGTGGAAATTCAGGCGAGCGGCGAAGAGGCGACGTTCGATTCCAACGAGCTTGCCGAACTTTTGAAACTCGCCCGCGGCGGAATCGCGAAGATTACCGAGCTGCAGAACGCGGCGATTGAAAGCTGCCGATAATTATGGAAAACGGGAAAGTCGAAGCCGCGCTTGCCAAATTCCGCAAGCCGTACAACTGCGCCCAGACAGTCTACGCGGCGTTCAAGCCCGACGACTCGGACGGCATTGCCGCGCTCGCTTCCTGCGGCGGCGGGCGCGCGCCCGATGGGCTTTGCGGAGCGTTGTTTGCGGCGGAAAAACTCTGTCCCGATTCCACGGACTCGATAGCCGCGGAATTTTCCGAAAAAGTCGGGGCGAAATGCTGCCGCGAGATAAAAACAGTCCACAAGACGCCGTGCGAAAAGTGCGTCGAAGCGGCAGTCCGCGCCGCCTGCGCAAAACTCGGCTAATTTTTTTCTTTTGCCGCAGAGTGCTTGGCGGATAAAAACGCCAGAGCGCGGGAATGTGCGTTTGTCCGAGCGCGCGGCGCGGATATTTGGAATAAAAACCCGACCGCGTCTCAAGCCCTAAAATAGAAAAAATGTGCCCGCCCGAAATTCCGAGCGGGCTATTTTTTTTTGTAATACCCATTGAGTGGGGATTTTCGACTGCAACAACGGTTATATACTCGACCATCTTTCGATGGTAAAAAGTAGAAAAGCAGAAGGCCAGTAGCGTACCCCCACGCTACTGGCCAGTTTATTTTCTACTTTATTTATTTACCCCATCTCCCGTAGGAGAAATTTTTTATTATGTTTTCCAGTCTGTTTTTGATTTCGAAAATGTCAAGCAGTTTTTTTGAAAAAAAATTCGCAAATTGTCAATCGGCTACAAATTAATGGAAAAAATACGGGCTGCTTCTCCCGTCGAAAGCAGGATAAACAAAGGCAAAACGGGCGGAACGCCCGAATTGCGTCCCGCCCGTTTTTTTCAAAAAGTTTCGGAAAATTTTATTTTTACGCCAAAACTTCGTCCAATGCGGCGATGATGTCGTCGATGTGTTCGATGCCGATTGACAGTCTCACCAAGTCGGGAGTCAAGCCCGAGGCGATTTGGTCGGCTTCGCTCATCTGCGAGTGCGAGGTGCTCGCGGGGTGCAGAATCAGGCTCTTCGCGTCTCCGACATTTGCCAGGTTGCTGAAAAGCTTGATGTTGTCGACGATTTTTACCGCCTTTTCGTATCCGCCCTTCGGTCCGAAAACGACCATTCCGCCGAACCCGTTTTTGAGGTATTTTTTCGCAATCGGGTACGATTCGTCGCTTTCGAGTCCAGGGTAGCGAACCCACGCAACATTCGGGTGCGACTTCAGATACTGGGCGACTTTCAGCGCATTTTCGCTGTGGCGCGCGATTCTAAGCGGAAGGCTTTCGATACCCTGCAGGAAAATCCACGCAGCGTCGGGCGCGAGCGTCGGGCCGAGGTTGCGCAGACCGACAGTGCGCAGGCGCAAGATGAACGCGAGCGGGTTGAGGTCGCCGAGGTCGTGGGCGAAGCGCAGGCCGTGGTATCCGCCGTCGGGCTCGTTGTAGAGGGCGAATTTCGGGTCGCTCCAGTCGAATTTGCCAGAGTCGATTACCGCGCCGCCGATTGCCGTGCCGTGTCCGCCTATCCACTTCGAGAGCGAGTGGATTACGATGTCCGCGCCGAAGTCTATCGGGCGCAGGAGCGTCGGGGGTGTGAAGGTGGAGTCGACGATGAGCGGCAGGTGGTGGCGTTTCGCGATTTTCGAGTATTCCTCGATATCCGCAACTTCGAGCGCGGGGTTGCCGACCACTTCTATATAGATGGCGCGGGTGCGTTCGTTAATCGCGCTTTCGACCGCCGCGAAGTCGTTGACTTTCGTGAAGTTGGTCTTGATTCCGTACTGGGGCAGAATCGCGTCGAACTGCGTGTAAGTGCCGCCGTAGAGGTTGTTTGCGCTCACGAGTTCGTCGCCCGCGCGGAGAATGTTCAGAATCGTGAAGGCAATCGCCGCCGTGCCCGAAGAGACCGTCAACGCCGCCGCGCCGCCCTCGAGTGCCGCGAGGCGTTTTTCGAGGACATCGTTTGTGGGGTTCATCAAGCGCGCGTAGATGTTTCCGCTTTCTTTGAGGGCGAAGAGGTCTGCGCCGTGCTTCGCGCTTTTGAAGTTGTATGCGGTCGTCCTGTAGACGGGGACGGCGCGTGCGAGGGTTGTCGGATCGGGGATTTGTCCCGCGTGGACTGCAAGTGTTTCTGGTTTGTAGCTCATTTTTGTTTCCTTAAATTTTTTAGTTTATTTTTCTTCGTAAAGCCAAGTGGAGAGGTATCTCGAGCCCGAGTCGGGGAGGAGTACCACGATTTTCTTGCCCGCGTTTTCGGGGCGTTTGCCGAGTTCAAAGCCCGCGTACAACGCCGCTCCCGACGATATGCCCGCGAGGATTCCCTCTTTGTGTGCAAGCTTTCTGGCAGCTTCGCCCGCCTGTTCGGTGGTGATTTGGATAACTTCGTCTACCACTTCGGGCGAGTATATGCCTGGGACGAATCCCGCGCCGATGCCCTGCAATTTGTGCGGCCCCGGTTTGCCGCCCGAGAGAACGGGGGAGTCTGCGGGTTCTACCGCCACGATTTTGACGTTCGGGTTGAGCTTTTTGAGTGCCTTGCCGACGCCGCTTACCGTGCCGCCCGTGCCAACGCCAGCCACGAAGATGTCGACCTGTCCGTCGGTGTCGTTCCAGATTTCGACGCCTGTTGTCTTTTCGTGAATGTCGCGGTTGGCGGTGTTTTCAAATTGCTGGGGAATGAACGAATTGGGGATTTGCTTGCATAATTCCTGCGCTCTTTCGATTGCGCCTTTCATGCCTTTTGCGCCTTCGGTCAGTTCGACTTTCGCGCCGTATGCCTGAAAGAATTTGCGGCGTTCGACACTCATCGTGTCGGGCATTACGAGGATTACGTTGTAGTTGTCAACTGCCCCTATCATCGCCAGCCCGATACCCGTATTGCCGCTGGTCGGTTCGATTATCGTCGAGCCTTCCTTTATGATGCCGCGCTTTTTGGCGGCTTCAATCATCGCGAGGGCTGCGCGGTCTTTCACCGAACCCGAGGGGTTGGACGCCTCGACCTTCACGATTATGTCCGCGGCGGTGTCGTTGATTTTCGACAGGCGCACGAGCGGGGTGTTGCCTATTAGTTCTTTTACGGACGATTTGATATTCATTTTTTTGCCCTTTCGTAAATTTTTATGCGCTTATTGTTCGGCGGATTTTTTTATTTGTCAAGCGAATTTCTACTTTTTTGGTAGTTTTTTGTAAAAATTTTTTGCAGGCGGATTTTGCAATTTTTATTTCATTGAATGAAGATAAATTGCGAAACTGAAAAAGAAATCCGATTGCCGTTTTTTGGGAAAAATGCCATAAAAAAATCCGAAAAATGGCGGAAAAATTGACAGTAAAAGTCGGTACATCGGCAGAGTTTGATTGGCTGTATTCGGATATGATGCGCCAATTCCCGCCGTCCGAGCTCAAGCCCAAAGCGGCTTTTGCGCAGATGATAGCCTCGGGCGAAAGCCGATTTATGGTCGCCGAGCAAAACGGCGGAGTCGTCGGCTACTACCTTTACCACAATGCGGGAGACGTCGCAATGCTCGACCATATCGCGGTTTTGGAGCAATTCCACTCGCGCGGAATCGGCACGGTGCTGCTGCGGGAAATCGCGCGCAGGCACGCCGAAATAAAGGGAATGTTTCTGGAGGTCGAGCCGCCCGACGCGGCGAATCCCGCGACAATTCGGCGGATAAAATTCTACGAAAAGTGCGGACTTTACAAGCTCCCGATAAACTACCTTATGCCAGCCCCGAATTCCGAAACCGTAAAAATGGACATCTGGTTTTTGAATTCCGACGGCTTCGGGCGCGGGAAAATCGCTCCGCAAACCGTTATTGACGCGATTCGCGCGCTCTCACGGCGCGTCTACGGCTGCTTCGAATCCGCACGGCGCACGATGCTCGAAAATCTCGAAATCCTGCCGCCCGAAAATTCCGAAAAATATCGCCCCGAAATGCCCGAAAACCGCGCATAAAATTCTTGCAACACACGCGCGGATAGTCGAATATTGAAAGTATGCAAAATTTTTCAGGAGTATGGACGGCTCTCATAACCCCCATGACGCCCGACGGCGTGGATTATGAAAGTCTTGGACGGCTTATAGAATCGCAGGTTGCGGGCGGCGTCAGCGGCGTCGTCGCAGTCGGGACTACGGGCGAATGCCCCACGCTCGACGCAAAAGAGCACTTGGACGTAATCAAATACGCGATAAAAGTCGCCGACGGCCGCATTCCCGTCTTCGCGGGGACTGGCTCGAACTGCACGCGCGAGGCGGTCGAACTGACCGTCGAGGCGGACAAGGCTGGCGCGGACGGATTTTTGGTCGTCGCGCCCTACTACAACAAGCCGTCGCAGGAGGGTCTTTTCCTGCATATGTCGGAGCTTGCCAAGCACACCGCAAAGCCCATTATGCTCTACTCAATCCCCGGACGCTGCGGAATCGAAATCTCCAACGACACCGTTTTGCGCCTGAGAGCCGCGTACGATAATTTCCGCGTTCTCAAGGAGGCTGGCGGAAAGGTCGAGAAAGTCGCGGATCTCTTCGCAAAGGCGGACGGGAAAGTCGACATTCTCAGCGGCGACGACGGACTTACGACGGAATTTATCAAGGCGGGCGCAAAGGGCGTCGTCAGCGTCGCATCGAACCTCGTCCCCGCGACGATGGTCGAACTCGTCAACGCCGCTATGTCGGGCGATTGGGCGAAGGCTGCGGAAATCGACGCGAAACTGCACGGCTTCTTCAAGGCGTTGTTTATCGAGCCGAATCCCGTTCCCGCAAAGACCGCGATGAAAATGGCGGGTCTGATTAAGGACGATTTCGTGCGCCTGCCGCTGTGCGCAATGCGCCCCGAAAACGTCGAAATTCTAAAGCGCGAAATGCAGAACTCGGGGATTTTGTAATATGGTCAGGATTTTACTCAACGGCGCGAACGGCAGAATGGGGCGCGCAATAGCCGAAGCCGCCGCCGAATGCGGCTGCGAAATCGTCGCCGCGTGCGACGTCGGCGCAAACCCCGCCGACTTCATCGCAGGTTGCGACGCCGCGATAGATTTTTCCTTCAGAGAGGCGACTCCCGTGCTCGCGAAACTTTGCGCCGAGCACAAAAAGCCACTCGTAATCGGCACTACGGGGCACACCGATGCCCAGCGCGCCGAAATCGTCGAATGCGCCAAGTCCGTTCCGATTGTCTGGGCGGGCAACTATTCCGTAGGTGTCAATCTGCTCAATTATTTGACGAAAGTTGCGGCGACGATTCTCGACAATTCCTACGATGTCGAAATCGTCGAAATGCACCACAAACACAAGAAGGACGCGCCCAGCGGCACGGCTGAAAAGCTCAAGCAGGTTGTCTGCGAAGCCCGCGGCGTCGGCGAGGAAAGCGTCTGCTACGGCAGACACGGACAGGTCGGCGAAAGACCCGTCGGCGAAATCGGCGTACACGCCCTGCGCGGCGGTAGCGTTGTCGGCGACCACACGGTAATCTTCGCGGCGGACGGCGAGAGGGTGGAACTGACCCACAAAGCCGCCGACAGAAAGATTTTCGCAAAAGGCGCGTTGCGCGCCGCCAAGTGGCTCGTCTCTTCGGCGCACGAGCCGAAAGTCTACGGAATGGAATCCGTCTTGGGCTTTGACGTATAGAAAATTTTTTCTATTGAATCCGCAAAAAATTTTTAGGGATTGCGAAGTCCCGCAAAAAAAGAACCGATTCGCGCGCTTGCGCGAGTCGGTTTTTTTTGTTGCGGTACTGGCGAAATTTTGCAGTTGCGGGGGAATCGGTGTGCATGCCCTGCGCGGCGGTAGCGTCGTCGGCGAGCACACGTTTATCTTCGCGTTGGACGGGGTGCGAGGAGTTAGCCAACAATCACGCTTGAGAGTGGAACTACTCAAAATGGCGCGAGAAATGGAGTTGCCCCGCCAAGCCGAAAAAGAAAAATTTTTTTCGTTGCGGGCGGTTAAACCTGCGCATTTGCGTGGGTTTTCCCATTGGTTGCGGGCGCGGCTTTTGTGGGTTTTAGCGGCGAAATTATGCGCGGCAGGGCGGTGCGGAAATTTGGCGCGGCGGAGGAGGTCGGGAGCGCGGGAAGTTAATCAACAATACTTCGGAAAGGTTGAAATACCGCGTGAGAGTATAGCTACTTAAAAATGCCGCGAAAAATGTTGCTACCCCGCCAAGCCGAAACAGAAAAAATTTTTTTGTTGCGGGCGGCTAAAACTGCGCATTTGCGCAGGTCTCTCCATTGGTTGCGGGGCGCGGCTTTTGTGGGTTTTAGCGGCGAAATTATGCGCGGCAGGGCGGCGCGGAAATTTGGCGCGGCGGAGGTCGGGAGCGTGGGGCGTTAATCAACAATACTTCGGAAGAGGTAAAATACCGCGTGAGAGTGGAACTACTCAATCCACCCAATGCGATTTGTTCCGCCGCTTAATTTTTTCCTTTTGTATCGATTGTGTGGCGCGGGATTTCTCCCGCCTGCCGCGCGCCCGCGCCGCGCCTATACGGCTACGGCGATTAGCGTCGAAAACACGGGCAAAATGCGCTGGAATTGCGAGACCTCTTCGTGTGGAAGTTCGGTCTCATCCGAAAGTTCCCAGTTTTCGTCCGCCTGTATTTCGTTTTTCGCCCACTCGAAATATTCTTCGTAGTCGGTTCTAAAATACATCTTGCAGCCGCTTCGGCAAAACTGCCTTATGTAGTCGAGAAAATCCTTTTGGATTAGCCGCCTTTTGTGGTGTTTTTCCTTCGGCCACGGGTCGGGGAAAAATATGAAGATTTTTCCCAGACGCACGTCCTGCGGCAGTGCCTCCAAAAACTCCATTGCCTCCGCCTTTACGAAAAACGCGTTGTCGGCGTTTTTGTTTTTCGCGCGGCGGCGGCCGTCTTCGACGCGCTTGCTGATTAGGTCGATTCCCACGCAGGTTTCGCTCGGGAATTTCGCCGCGTACGAGCTCAAGTAGTGCCCCTTGCCGCAGCCGATTTCCAGCGTTATGTTTTTCGTCCGCTCGAAAATCGGCGCACACGACTGCCTCAGTGCCGCGATTCTCTCGGCGCGTCTTTCGAGTGCCTCCTGCAAACCCATATTACAGACCCGCTTCCTTTTTCTTGTTTGCCGCCGCCAAAATTGTGTACTTTTTCGACCAATCCTCGAGCCCCTTTTTAGTCGGCTCGTCGAGCGTTTTCACGACTTTTGCGGGGCAGCCGAGCGCCATCGAGCCCGCGGGGATTACGGTATTTTTCGTGACCAGCGCGCCCGCGCCGACAATCGAGTTGTCGCCGATTACCGCGTTGTCCAAAATGATTGCGCCCATGCCGATTAGGCAGCCGTCGCCGATTGTGCAGGCGTGGATAATCGCCCCGTGCCCGACTGTCGTGTTTTTGCCGACTTTCACGCCCGCGTCGTTCGAGAGGTGGACGATTGTGCCGTCCTGCAGGTTCGAGTTTTCGCCGAGCTCGATTGTGTTGATGTCGGCGCGGAGCACGCAGCCCGGCCAGACGCTCGCGTTTTTGCCGATGCGCACGTCGCCCGCGAGCACCGCGTGTTTGCTGACGTATGCGGTTTCGTCGATTTGCGGGGTTGCGCCGAGATATTTTTCGAGTCGTTCTTCGAGAGTCATTTTTTCGAAATTTTTTTTGTTTTGACGGAATGCGTTTGCGGTTAAAGAGCTATCATTCCCTTTTCGCCGGTTCTTATGCGGTACGCCTCTTCGACGGGCATTACGAAAATCTTGCCGTCGCCGATTTTCCCAGTGTGGGCGGACTTCATAATCGCCTCGACGACCTTGCCCGCCATGTCGGAGGGAACGCAGATGTCGAGCACGATTTTCGGGAGGAGCTCGGCGGTATATTCGCTGCCGCGGTAGATTTCGGAGTGTCCCTTTTGGCGGCCGAAGCCCTTGACTTCGGTTACGGTCATTCCCTCAACCCCGATGTCGGCGAGAGCCTCTTTTACTTCGTCGATTTTGAAGGGTTTTATTATCGCTTTAATCATCTTCATAATTTGCGCCTTTTTTTGGGTGAAAGATTGCCGCGGCTTCGGCAGTTGTCAACGCAATCCGCTCCGCGCCGCGGTGTGTTTTATTGGATTTCGAGATTGGGCATTTTGACTTTCGGGGCGGAAGCCGCCGCCGCGCCCTCGGGGGTTTTCATCTCGGAAATGTGCTCGATTAGCGGGCTTAGAACCTCGAACGATACCTTCGGGACGTCGCCGCGCTCGATTGCCCAGACGCAGTACTGCTCGACGAGCGGATACCTGTGCGCGTTCAGTGCGAGGGTCTTTAAGGTTGCCTTGTAGAGTTTGCCGAGCATGTATTTGTCCCAGTCATCGCGGTTTTTGGGCAAAGTCTTTTCCGCCGCGAGCGAGTCCGCAAACGCCGCCTGCTTTGCCAGCGAGAGAATGTCGATAATCCTGCGTATGGGCTTGTACGTTCCGTTCGCGAAAAATTCGCCCCAGAGCATATCCGCCTGCGCCCCGCCGAGGAAGGCGTCCCAGTCGGCATAGGGATTGGGGAATTTGAATTTGCGGATTGTGGTCTGGTATTTTTTTTCGGCATCGGAGAGGGCGGTTTCGTCCATCTTTTCGGCGTCGATAAGCGCGAGCAGCATTATGAACTTCGCGCGGTTTATCGGCGAGAGGTTTTTGAAGTCGTCGCGGATTTCGGGAATCAGGAAGCGGTTTTTCGCGAACGCCGCCTTGAGGAAGCCCAAGTGCAGGTAGTTGAGCGAATTTGGCGCGCCCTTTTGCTCGAGCGAGAAATCGTCCGAGAAGAAAATCGCGTAGAGTGTCTCGGGCGACGGCTGGAGCGAGTACGCGCTGACATAGTCGCGCACCAGCTTTTTGCCCGAAAACGGCAGCGGCGCAGCCCACTGGGTCAGCTGCAAATGGTTTTCGCCCGTCGAGGTCTCTCCCGAAATTTCGTCCTTGGCGGAAATCGAGAACTTGTAGAGCCCGTCGGGATAGCGTTTGTCGAACTTGAAGTCGATGACATCGGGGCAGGCTACTATGATGTTGTCGGCGATTTTCGTACCCGAGAATTTCGCGTCGCGCACAAGCTCCCTGAGCGTGCCGTCGGGGGTTTTCATCGTTATCGAGTAGGAAATCGAAAACTTTCCGTCGCGCACTTTCGCGTTTTCGGCGAAGGGGAAGAGCGAAAACTCCTGATTGAAAAATATCTTTTTTATCTCCGAGATGTGCGGGGCGGCGTACGCGGGCACGTTGAACCACCACTCCATCGACGGGTCTTGTATGCTCACGTATATTTTGCCCTCGAACGCTTGGCGGGCGGCGGCGGGCGCGTTTTGCCGCGCGGCGGGTTTCTGTGCGCCGTCCGCCGCGTATGCCGCCGAGCCGCATAGCATGCCACACAGCACGGCTGCCGCGATAGTTTTGATATTCGGAATTTTCGCCATAAACAAAAAATGTCGGTTAAATGCGCCCCTCTTTTTTCATGAATTTTTCGACTATTTCGACGTCCGCCTTGTAGGTCACCCCCTGCCAGCGTTCGTTTGTCGGGATTACCAGAGCCTTGGCGTATTTTTCCGCAACGGCGTCGTTGACAGCCTTGGGTAGGTAGAATTCCGCCTTTTCGCTCTTCGAATTTTCCGACAGGAATTTGTCGAAGTCCGCCCCGAGCCTTTCCATAAAGTCTTTGGGGAATATCCAGAAATTTATCGACGTATATTCGTCGCCCGTAAATTTTTCGCCCGCCGAGTCCTCCACATAGAATTTGCCGTCGGGCGAAGTTTTGGGAGTCAGCCCCGTGTGCTCGCAGACCGAAACGAGCATCGAGTCCGCATCGGTCGCGCAAATCCCGCGCGAGACCCCTCCGTTTTCGGAGAGCGTGTTTTTCAGTTTGTACCCCGCCAGCGCGTAGAGGCGCGGGTCGGGCGACTTCATAAATTCGGCAGCCTTGCGGTACGTCTCGCGTCCGTAATAGTCGTCGGCGTTGATTGCCAGAAACGGCCCGTCGATTTCGTCGGCGCACGCGAGCACCGCGTGTCCCGTCCCCCACGGCTTTGTTCTGCCGAGCGGCAGCGGCTGCCCCGACAAGTCCTGAAAGACGTACCGCACGTCCGTCAAATTTTCGTATTTGCGCGAAACGCTGTCCCTGAAAACCTCTTCGATGTCCTTGCGGATAACGAAAACGACTTCTTCGAAGCCCGAGGCGAGGGCGTCTTCGAGGGCGAAGTCGAGCATCGTCTTTTTCGAGTCCCCGAAAGTTGCGGCCTGCTTCAGGCCTCCGAAGCGGCTTCCCATACCAGCCGCCATTGCGATTACGGATTTTTTCATACGCGTATTATTTTGTGTGTAAAGATGTGTGTTATCGCCGCCGCGCTCGCGTCGGATTCGTCGGGCGGAAGGATTTTTTCCATATTCAAAAACGCCTTGACCGAGCGTCCGACCTGCTCCTTGCTCGCGCGGCCGTAGCCGATTACCGCCTGTTTGATTCTAAGGGGCGGGTATTCGTAGACCTCGCGGCGTCTGTACGCGGCGGCGGCCATCGCAGCCCCGCGCGCCGACCCAAGTATCATAGCGGTCTTGAAGTTTTGGACGTACACGCTCTGTTCGAGCGCAACCCAGTCGGGATTGTGGGCGTCTATCATTGCGAGCGTGCGCTCGAAGATTCTCGCGATACACTCTGACATCGAGAGCGCGGGCGGATTTTTTACTGTTTCGGAGGCGATATAGCGCATTCGCCCGCCGCCGAGTGCCTCGATTGTCGCAAGCCCCGTTCCGCGCAGACTCGGGTCGATTCCCAAAATC
This sequence comes from Opitutia bacterium UBA6410, assembly GCA_002437405.1. Lineage (GTDB taxonomy): Bacteria > Verrucomicrobiota > Verrucomicrobiia > Opitutales > Intestinicryptomonadaceae > Merdousia. The sequence goes on along the minus strand of DJPO01000073.1, from coordinate 3,458 downwards.
ACGCCGCGGATTTGCTCGCCGCCGATTGACATTGCGCGCTCGCCGAGCTTTCTGTCCATGTACTTCGACGCCCTCGCCGCAGCCGCGTCCACGGCCTCGGAAGTCCATGCGCCCGAGTTCCGCCGCGGGGCGTTTGCCTTGCCGCCGCCCGCCGCCGAGCCGTCGAGGATTTGCGAAGTCCAGAGTTGTCGCGAAGATTTTGCCATATACCTATCTTCGACAATGGAGGTTTTTTTGTTTGTTGCGAGATTTTTATTTCTCCGAAAGCCGAAGTTTATCGTTTACACGCGCGCCGCGGAGTGCGATTATTTTTTTATGGGAGTCAAAGCCGTCTACAGACTTATAATCGTTATGCTGCTTGCGCTTTTGGTGTTTGCAGCGGGCGTGTCGTATGTCGGCTGGCGCAATATGCGCGAGGAAAACACCGAGCTTGAACTCACTCTATCGCGCCTCGACGAACAGAAAAAACTCCTCTCCGACGAAAAGGACTACAAGGAGGAATACTTCCGCAGGCTCGTGTACGACGAGGACTTCGCCTCGCGCGTAATCCGCGAAAAGCTCGGGGTCGTCGAGCCCGACGAAATAATTTTCAGATTCGAGGACGACAACCCGCTCGCGTCCGACGCCCCCTCAAAATCGCACCCGCTCCAGCCTGCGGCGGACGCCGAACAAACGCAGTCCGACAGAGCCGAGCGCGACGGCGCGGCGTATCTGCGCTCGACCCTCTTGGAACGCATTTTCGAGTCCGTCAAAAACCGCAAGCCCGATCCGTCGTCTGTGTCGCAACAAAGCGGCGGCGGAGCGGCACAGGGCGGCGGGAACTCGGCTTCGACAATCGTTTTGCGCGACTCCCCCTCCGCCGAAAAATCCCCCGATTCCTCCTCCGCCGCGCACTCCGAAACTCCGCCCGCCGATAGCGGCGACGGCGGCATAAAAATCCCCAAAGGGCCGAAGCCCATTATCTTCCGCAATATCTGATTATGTCTACAATAAGGGCATGGTGGCGCAAAGCCGACGAAATCGTTTTAGTTTTCCCGCGCGACATTCCGCAGGTTTTCCCCCGTATTTACGTCTCGGGCGCGGGCACGGATTTTAGGGTCTTGCGCCCGCAACCCGCCGAATTCGCAAAGCTTTCGTCCTACTACATCGACGGCGGCAGCGTGCGCTTCAGGCTCGACCCCGCCGCATGCGATTCGGGCACGTTGCCCGATTGCGACTACTACGTCTGCGGCTCGTTCAACGGCTGGGCGAACGCCGTAAAAAACCCCGTCTGGCGAATGAAGCCCGATTCCCGTGGAGTCCTCTGGCTGCCCGTTCCGCTCGCCGCGCTGGATTCCTCGCAGGGGGCGGTACTCTTCAAATTCGCGTCGGGCGACGGCAGGTGGATTGAGCCGAATTCCGACGCGCCCAACGCCGCCTCCGACAGGCACGGCAACCACAACTTAAAAATATCCTCCGACACGACGGGGCGCAACATACTCGTTCTAAAATTCGACGGCGCGTGCGACCCGACCGTGGAAATCCGCGTGAAAATCCCGCAAATGAAAGTCGATATGCCCGTCGCCGCCGCCGAACTGTTGCGCAGCATTTATTCGTCGTCGCGTCTCGGGGCGTACCGCCACGGTTGCGGAACAAAATTTTCGATTTTCGCGCCGAGGGCGAAAGCGGCATATCTGCGCTATTGGGCGAAAGGCTCGCCGACGAGCCGCGTTTTGTACGCGACCTCCCGCGACGGCGCGGTCTGGACTGCGACTTCCGACGAAGACTTGCAGGGCTATCGATACGCGTGGCACATCGACGGCGAACAATCGCTTCCGTCGTCGAATTTCGACGTCCGCTTCTCCGTCGCCGACCCCTACGCAAATGCGTTCGAGACCTCCTCGGGCGCGGCAATCGTAAAATACTACGACGAAATCCCCGACGCCCCGACCGACTTCACTCCGCCGCCGTGGCACGAGCTTTCGATTATGGAGGTGCACGTGCGCGACGTTCTCGCAAACGCCTGCGCCGACCTCTCCGACGGCGAGCGGCTGACGTTCGCGGGGCTGACCAAATGGCTGAAGTCTCCCGACTGCTATCTGCGCAGGGCGGGCGTCAACTGCGTCGAGCTTCAGCCCGTTCAGGAATTTACCGCCGAAAACCGCACCGACTACGAATGGGGCTATATGCCCGTCGGCTGGTTCGCCCCCGCGAGCTCATATGCCACCGACCCTCAAAACGCCACGCAAAACGACGACCTGCGCAACCTCGTAAACGCCTTCCACGAAGCGGGAATCGCCGTGCTTTTCGACGTCGTATACAACCACTACGGCGAGCCGAATTATCTGGGCTACATCGACAGCGGATACTATTTCGAAACCGCCTCCGACGGCAGTCTGATGAACTTCAGCGGCTGCGGCAACGATGTCCGCGCGAAGTCGCCGATGGCTCTGCGGCTGATTATCGAAAGCCTCGCTGCGCTGCTCGTAAAATACGGCGCGGACGGCTTCAGATTCGACCTCGCCGAGCTGCTCGGTATGGGCGCATTGCGCGAAATCGAAACGTGCGTAAAGCGCATCAAGCCGTCGGCGATTTTAATCGCCGAGCCGTGGAGTTTCAGGGGACACATCGGCGCGTCGCTCAAGTCGACGGGCTACGCGTCCTGGAACGACGGCTTCCGCGAATTTATGCTCTCGTACGCAAAAGGCGAGGGCAACTGCGACGGCTTCAAATATTTTATGGCGGGCTCGCGCGGCGGCTACGCAAGCTTCCCGACGCAAACCGTAAACTACCTCGAAAGCCACGACGATATGTGCCTTTTCGACAGAATCACGTCGGCGCACGGCAATCCGTCGCGCTGGGATTTGCGCCGCTACAAGCTCGCATATGCGCTGGTATTTTTGGCGGTAGGCATTCCGATGGCGGCGGAGGGTTTTGATTTAATCCGCACAAAGGGCGGGCTGAACAACACCTACAAAAACGGGGTGGCAAACGCGCTCGACTACGGGCGCGGAACGTATTTTTCGGGCGAATGCGCGTGGCTGAGGTCGCTTGCAAAATTCAGGCTTTCGGAAAGCGCGCGGGCATTGCGGCTTTCGGAAAACAAGTCCGAAGGGTATTTCGAATTTTTCACGTCCGACGGAACGTCGGCAGCGGGGGTACTTTTCAATGCGTCGGGAGAGTCAGATGCGAAGAGGATTTTCGCGGCGTTCAATCCGACGGGCAGGGAGGTAGAACTGCCCGCGCCCGATTGCGTAAAGGCGATGAAGCAGATAGCGGACATCGACAGGTTCAAAGAAGCGGGCTTGACCGATTTTGTGGTATCTGTGCGAGCAACGGTGAAATTACCGCCCGTATCCCTATCAATTTGGTGCGAGAGATAGTCAGCAAAATTGCGGGGCAATTTTGCGCGGTGTTTTTAGACAGGGGGTCTTGCCCCCTACGGAAAAATTGGCTTTGCCAATTTTTCCTACCCCCGC
>DJPO01000013.1 GCA_002437405.1 Opitutia bacterium UBA6410 | reverse complement strand
TATGGCTGGCGCACCTTGCGCCCACAAGCCCAAGAAAAACTTGGGCAATCCCTAAATATCCAGCATAGACTCGCTGGTTTCGGTTTCTTCGATTACGTCCGAGAACCCCGTCGAATTGTTGTTCTTCAGTAGTTCTATTTCGTCGAGGATTTTTCCCCTGTTTTTTACGAAGATGAATTTGTCGCTCGACAAACTGTTGAATACGTCCGTAATCAGGTTTCTCGGCGGGCGGCGCATTTTCAGGAGATTCAAAACGTGTCTGTCCAAATTCGACGAGTCCCCTATTGCGATTTCGTTTTGCACCAGTCTTATCAACGCCATTTGGTGGCGCGGATATTTGTTTACTGCGTCGTCGAGAATTTTGTTGGCAATCAGCGGCGCTCCGAGCGAATCGAATCTGCGGGCGGTCGCAACCAGCACTTTCGGCGAAACTTTCGAGCGTTTCAGGATTTCCGAAAGCAGCACGTTCGACATATTCGAGTTGCCCGTCGCAAAATACGCTATCGAGCGTATCGCGGAAAATACGTCGTCGTACTGCTTCGTCCACGAGGGCTTGCCCTTCAAAATTTCCTCGGAGAAATCGACCGCCTGTTTGTAGTTGCCCGACGTAATCATCGATTCCAGCAAAAGCAGGCAATACGTCCCCGCGGGGAAGCCCTCTTTTATGGAATTTTCGTAGATTTTGCGCATCAACTTCGTGTCGCCCTTGTCCGCCGCGAGGTTCGCAAGGTGTATCATCGCCGTATTGTTGCGCTTGTTCTGCGAAAAATAGTCGTCAATCATCTTGTTTTGGTTCTCGGTGTCGCCCGACTTGCCGAGCAACTTTATCAGCTCGAGCTTGGGCATCGGCGAAAACGGGTCTTCTGACTGGCGCAATACGCAGTAGCGGCGGGCGGTTTCGAAGTCGTTCATCGCGGTATAATAATTGACCAGCAGCGCGTACATCGGGTCTTTGTTCTCGGGGAACTGGAAGTTGTCGGCGATTATCTGGATAGCCTCGTCGCGCTTGCCCATCTCCCACTTGTTTTTCGAGATTCGCAAAATCCCTGGCAGCGTCTTTTCGAGCTTGTAGTCTTTTAGATATTTTTCGGATTTCGTGTAGTCGCCGTGCATGGCGTAGACCGACGAAAGCGACATTGCCAAATACGCCCTGATTTGCGGCGATTCGGCTTTGTAGGGATCGTTGGGGTCGAGGAGCTTTTCTCCTACCGCGACGATTTTTGCGTCCTCCATTCTGTCGAGCAGCAGGCGCACATACAGGCGTATAAAGTCGAGGTTTTCCTTGCCGAACAAAATTCCCTGTTCGAGCTTTTCTATTGCGATGTCTGGTCGCCCCATCGCCACGTATATGCGCGCGAGCTGCAGACGCCCCTCGATGTTTTCGGGCGCGCGGGTGACCCCCATTACGAGGTTTCCGAAAGTTTTTGAGAAATCCGTGATTTGCCCGCTCTTGAAGTCCGCGAGAGCCGAATTGATGTTGTAGTTGCCGACCTTCCGTCTGTGGGCTTCCATATCGAACGGCGCGACTGCCGCGTCGTAGACGGTGATGTCCTCGAAGCCGCGGGAATATTTGAATACGAAATAAATCATCGAGCTGAACGCCGTCCAAGCCAGCAGACCGAGGAAGACGAGCAGGGCGAAGATTCTCCCCCAGTTTGCCCTGAACGACCAGCGCCCGTTTTTGTGCACGCGCGAGAAAAATCCCAAAAACATCGGGTAGACTTCGAATTTCGCGTTTTTTCTGCCTTTGGTTTGTACGGTACTCATATTTCGCAAAGTAAATTTTTGGACGCCGATTATTGTCAAACGTCCGAATCTTTCAACATTATTTTTATTTTGCACTTTTGTAATAAATAGGGGCGAAAAAGTTCTTGACAAGTTCGGGCGGATAAAAATAATCGGGGCATTAAAAAAACGGGAATACCCCTCCCAATCCTTGAAAATATCTGTAAACTTTAACAAACATATATCGATGAAAAAAGTACTCGCTACAACAATCTTCGCGGCGGCGGCTCTCTCCGCAAATGCCGCACCGTTGGTGACTATCGGTGACCAGCTTGATGTGTTCTTCAACGGTAAAGCCATGGGTCAGTGGAACAGTAACATTACTTCCACGGGGCGCGGCAACAAAATCAACGACTATTCTGGCACTCTGCGCTTGGGAATGGAAGCCGATTACGGTCGTAACAGCAAATTCAAGGCGAATGTAAAGTTCTTCGAAGACCTCACCCGCTACGCCGAACACAAGGAATTCAATTCCAACCTTTCGCACGTCAAGGCGGTCGCGTCCTATACCGAACAGGTTCTCAAGCTCGACGCAAACTTCTCTTTCGACCAGTGCTACAACAACACCCAAACGACAATCAATGCTGGCGACCTCGTCCGCTACAATGATTTCAAAGCGGGTATCAATGCCACTTACAACTTCTCCGAAAAGCTCGACGGCGAACTCGGCGGAAATTGGCAGAACATCGACTACCTCGGCAACTGGAGCAGCAGATATTCCAGCTACGACAGCTTCTCCATTCCTCTCAGCCTCCTTTATAGAATAACCCCCAAGATTTCGGCGGGTCTTACCTATCAATACCGTTACACCGAATTTAACGGTGGCAGCCTTTACGATACTCTCTACGGCGGCAAAAACCGTGACGACCACTTCGGCGGCGTAACGGTTCGCGGCGAACTCCTCCCCAAGCTCACTGCTTCGATTTTCGCAGGCGCAACTTATCGTAGCACCTCGGGCGGTATCGGCGTTGACGACGAAACGACGATGACTTTCAGAGCGAACCTCAATTACGAAGTTTCCGAAAAGCTCGGCGTTTTTGCAACGGGTTATCGTGATTTCGGCAACGGTGCTTCCCGTCAGTCCTCGGTTGACACGGGTTGCGAAGTTGGCGCGAACTACTACTTCTCCGAATTCCTCCGCTCGACCGCAAGCTTCAGCTACGAATACAGCGACTACGGTGTGTACTACTACACCAAAACCCGCGACGACGACACTTACATCGGTCGTATCGGTATCTCCTACCTCCCCAACAAGTACATTACTTTGGCAGCCAACTACAGATTCATCAACAATTCTTCGTCCCTCGAAAATTGCACATACAATCAGCACTTGGTTGACATCTCGGTTTCGGTTAAATACTAATCCAAACCGCTTAAAAAACCGCCTTCTTCGGAGGGCGGTTTTTTTGTTGTTGGAGAGAAAAAAGGGGGAAGGGGATGTTAAACGTAATTTCAGCCATCTTCACTTCACCGCTCTTCGGTGAGCGGGTTTTTACGCTTTTTAAGACAGCGCGAATTTTTAACCATTTTCACCGATTGTGTTTTTTTATGCTTTTTAAGGTCGAGCACATTTTTTGCCATTTCAGCTGGTCGCTACTTTGGGAGCGGTTTTTTGTGTTTTTCGGTTGGTTGGAACACAAGGGGCGTTTCCAAAGACTCTTCGGAAGAGGGTTTTTTTGAGTCTTTTTTTAGGGGACTGACGTCGGATTTAAAAAGGCGAAAACAGAAGGAACGCGGTTTTTATGTTTTTAAGAAAGCCGCGTTTTTATATTTTAAATAAAGGCGACAAAGACGGATTTTTATTTTGAGCGCATGGTTGGCTGTTTTATTCTTCCGCTGGCGCGATTGACGTTTTTTTAGTTTAGATGCGGCTATGGGCTAAGGTAAAATATGCCCGATTGCTTTTTATTTGCGGTTGTTGGCGGCGGAAGATAAAAATTGCGGTTGCTTGTTTTTTTGAGAGGCTTTTCTTTTTTTTTTTCGAATCCGTTTTGCCGCATATCGGTTTTTAATGGGCTTGACAAAATTTTCGGTTCGGGTAGTTTTGAAAATAATAATCGAGTTGGAAAACAGTCCCGCGATTATTTATAAAAATATGAAAGTACTCGTAGCAGATCCTATCTCGCCCAAAGGCGTAGAACTACTCAAACAAAAGGGCTTCGAAACAGTAGAAGCCTACGGCTCGACTCCCGAACAGGTGAAAGAGCTCATAACCGATGCGGACGCAGTCATCGTCCGTTCCGAAACCCACATCACCGCCGATGTTTTGGCTTGCGCCAAGAAGCTCAAGGCGGTAGGCCGCGCGGGCGTCGGCGTCGACAATATCGACATTCCCGCCGCTTCCGAAAAGGGCGTTGTCGTGATGAACACCCCCACGGGCAATACAATCGCGACGGCGGAACTTACGTTCACGCACATTCTCTGCGGAACGCGCCCGATTTCGCAGGCAAATGCCTCGCTGCACAACGGCAAGTGGGACAGAAAATCCTTTAAAGGCACGGAACTTAAAAACAAGACCCTTTCTGTTCTTGGTATGGGCAGAATCGGCGCGGAAGTCGCAAAACGCGCAATGGCTTTCGGTATGAAAGTCCTCGCGTACGACCCGTTCCTCACCGAAGCCCGCGCAAAGACTATCGGCGTTGAAATGGTCGCCCTCGAAGATGCATTCAAGCGCGCCGACTACATCACAGTCCACATGCCCCTCACGGAAGCCACCAAGTATATGATTGACGAAAAGGCTTTTGATATGATGAAAAAGGGCGTTCGCGTGTTCAACTGCGCGCGCGGCGGAATCATCAAAGAAACCGCCCTCGTCGCCGCCCTCGAAAGCGGTAAAGTCGCCGCCGCAGGTCTCGACGTTTACGAATCCGAGCCCCTCGCAAAGGACAGCCCGCTTCTCAAATTCCCGAACCTTGTTTTGACCCCCCACCTCGGTGCGTCCACCAAGGAAGCTCAGGAAAGCTGCGGTATCGAAGTTGCCGAAGTAATCGCCGACGCTCTCTCGGGCGGCGCAATCCGCAACTCCATCAACAAGCCCAGCATCGACGCCGAGTCGATGAAGCAGATTTCCCCGTATGTCGAACTCTGCGAAAAATTGGGTCTCTTCGCCCAGCAGCTCGTTGACGGCGCGGTCTCGAAGTTGTCCGTAAAATATTTCGGCAAGCTCGGGAACATCGACAACAAGCTTTTGACTCTCGCAGTCCAAAAGGGATACCTCTCGAAGATTTCCGAAAACGCCAACGATGTCAACGCCCCCGCAAAAATGAAGCACTTGGGCGTTGAAGTCGAAAGCGTGAACAGCTCCTCGCAAGCGGACTACTCGGAACTCGTCGAAGTCGTCGCACACTGCCAGAACGGCGAAGTCCGCAGCGTAGCGGGCACTGTTATGGGCACGAGCGCGCGCCCGAAGATTGTCAGAATCGACTCGCACGAAGTGGAAATCAACCCCCACAACAAGTCGGCAATCCTCCTGCGCAATCAGGATACCCCCGGAATGGTCGGTATCATCGGTTCGATTATCGGCAAATACGGCTGCAATATCGCAAATATGACCCTCTCGCGCGACGAGAAGGGCGGTATGGCTCTGAGTGTTTACGAACTCGACGCTCTCCCCGTTGAAGCTGCCATCGCCGAACTCAAGGCTCTCGACAAGGTCGAAGCCGTTCGCGTAGTGGATTTCTCATAGTATGGGTACGCTCACCGGATTTTTCGTTGTCGCCGCCGCGGGATACATTTTGGGATCTATCCCGTTCGCGGTAATTATCGCCCGTTGTTGCGGAGTCGATATTCTCAAAGCCGGCAGCGGAAATCCGGGGGCTACGAACGTCAAGCGCGTGTGCGGAAAATTTGCGGGCAACCTGTGCTTTGTGCTCGACGCCGCAAAAGGCTTTCTCGCTGCCGCTTGGCCGTTATATCCCGCGGTTTTCGGCGTGGATTTCGCCGACCCGCACCAGCTCGCCTACGTCGGGATTTGCTCGGCGGTTATAGGGCACAGCTTTTCGCCGTTTCTGCGCTTCAAGGGCGGAAAGGGCGTTTCGACCGCAATCGGCGGACTCTTGGCGGTTATGTTTTGGGCGATATTGGCGGGGCTCGTCGTTTGGCTGATTGTCTTTTATTCGACGCGCTACGTTTCGCTCGCTTCGATTTCCCTCGCCGTCGCGCTGCCGATAGCCTCTTGGCTTATCTACCCGACAATGCACGGGCATTTATATATATCGCTCGGTCTTGCCGTCGTGATAATCGTGCGGCACCGCAGCAATATCGCGCGGCTTCTCAAAGGCACGGAAAACAGATTTTAAACACCTTCCCGAATTTTCTCTATGAACACTTGCAAAAAAACTTTTAGAATCGGATTCATCGGCTTCGGAACGGTCGCGCAGGCGGTCTGGAAGAATCTCGAGGGCGGAAGGTTGTCGGCGCGATTCGGCGTCGATTACGAACTCGCAAAGGCGTGCGTGCGCGACATCTCCAAAAAGCGCGAAGTCGAAGTCCCCGCCGAAAAATTGACCCAAGACCCCTACGAAATCATCAACGACCCGACAATCGACATCGTGTGCGAATTGATGGGCGGCACGGGCGTCGCGTTCGACTACACAATGGCGGCGTTGCGCAACGGCAAGACGGTCGTCAGCGCGAACAAGGCGGTAATCTGCTCGCGCGGGGCGGAGATTTTTGCCGAAGCCGACAACTCGAAGGGCAGCTATTTCTTCGAAGCGAGCGTCGCTGGCGGAGTCCCGATTATCAAAGTATTGAGGGAAGGGCTTGTCGCCAACAAATTCCCGCTGATATACGGAATCCTCAACGGCACTTGCAACTACATTTTGACGCGTATGGAGCGCGAAAACGCCCCCTACGAAACCATTTTGACCGACGCCAAACGCCTCGGATACGTCGAAGCTGACGAGGCTCTCGACTTGGACGGAATCGACGCCGCCCACAAAATTTCCATCTTGGGATACATCGCCCACGGCGTTTGGGTCAAACCTTCGATTGTTAGCGGAATAAGGCGCGTAACGCTCGAAGATATGAATTGGGCGAAAGATTTCGGCTATCGCGTAAAGCTTATCGCAACAGTCCGCACGGTCGGCGAAAACGGGGCGTTGTTCGCCTCCGTCTATCCCGCACTCGTTCCGCTCTCGGACGCAGTCGCAAATGTCAACGAAGTTTTCAACGCCGTGGCAATCTCGGGCGACGTAGTCGGGCGCACAATCCACATCGGGCGCGGAGCGGGCGGCGACGCAACCTCGAGCGCGGTAATCGCCGACATTTTCGACGCGATGAAATACATTATGGGCGAACCCAAGGCACTCGCGCCCAATCCCGCGGCAAACGCGCGCGTGGCGACGCTCGACGAAGTATCTGGAAAATTCTATATCAGGCTGGAAGTAGCCGACGAAGCCGGCGTGCTTGCGTCAATCGCTAAGATTTTGTCCGAGTCGGGAATTTCGATTGAGACGCTCATGCAGCGTTCGTGCAAAACGGCGGGCAGGGCGTGGCTGCTGCTCACGACACACAGCACGACGGAAGGGGCAATCGCGAAAGCCTGCGCCGCCCTGCAAACCAACCCCAAAGTTTCCGCCGAACCGTTCGTAATGCGCTTTGTCGGGGCATAAAAATTTTGTTTAAAAAATCGGGCGGCGCTTGGGGAAACCTTAAATTTACCGCCCGTTTTTTTATCCTGCAAGCAATATTATTGTTGCTACGATTTGAAGATTTTTTTTCTGCAAAGCGGGGGAATTCGATTTTTTAGTTTATAAACTCCTATATCTGTTTTAACGGTAGCCCGCAAACGCTGTGGGTAATTCGCTCGTGGTCATTGCTGATCAGGTTTACTCGGTGTGTCTGTAGCTTATCATTGTGTATTTCTCCTTTTTTTGTTGATTTTTAAAAAATTTTGTGCTCACATTAGAAAGTGTAGCGGTTTAGCTGCCCCGCGGTTGTCAAGTGGTGTAAGGATTAATGCCTTGCTATTTACCACTCGTTAAGGCGGGCGATGCGCTCGGCGTCTTCCGCTGTTGCGTAATTGCCAATAACTCGGTCATTTACATCCAGCGACTGCTTACCGCACGCATTTTTTTAACGCTTATCATCATTTCAACGCGACCGTGAATTCGGCCGCGTTTTTTTATACCTTGAGTATTGGGTTATTAGATTCGAGTAATTCTATTTGTTTTATTTTTTTATTAGGAAACAAAAAAACGCTCTTCGTCAAAGATTGTGG
>DJPO01000092.1 GCA_002437405.1 Opitutia bacterium UBA6410 | reverse complement strand
CCCAAAAAATAGAGGATTCGGTTTTATTTCCGAATCCTGTTTTTTTTATTTTCCCCCGTAAAATTACTTTGCAATTTTGCGGAAACAAAAGCATTCTCTTCGGCTTAATATTGTGGTATCCGACTCGGGGAAATTCCCCCAAAGGCTTGCTCCATTTCCCCTTGTTTTATGATTGAACTAAAAGAAATTTCTTTGGCTTTCGGGGCTCGGTCGATTTTCGATCGGGTTTGCGCCGTTATCAACAAGGGCGACCGCATTGGGTTGGTCGGTTCCAACGGCGCGGGCAAGACCACTTTGCTCAAAATTCTCGCTGGTATCGAGCAGCCCGATTCCGGCAACATTGCAAAGCCGAAGTATGCGACTATCGGCTATCTCCCGCAGGAGGCTCTCGTCGTCGGCAATCGCCCCCTTTACGAGGAGGCGGAGTCGGCTTTCGACGATGTCGTTTCCCTGCGCGCCCGAATGGCTCAGGTTGACGAAATCGTGCGCACCCAAGACGCCGATTCCCCCGAGTATGCCGACGCCATTGCCGAAATGGGCGAAATCCAGCACAGGCTCGAGGACGCCGAGGAGTCGAAATTGCGTTCGCGCGTCGAGACTGTTTTGCTCGGCTTGGGCTTCAAAATTTCCGATATGCCGCGCCCGTGTTCCGAGTTCTCGGGCGGCTGGCAGATGCGCATTGCCCTTGCAAAGCTCCTTCTGAAAACGCCGTCGCTTTTGATGCTCGACGAACCCACCAACCACTTGGACATCGAGTCCATTGCGTGGCTCGAGGACTATCTGAAGTCCTACGCGGGCGCGATTTTGCTCGTCAGCCACGACAGGGCGTTTTTGAACGCCCTCACAAACCGCACTTTCCACCTTTCGCGCGGGCGGCTCGACACTTACGCGGGCAACTACGATTTTTACGAAACCGAATCCGTCGCCCGCAAGCACCATCTCGAGCGCGCCGCCGAGAACCAGCGCAAGTCGCTCGAAAAGACCGAAAAATTCATCGAGCGTTTCCGCTACAAAAGCAGCAAAGCCGCTCAGGTTCAAAGCCGAATCAAGGCGATGGACAAAATCGAGCGCATTGAAATCGAGTCCGACGAACGTCAGATAAATTTCAAATTCCCCGAGCCCGAGCGCACTGGGCAGATAGTCTTGGACGTTCGCAACATCTGCAAATCGTTCGGCGACCACAAGGTTTTGAACGACGTTTCAATGACGCTCGAACGAGGGGAGCGTGCCGCGCTTGTTGGCGTGAACGGCGCGGGCAAAAGTACGCTCGCGAAGATTATCGCGGGCACTCTCGCCGCCGATTCGGGCACTGTCGAGTTCGGGCTGAACGTCAAAATGTCGTATTTCGCGCAGCACCAAACCGAGGAGCTCGACAAGTCAAACGACGTATTGGAGGAGGCTCTTTCCGCCGCGCCGATGGAGCGCAAAGGGGAGGTTCGGGGGCTGCTGGGTTCGTTCCTTTTCACGGGCGACGATGTTTTGAAGAAGGTCGGGGTTCTTTCGGGCGGAGAGAAAAACAGGCTCGCGCTCGCAAAAATGCTCTTGCGCGATTTCAATTTTCTGCTCCTCGACGAGCCCACCAACCACTTGGATATGAATTCCAAGAACATTCTCGCGCAGGCGTTGGCGGCGTATCGCGGCACATACCTTATCGTAAGCCACGACAGGGCGTTTCTCGACCCCATCGTCGACAAAGTCTACGAGCTAAGTCCCGCGGGCTTGCGCGTCTATCAGGGCAATTTGTCCGCGTATGTCGAGAAAATCAAGGCGGAGGGGCGGTTGAATCTGAAAAACTCCCCGACCGCCCAAGCCAAGCCCGTTTCTTCGTACAAAGAGCGAAAAATGCAGGCATCGAAAAAGCGCGCCGAGCTTTCCGCGCTCAAAAAGAACGTCGCGCGCTTGGAGTCGGAAATCGCCGCCGCCGAGAGCGACCTCGCCGAAATCGAGGCCGAAATGGCGTCGCCCGACTTCTTCAAACGCGGCGCGCAATGTTCGTCGATTACCGAGTCGTACAATGCGCTCAAGTCGAAAATCGACGCGCTTTATTCGGAATGGGAGTCCGCCACGCAGTCGCTTCAGGACGCCTCAGCCGACGAATAGCCGCATTTGTTTATTGAAAATCGGAAAATTTTTTCCATTCTCTTTTGCATATGAAAAATTCTTTTGCGAAATTTTTTGCGTTGGCTCTCGCGGCGTTTGCCGCACTGCTTCTCGCGGGTTGCGAAATGCCCGCTTCGTGGAACGACCCCGCCTATTTCGGCGACGGCGAAGACATGGGCAAGGGTGTCGGCGGAATCGGCACGGGCTACGAGGTAAATTCCCCGAGCGTTCTTTGATTGGTGTCGGACGTTGGGCGTCGTAGGCGTCGGGCGGCTGAACTACGAACGGCGGGGGTGTCTGATTGCAGAACTGCCGGCGTTCGTTATCGGGCTTCTGGCGCAGGGCTGCGTCTTCTGGCGTTTGGGCTTGGACAGTGGCGTGGCGCGTTTCGACTCTGCGGGCGTGGCTATTGTTGTTGACAAAATCCGTCTTTTCCCGCTACTATTTAATAAAGGAGTATTTTTTATATGAAGATTAAAATTTTGCTTTCAATCATTGCGGCGTTTGCCGCTTCGGCGTGCTTTGCCGCTCCCGCGGCGGACGGCGCGAAGGATAAGTCGAAGTCCGAACTGAAGCAGGAGTTTAAATCGCGCGTCGAAACAAACGACTTCGGCGACACTTGCATAAAAAAGCTCCCGTTCCCCGACGAAGCCACGATGGCGAAGGTCAGGAATCTGCACATCACAATGCTCGCGCTCGTCTCGTATGTCGACAACGAGCTTGATTTCGAAAAGCTCGCGGCGTCTGTAGACAAGGCCACGGGGGCGGTCGACAAAAAGGGCAAGCGCAAGGAGCTCGTGTCCGTTGACGGTATTATCGCGGGCGTCAACAAGTATTTGAACACAAAGGGAATGGGTCTTCAGAAAGTCGGTTTCACTCCGAACAACACCCGCAACCGCCTTTCCGACGGTATCCCGCTCTTGTGCTGGGTCGCCGAAAGCGATATCTACGACAACGATTTGAAGGAGCGCACCGCCGAGCGTAAAAACGCCAAGTCGCCCGAAGAATGGGCAAAGGCGGTCAAGAAGCTCGAAAAGAAGAAAATCGCGGTCAGCCGCGACAGGGTTTTCCTGCAGGCTCTCGTGCTCGGTTTCAACAAGAAGACGAACGAGTATCTGCTCGCGGGCGTTAGTAAGGACGGCCCCGTCTGGATTACCGAACGCGAGCTGAAAAACGTGATCTCGAATGCGTTTATCCTGCGTTTCTAAAAAAAATTTCCGAATATGCAAATCCGAATCCCGCAGCGGGGTTCGGATTTTTTTTCGCCTCTTTTGAACCGCAACTTTGCGGGCGGATTTCTGTCTAACTGCATTGATGAAAATTTTGTTTCGGAAAATTCCGCCGCCTTCGGGACAATGGTACGCCTTTGTCCTTTTTTGGACGGTCGTGGTCTTTTGCGAAATTGCGTATCCGTTCTTTTTTACGCCCAATCCCGAGGCGGTCAAAATCCTGAAAATCGCCGATTTTTTTGCGTGCGTGTTTTTTCTCGTGGACGTGGTTTGGCGGTGGCTCGCAAATTCGGACAAACTCGGATTTTGGAAGTGGGGCTGGATTGACCTCGTTTCCGCGCTGCCGTTTATGACTTTTCTGCGATTCGGCAGAATCGCGAGCGCGGCGCGGATTATCCGCAACTACGGGCTGGGAAACGGCGGGCGGCGCGGGAATTTCTTCGCAAACGCATTTGCGGCGACGTTTTTTCTTTCGGCGGTACTTCTTTGCGGGGGAATGCTGCTTTCCTCGGTGCTCGTTTTGCACTTCGAAAGCGAGTCCGCCGACGCCAACATCAAAAGCTATTTCGACGCCCTCTGGTGGGCGGTCGATACCGTCAGCACGGTAGGCTACGGCGACGTGTATCCGATTACGATGCAGGGCAGGTGTGTTGCGATGGGGCTGATGTTTTGCGGAATCGGGCTTTTCAGCCTCAACGCGGCGTTGCTGTCATCGTGGCTGCTCCGCAAAATGGGCGGCTCTGCGGAAGACTCGCCCGCGAAGCCGCACCCGCAGAAGAATCCGCCGCGCCGCGATTTGTACCGAAATCTGCCCGTAAACGGCAAATATCCCTATGAAAATTAAAAAACTTTCCGCTTGGTTCAAAAAAGTGTTGCAATTTGAAAATCCGTTTCTTTAATAAGGCGTTTTATTGATTTTATAAAAGGAGAGAATTATGTCCCAGCATAGCAGTTTCAAAAGCAGTGGTTCCGCATCTTCCAAAAAGCGCAGCGTTCTCAAGCGTTTTGAACGCATCGACCTTTTGCGCAAACGCGGTTCGATTAAGACGGTCACGCGCGTGACGGGTCTTCCCAAGACAAAACCCGCCGAATAAGGTTTTTTTTCTTTCATATCCGCAATCCGCTTGCGGATATGTCGGTTTAATTTCCCCGCGTTTCGTAAAATTCCCGAAACGCGCTTTTTTTATTTTTTTGGCGGAAATATCCGCCGAAATCCGAAAATTTTTCTTGCAATGCATTCCCCCAAAGGATTGTATTGTTCGATAAATATTGCACAAAGTGCGGGCTTATTTTTTTCGCCTCAAACGGGGAAGATTCAGATACAGGTGGTTATCCTTGGTTCCCGTCAAGTTCTCTCGGCGAAAATGCGGCTAATAAACCCGAAGTTTGCGCGGTATTTGCAAAAATCAAAAATAAAATAACAACAAAACAATATGGCACTTAAAATCAGACTTCAAAGAAACGGCGCGGCGCATAACCCCATTTATCGCGTAGTCGTAGCCGAAAGCGCATCGCGTCGCGACGGCAAGTTTGTCGAAACTCTCGGCATGTACAATCCCAGCCCCAGAGGCAAGGAGGTTCTGTCGAAAATCAATCTCGAAAGAGCGGACTACTGGGTTAGCGTAGGCGCAAAGCCCACCGATACCGTCAAGGCTCTTCTCAAGAAAGCCAAGGCCGAAGCGGCCAACGCCTAATCCCTTTTAAATCCACCTCCGACCCGTCGCATTGCCGACGGGTCTTTGTGTAGATGTCCGTTTTTGCGCAATGTCCGCGAAGTTGAAAATCGACTTTCTCACGCTCTTTCCGAATATGCTTTCGGGCTTTCTTGGCGAGAGTATGTTGGCACGCGCGCAAAATGCCGGAATCCTCGATTTGCAAGTGCACAATATCCGCGATTGGGCGGAGGGCGTACACAAAGTCACCGACGACCGCCCCTTCGGCGGCGGCCCTGGAATGGTGATGAAGCCCGAACCCGTCTTCGCCGCGATTGAAGCCCTGCAAACTCCGAACTGCACGAGAATCTACATGTGCCCCGACGGCGAAAAACTCTCGCCGAAAATAGCTTCCGAGCTGTCCAACGCGGGGCACTTGATAATCCTCAGCGGGCATTACGAGGGCATCGACCAACGAATCCGCGATTGCGTCATAGACAGGGAAATTTCTATAGGCGATTACGTCCTTACAAACGGCACGTTGCCGGCGGCGGTTTTGGCCGACACGGTGGCGAGATACGTAAAAGGCGTTTTGGGCGAAGAAAATTCCTTGACGTTTGACTCATTTAACGGCAATCTTCTCGCTTTTCCACAATATACAAGACCGGCGGAATTTCGGGGAATGAAAGTTCCCGAAGTGCTATTGTCGGGCAACCACGCGGCAATCGAGGCTTGGCGCGTGCAAAAACAGGTGGAAAAAACGAAGGAGCGCAGACAAGACATATTTAAAACAAAGGAATAAACAATGAACCAAGAGTTGTTGAAAGAAATCACGAAAGACCAAATCAAAGCCGACAAAGCCAACTTCAAAATCGGCGACGGCGTACGCGTCCACACGAAAGTGCGCGAAGGCGACAAGGAACGTATCCAGATTTTCTCGGGTATCGTAATCGCGAGAAAGGGCAGCGGAATCCACGAAACATTTACGGTTCGCCGCATTTCGTACGGCGAAGGCGTCGAAAGAGTATTTCCGGTAAATTCGCCGAACGTCGAGAAGATCGAAGTCGAACGCGAATCCGTCCCGATGCGCGCGCGTCTCTACTACCTCCGCGACCGCGTTGGTCGTGAGGCGTCCAAGGTCAAGGAAAAGAGAATCTAACGCAAAAAAAGCGGAGCATTGCTCCGCTTTTTTTTGGGGCGCGTGAAATCAGGCTTGAT
>DJPO01000068.1 GCA_002437405.1 Opitutia bacterium UBA6410 | reverse complement strand
GAAAATAAACTTGAATCAATAAAACCAATCAACAATAACATCAACCAAGTCAATTTACTCCCTTAGCTCTTTGGTCTATTTTTGGGTACAGCTCATAAGGTATTATCGAAATAAATCTTCAAAAAAAATATACAATTTAACCCCCTTGACGATTGAGAGGGGATAGAAGTATTGGCGAGCCAATCTTCGAAAGGGGGCTTTGCCCCCTTCAATAAAAAACCCGTCCACTTGGGACGGGTTTATGAATAATTAAACTTAGGCAAATGCGCTTTATTTTAACCACAGGTTTTGTGGAGATAGGCGCAATTTGCAAAGCAAATCGCCGTAAGGGGCGAAGCCCCTTCAATGGAAGCGGTACTACCGCTTTTGAGCGCTTTCGATTAGGGCTACGAAGCTGTCAGCCTTGAGAGCTGCGCCGCCGATGAGACCGCCGTCGATGTCCTTTTCCGCGAGCAACGCGTCGGCATTTTCGGGCTTCATCGAGCCGCCGTAGAGGATTTGAATCGAATCCGCCACGTCCGCGCCGAATGCGTCAGCCAAAACCTTGCGGATAGCCGCGTGAACTTCCTGCGCCATTGCGGGAGTTGCGGTTTTGCCTGTGCCGATTGCCCAAACGGGTTCGTATGCAACTACGACATTCTTTGCGTCTTCCTTGCTGATGCCTTCGAGACCTTTTACGGTTTGTTCGGAAACAATGTCGAGGGTTTTGCCGGCTTCGCGTTCTTCGAGCTTTTCGCCTACGCAGAGAATGGGCTTCATACCGTTAGCCAAGACTGCCTTTACCTTTTTGTTGATGAGGCAGTTGCATTCTTTGAAGTATTCGCGGCGTTCGCTGTGGCCGAGGATAACGTATGTGCAGGAGAATTCCTTGAGCATATCGGCGGCAACTTCGCCCGTGAATGCGCCGTGCGCTTCGAAGTGCATATTTTGCGCGCCGAGCTTGATTGTCGAGCCAGCCAAAGCCTTGGAAGCGGCGTCGAGAGCGGTGAAGGGCGGGCATACAGCAACGTCCACCTTATCCTGCGAGCCGACTTTTGCCTTGATTGCGTCGATGAGGGCGGTCGCTTCGGCGGCCGTCTTGTTCATTTTCCAGTTTCCTGCGATGAAATATTTGCGGGACATTTTATTTTCCTTTATTTGATTTTGAAATTATTTTCTGTCGAGAACCGCCACGCCGGGGAGCTCTTTGCCTTCGAGGAATTCGAGGGACGCGCCGCCGCCTGTGGAGATGAAAGTTACGTCCTTTGCATAGCCGCTCTTCTTGACCGCCTTGACGGAGTCGCCGCCGCCGACGATGCTGACCGCGTCAGCCTTTGCGACTGCTTCGGCGATTGCGAACGTGCCCTGAGCGCAAGCCTTGATTTCGAAAATGCCCATGGGGCCGTTCCAGAGGATAGTCTTGCTCTTGGCGATTTCGTTCTTATAGAGTTCTACGGTCTTCGGGCCGATGTCGACGCCGGACCAGCCGTCTTCGATGTCGCTCATAACCTTGAGTTCGCCGACAGTGCCGTTTGCGAAGTCAATCGAGTTGGAGACGACGTTGTCTACGGGCAGGAGGAAGTTTACGCCCTTTTCCTTAGCCTTGGCGAGAGCCGCTTTTGCGAGGTCTACCTTATCGGCTTCGCAGAGGCTGTTGCCGACTTTTCTGCCTTGCGCGAGCGCGAAGGTGTACGCCATTGCGCCGCCGATGAGCATGGAGTTGCACTTGTCGAGGAGCGAGTCGATGACGGTGATTTTGTCGGAAACTTTCGAGCCGCCGAGAATGACGGTGAAGGGGCGGACGGGATTTTCGGTCTTCGAGCCGAGGAATTCGAGTTCCTTTTCGATGAGCAGACCCGCAACTTTAATCGGCAGATACGCCGCAACGCCCGCTGTGGTGGCGTGTGCTCTGTGGGCAGTGCCGAAAGCGTCGTTGACATATGCTTCCGCGCCAGTGTCTTCGACGAGCTGCTTTGCGAAAGCGGGATCGTTTTTCTTTTCTTCGGGGTAGAAGCGGGAGTTTTCGAGGAGGACGACATCGCCAGCCTTCATAGCGGCGCATGCTTCCTTGACCTTCGGGCCGATGCAGTCGTCGACGAATACGACGTTCTTGCCGAGTTTTTCAGCCAAAGCTTTGGCAACGGGCGCGAGCGAGAACTGTTTGTCTTCCTTGCTCTTCGGGCGGCCGAGGTGGCTGGTAAGCACAACCATAGCACCTTCGTCGACGAGGTACTTGATAGTCGGCAAAGCCGCTACGATACGGGTATCGTCGCTGATTTCGCCCTTAGTGTCGAAGGGAACGTTAAAGTCAACGCGTACGAAGACTTTTTTTCCTTTGAGGTTTACGTCTTTAATCGTCTTTATCTGTGACATAATTTTTATGGTGTTTATGTAAAAATTTCGCTCAATAATGAATGTCCCTTTGCGAAATGCAAGTTTTTAAAACGCAATATCCGCCGTTTTTTGCATAAATTTTTTCGGATTTTCGGGGACAAACGGGGCGGCGGAAGTCGGGGAAAATTTGCTTGGAAGCTTGGGAAAAAATTTTTCGGCAGGAGAGCGGAGTAGGGGCGGTTTGATGTGGGGGTCTATAGACCCGAAAATTTGTGCAAAATCTGCGCAAAAAAAGACGCGCAGAATTTGCGCGTCCTTTAATTGGCGGGCAAAACGCAAGTCTTGCCCTATGTGCCGCATTATTACTTGGCGATAACGCGAGCCATTTCCAAAACCTTGTTGGAATAGCCCCATTCGTTGTCGTACCAGGAAACGACCTTGACGAAAGTCGGGTCGAGCTGGATACCAGCCTTAGCGTCGAAGATGGAGGTCTTCGGGCAGTTGCGGAAGTCGGTCGAAACAACAGCTTCGTCGGTGTAGCCGAGGATGCCCTTGAGTTCGCCTTCGGAAGCTTCCTTCATAGCCTTGCAGATGTCTTCGTACGAGCACGCTTTTTCGAGTTCGACGGTGAGGTCGACAACCGAAACGTCGGAGCAGGGTACGCGCATGGACATACCAGTGAGCTTGCCGTTGAGTTCGGGGAGAACCTTGCCGACCGCCTTAGCCGCGCCAGTGGACGAGGGAATGATGTTTTCGAGGATACCTCTGCCGCCTCTCCAGTCTTTCTTGGAGGGACCGTCAACGGTCTTCTGGGTAGCGGTAGCAGCGTGTACGGTCGTCATGAGGCCGCGCTTGATGCCGAACTTTTCGTTGAGAACCTTCGAGATGGGAGCCAAGCAGTTCGTCGTGCAGGAAGCGTTCGAGATGATTTTCTGACCGGCGTAGGTCTTGTCGTTTACGCCGTAGACGAACATCGGGGTAGCGTCCTTGGAGGGAGCGGACATGATGACTTTCTTCGCGCCAGCCTTGAGGTGAGCGGAAGCGAGTTCTTCGGTGAGGAAGAAGCCAGTCGATTCAACGACGACGTCGGCGTCAACTTCGTCCCACTTGAGATTCGCGGGGTCTTTTTCAGCGGTGATGCGGATTTTCTGGCCGTTTACGACGAGGAAGTTGCCTTCCGCCTTGACGTCGCCGGCGAATCTGCCGTGGACGGAGTCGTACTTGAGCATATAAGCCAAGTAATCAGGATCGAGAAGGTCGTTGATACCGACGATCTGGATGTCGTTAGCAAAGTTTTCTACTGCAGCGCGGAAAACCATGCGGCCGATACGGCCGAAACCGTTAATGCCTACTTTGATCATTTTTATTCCTTTTTATTGGGTTGATAAAAATTGTATGAATGAAGCCGTCATTGTCGAAGTTTGTCTCCGACTTGCAACATTTTTTTTATAAAAAAATCGGATTTCGGCAAAAATTTTCTTCGGGCGCGTTTTTTCTTGAGAATCTGCGGCGGCGCGGGCATTATCGTTTGCGAGAAAAATTTTTCCCTATTATATATATGAAAAAATCGCCCGAAATTATGAAATTTAAAACCGACAAATTTTTTGTCGGCGTGTATATTTTGGTCGCCCTGATGGTGGTTCTGCAAGTTGCGATAGTGGTTTGGGGGGCTTTTTGCTGATATGGGAGACTCCGCTTTTTATTCGCTCGCGACATTCGCGATAGCCGCGTGGCTTTTCAAGTCGTGGCTCGGCGACCTGTTTTATTTTTCGAAAAACGGCAAGCCGCGCAAGGGCGCATTCCCCGCGGCAAAGCCCGCTTCGGGCGCAGTCGTCGCGCTGGGGGCGATTGCGGGAGCTTTGTGGCTCGCGGTAGTCTCGGGGACGGAAATTCTGGCGGGAGATGTCGCAGCCCAGTCGAAAGTCGGGTGCTTGGCGTTGCTTTCGTGGTTCGGGGCGTCGTTTATCGAGGAGCTTATTTTCAGGGGATATTTGGGCAATCTGATTCTCGGAAGAGGAAAAATTTTTCTTTGGGGCGGAGTTTTTGTTTTTTCCGCGCTCTTTGCGCTCGCCCACCCGTTTTTGTGGGACTACGCAGTTCCCGAAAACGGCTCGGTCTCCGACGCGGCATTTTCGATAAATCTTACGGCAAAGGCCGCCCGCGACACGCTTTTTGTCTTCTTCGCCTCGGTTCTTTTCTATACCTTGCGCTTTTGCCCCGCGAACAAATTGCGCTCGCTCGCCCCGTGTATCGTCGCCCACTTTGTATATAATGCGGGGGTATTTTGCGTCAAGGCGGCGCAGGGGTTTGTGTCATGGACTTTCTGAAAAAGAATTTTCTGTTTCTCGCGCCGATGGCGGGATACACAAACGGAGCCTGCCGCAAGATTTTCAGGGAATTCGGCGGCGCGGACGGCGTCGTCAGCGAGTTCGTCTATTGCAGGGCGATTACCGCAAACGCGGCGCGGATTTTCGAAAAAATCTCGTTCGGGGCGTCGGAAAGACCTTTCGGAATCCAGATTTTCGGCTCGGATCCCGCCGAGATGGCGGACGCCGTCGCGATTGTCGAGGAGCGTCTTTCGCCCGATTTTATCGACGTGAATTTCGGCTGTCCTGCGCCGAACGCCGTCGGGGCGGGGGCGGGCAGCCTGCTTTTGCGCGATACCGATAAAATGTGCAAAATAGTTCGGGCGATGACGCAGGGCGTCAAAAAAACTCCGATTACGGCGAAAATGCGCACGGGGTGGTCGAAGTCCGAAATCGTAGTCCCCGCCGCCGCCGAAATGTTGCAGGACGCGGGAGCGAAAATGATAACCCTGCACGGGCGGACAAAATCGCAGGGGTACTCGGGCGACGCCGACTGGGAGCTTATCGAAAAAACCGCCCAATCGCTAAAAATTCCACTCATCGGCAACGGGTCGGTGGAAAAACTTTCCGCCCAACAGCTGCGCTCCAGCGCGTGTTTCGGCTTTATGATAGGTAGGGCGGCGTTGGGGAATCCGTGGGTGTTTTTGCAGGTGAAAAGCAAAATCGACGGCAGAGAGTACCAGCCGCCGACCCCCGCCGAGCGCGCCAAGCTTGCGCTCAAATACGCCGAGCTTATGTGCGACGGTCGGGATTCGGGCGTATCGGCGGACAACATCACGCATATCCGCAGCCAGACGATAAGATTTCTAAAGGACGGCGCGGGATTCAAAGCCGCAAGGGTAAAAATTTTGAAAACCAAAACCTTGGACGAATTAAGGGAGATTCTATGCGAATTTTTGTGAAAATTTTTCTGTTCGCCGCAGCCTGCCACGGCGCATTTGCGGCGGGGACGGCGGACTCGGGGAACTCGGCGACGGCGAAGGATTTCGTCGAGCGCGGGGCGTCGTTCTACGCGCGGGGCGACTACGCGGCGGCGAAGGAACTTTTCAGACAGGTGAAGCTCGACGGCTCGCAGACTTCGGGGATCGCCGCGTATCTGCTCGGGTCGATATACGCAAACGAGGGTTCGCCCGACGCCTTCAAAATGCTCGAATACGCCGCCGCGCACGCGCCCGACGGAATGGACGTAGCGGCTGGCGTGCAATGCGCGAAAATCTCGCTGATTAACGGCAAGCCCGAAATCGCGAAAACATCGCTCGAAAAATTCGCAAACGCAAATCCCGCCGACGCCCAAGTTGCGTGGTATTATTCGCAGTCGCTTTGGGAGCTTGGCGAAAAATCCCAAGCCAAAAGGTTTTTCGAAAGCGCATTAAAAAAAGACTTCGGCGAAATTTCGGCAATCGGCGTTGACATTTTTATCGACGCTAAAATCTCGGGCGACGAATTCGCCGAAAGTATCGACATCTCTGGGCTGCGCGGGGACAGCGCGGTCGCCGTATCGCGCCTTGAAATGCTAAGCTGCAAAAAAATCACCCCAAAACAGTCCGAGCTTTCGCTCTTGGGGCAAATCGAAAAAATCGACCAAAACCTGCGGGGCGGGGCGGGGGATTTCGATGTTGCCGCGCTCGAAGAGTCCCTGAAAAAATATTCGTCCGCACCCTATTCGTGGCGCGCGGCTTTGATTCTCTCGGAATACTATACTTCAAAAAAAGAGTACGAAAAGGGGGCGGTTTTCGCAAAAAACGCGCAGCTTCTCGCCCCGCCCGAAATCGAGTATCAGGGACGGCTTCTGATTGCCGAGGGCGACGCGCTGAGGCTGATGAAAAAATACGCAGCGGCGGATTCTGCTTATCTGAAAGTTGTGATGAACAGACGCGCGAAGGGCGAAATCGCGGCGGAGGCGACATACAAAGTCGGGATAAACTGGTTTGAGCAGGGCGACTGGGCGAAGGCACACGTCTATTTCGAAAGGGTTTTCGTGTTGTATTTCCACTTTGAATACTGGGGCGCGCGAGCCTATTATTACGACGCCCGCGCTCTGTTCTCGCTCGGCGAACGGCGCGACGCCAACGCAACTTTGATAGAATACTTCCGCCGCGCAAAGGACAGGAAGTCGGAAATCTACAAAGAAGCCCGCAAATTTTACAACTCAATATAAATATACATATGAAAATGGAAATAAAAACGGCAATATCCGCACTTGCGGCAATCTGCTCTTTGCAGGCGTTCGCGGACTTAAATGTGAAAATCGACCCGACAAAGACTTTTCAAACCATAGAATATTTCGGGGCAAGCGATGCGTGGAGCACCCAGTATATCGGCGACTATTGGGAGGACTTTTTGAAGGAGAAAACCGCAAGGCTGCTCTTTTCCCAAAAGTTCGACGAAAGCGGGAATCCCGAGGGTATCGGGCTTTCGCTCTGGCGCGTGAATCTCGGCGGCGGCTCGCTGGAGGGCGACGAATCGCCGATTAAATTCCCGTGGCGCGGCGCGCGCACATTCCTCGACAAAAACGGCAAAATAGATATGTCGAGCTGCAAAGGGTTGCGCTATTTTATGGGGAAGGCAAAGGAATACGGCTGCGAAAATTTCCTGCTTTTTACAAACACGCCGCCGATTTCGATGACGAAAAATTCGTCTTTCAGCAAAAGCGAGGCGGACTTCCGCTCGAACCTAAAAGACGACTGCTACGACGATTTCGCCGAATATATGGCGCAAATCGCGAAAAACCTCTCCGACGAGGGCTTTTTTATAAAATACATAAGCCCCGTAAACGAACCCGCGTGGAAGTGGGACGTCGATTTTCAGGAGGGCTCGCCGTGGCTGAATCCCGAAATCAAAAGGCTCGCTGTCGAGCTTGACAAATCTATTTCCAAGCGCAACCTGCCGACGAAAATCCTTCTTTCGGAAGCGGATTCGATTGCCCATCTTTACGGGTACGATATGTTCGAAAAACTAAACAAAAACCCCAAAGAGGACACCGCCTACAACCAAATCTACGCATTCTTCAACCCCGCAAGCAAAGACTATATCGGCGACTTGAAGACGCTCGCGCGGCAAATCGGCGCACACAGTTACCACACCCACTACAAAAACAAACAGCTGCGCGAAGTCCGCGAAAAGGTAGCCGCCGCCGCGAAGAAATACGGAATCGAATTCCACCAAACCGAATGGTGCCTAATGGGTTTTTGCGCCGATCCCAAAAAGCTCGACGGATTCACACCCGACTGGCAAAGCCGTACATATAACGATATGCAGGTTGCATTGCATATGGCGAAAATCATTTACGCCGATTTCGTGTACGGCAACTCCCACAGCTGGAGCTACTGGGTTGCGAGCGAACTGCGCGACGGCATTTGCGCGCTGCTCGACGCCGAGGGATTTGTCGAAGACGCCAAGAAGGGGCGCGATGTCCGCCCGAACAAAATCCTCTGGGGACTCGGCAACTATTCCTTCTTTATCCGTCCGAACTACCAGCGTATAGAAATCGCAGGCGCGGACGACTTGGCGAAAATTTTCGCTTCGGCATACATTTCGCCCGACAGGCAGAAAATAGTCGCCGTCTTCGTGAATATGACCCATAACTTCGAGCCCGTTAACGCACAAATCGACAATAAGATGCACATAAAGGGCGTATACAAGACGGACGAGCGCAGCGACTTGGCGGCAGTCGGTTTCGACCTCGATTCGCAAAAAATAACACTCGCCCCGCGCTCGATAACAACAGTAGTTTGGGAATCGAAGAAATAGAAAAAACATAAATCGCCCCTATCTCCCGAGAAAAAAATGCGGCAACAACATTGCCGCAGGGAAGGGGCGCAATAGACAAATCCAACCAAACTAACACCCGCGCCCGACCGACTTTCAAAGGCTTTATTAGGGCGGGGGAAGCGGGCTATTTTTTCGACGCGGGATATTTTATTGTGGCGTCGAGAATTTTTTCGCCGACATATCCCGCATTTTCGGGCGTGGAAATCCATTTGCCCGAAATGTTCGTGTACGGAATTTCAAGCGATGTCCCGAATTCGCACGACGGCAGCCTCTCCGCCCAAAACTTGAAGTTTATCGGCTTTTTTTGCGTATTCCACATCGTCCCGAATTTCACAATGTCGTTCGGATTCAACTGGGGGCGGGCAGGGTCTTCGGCAAGCTCGGACGAAAGCAACGCCGTGAATTTCTCGAGATTTTTGTTCGCAAAATCGCTCTGCGGCGCAGTGAACATCAACCTGTCGTTTATCTCTTTTGCGGGATTGCGGGCGGAAATGTACGGGCAGTGGACGTCTATCGCAAAAAGAAGTTTGCCGTCCGCCCATCGGGGAAGTTCCTTTTTTATCGCGGCAACCGACGGATAAATCGTATCGATATAGTCGCGGTTGTGGTCGTGCGGAGCGCGGTTTTTGCCTTGGTCGCCGTCGATTACACCGTCGTAGTCCATAAACGGGACAATGAAAACCGCGAGATTTTCGCGTGCCCATTTCCCCTGCGGAGTATCGGAAAAATAGCGCGCTACAATGCAGTCAATCACATAGTTTGCGGTCATTTCGCAGGCGTGGTGCCTTGCGGTGAACGCGACTTTTTTTACCGCCTCGCGCCCGACGGGTTCGAGCGTAATATAAATGTTTTGCCTGCCTTTTTTGGTTTTTGCGAGCGGGTGGACTTTAAATTCGGGCTTCTCGGAATACTTTTTCAAAAGCCGGCCGAGATTTTCCGATGTATACGGAATCGCGAATGAAACGCCGACGCGCGTCGCGCCTTCCGGGACGGCTATCGACAACCTTTTGTTTTTGAAATCCACGGAATTATTCCCCGTGTACCTCCACGATTTACCGCCGTCAAAAGAGACCGCCGCGCCCTCGTAATCAAAGCAGTTTCTGTCGGCACCCTGAAGCGTGACGGTTTTCCCCTGCGCACCGAGAATATCGAATCTCCAATAAAACCACCATTCCTGAGTGTCGCGCAGCTGCGGACGGAAAGTGATAGTTGAATCTTTAACAGAAACAATTTCGGCATTCCCGCCCTCAATGGCAGTATCGATTTTAATTTCGCCAAACCCGACCGCCGTCCCCCAAAAAAAAGAAACTAAGCCAATCAAAAAAATATACTTCATATAAATTTTTCCATTCCTCTCAATATACCATGATTTGATGATTCTTGAAGTATGTTGTCAAGCTCTTTAATGCATGCCAAAATTACTTCCGCCAATTTTCTTGAATTTACCAAAAACTTTAGGATATAGATGGAATATATTCTTTATTTTGTCGAAATATAGATGCAAGGATTTTTTATTTTTGGAAATATGAAAAGGAGTTTTTATATATTTTTTACAGTTTTCATTAGCGCAATAACTTCGTTTGCAACGCTCGCGGATAACGCATTTAATACCGTAAAAACGAAAGCCGAAAATGGCGATGCTATGGCTCAATACGATATGGGCACACGCTATAATTTCGCAAAAGGCGTCTCCAAAGATATGGTTAAAGCCGTGTACTGGTATAAAAAATCAGCAGAGCAGGGCTTTGCACCTGCTCAATACAATTTGGGCTGCTGTTATGAAAACGGCTGGGGAATTGAAAAAAATGGCTCCGAGGCCTTTAAGTGGTATAACGAGTCCGCAAAAAGCGAATTTGCTCCCGCTTTATATAATTTAAGCGTCTGTTATAAAGATGGAGTTGGAACAGATAAGGATTTTAAGAAATCCGTTGAATACTTGGAAAAATCGGCAAAGAAGGGTTTTGCTACAGCGCAGTATAACCTCGGCGTTTATTACGAAGAGGG